>CAVDKC010000204.1:0-8380 GCA_963609615.1 Oribacterium sp.
GCCAACATCTATGATGCGGCTACCATTATCTTGCAGCCAACTGCAGAGAACCTGGTGCTGGAGCCTGTGGATGTGGAAGCTATACTGGAGCGCAACAAGGACATGATGTTCCTGTTGGAGAGCGAGGCGATAGAGTTCATCCACGAGACGTACGAGCAGTATGCCCGTGCCAGGAAGACTATTCAGGCTGCTGCCGCCAACACCCTTGACTTTGAGGCGTTGGCGCAACAGGCAGAGAAGAAGACCAAGCGGAAAATGGCAATCGTGAAGGAAGACTGCGAGTCGTTCGACATCATGCCGTTGGAAGATGCCAACAATGCTGGTAAGCGTGTTTACCAGACCACCAAGATAGACAAGTTCATCGCCTCCTTCTCGGGAGGAAAGGATTCGCAGGTGGTACTCGACTTGTGTACCCGTGCCATTCCCAGCACCGACTTTGAGGTGATTTATAGCGACACTGGCTATGAATTGCCCCCATCCTTGGAACTTTACGACAAGATTCAGAAGCAATACAAAGAGAAGTTTCCCGACCTGAAATTCTCCTTGGCACGTAATCACGATAGTGTGTTGAACTATTGGGACAAGATAGGTACGCCCAGCGACACCCACCGCTGGTGCTGCTCCGTGATGAAGACTGCACCCCTCTACCGAATGTTGAGAAGTGGAGACAACAAGCAAGCCAAGATTTTGACTTTCGATGGAGTAAGGGCGGAAGAAAGCATGAAACGTAGTGCTTATCTCAGAAAAGGAAAGGGTAAACATACAAATGTATACAACGCACATCCCATTCTGTATTGGAACACAGTTGAGATATTTTTGTATCTCTTTGAACAACACTTAGATATAAATATTGCTTACAGATACGGAAAAGCTCGTGTCGGTTGCTTGGTGTGTCCCTTTGCGACAACATGGGATGACATGGTTGTGAGCCGTCGGTTTGAGGAAAGTGCTGCACCATTTATGCAGAAGCTTTCTTCTTGGTCAAAATTTGTAGGCATTCATGACACAAAATCATATTTGAGTGAACGCAAGTGGAAAATCAAAGCAATAGGCGGCAAGGATATTGTCAAGGCTAAAGTCTTGTTCAAAAATCATCCGACAGATTTGATAGCCAAAATAGAATTTCCTAACAACAGTTTGCTTGCATGGATGTTTGCTTTAGGGGAATATACTGCTAATGAAGTGGATGGAAACATCAAAGGCTCTCTTAACTATAAGAAGAGACTGTATGATTTTTCCATAACAAATAGCGAGAAAGACAGCATAGAGTTCAGAGTATCAGGCATAAGTGCAAACCCACAGTTTGGTTATTTGTTGAAGCGATTGGTATACAAGAGTGCCTACTGTGTACACTGTGAGGTTTGTGAGGCTGACTGTCCTACAGGTGCTTTGCAAGTTATTCCGAATGTAAATATTGACAAAAATAAATGTATTCATTGTCTGAAGTGTTTCAATGCTCATGACAGAGGCTGTATCGCTGCAGATAGTGTAAGAATGATTACTGATATGGATAAAAAGTTAAATGCAAAGATTAAGGGTTACAAAACTTTTGGCCTAAGAAACGAGTGGCTTTCTGAATATTCGAGTTTTCCTGATGACTTTTGGGGAAACAATAGCCTGGGAACTGCTCAAGAAGATGGTTTTAAGGCATGGTTGAAAGATGCAGAAATCACCGATGCAAAGAACTCTCTGACAGAATTAGGCAAGTTGTTGATGGAAAACTATGCTGATTTCCAAGATGAGATTTGGGAGATAATTACAGTGAACTTGTCTTATAATTCATTTATTGTGAATTGGTTTGCTACCAACATTAAGCCTAACCAACTCTTTGATAGTAAGACATTGGAAAGCTCTATCATAGAGCAATATCCAGACTCCTCGGTCAAAACTGTAGCAAATGCGGTAAGAGCATTGCTTCAAACCATCAATACCTCACCATTGGGAGAACATTTGAAATGGGGAGAAATGGAGGATTCCAAGTTGTTGAGAAGGCTTCATTGTTCGGAAATTTCATCTGTAGGAATCGCTTACTTCTTGTACAAATATGCAGAGGAGAAAGGAGTTCGCAACTTGAGGGTTTCCGATTTGTATTCGGAAGATTCGACAAGTAATCCTTTTGGTGTCTTTGGCATTTCTCAGACAGATTTTGTGAAGGCATTGAAAGTTTTGAACTCTATGAACAATAGGGTATTGGTGGCAGAGTTAAATATGGGATTGGACAGCATCACCTTGCGGAGCGATTTGACTCCTATGTCTGTGTTAGAACAAATGTTGGTATAGGATGGACTTGTCTTTTGGATATTATAGGGCATTGCTTCTTTCTGTAAAAACTCAAATAGTAGCAGGGAAAAGAAAAGTGGCTAAGCCAATATTCCTTGTGGCGATAATTCGGGCAATAGAGAAGCATTTGCTGACAAAAAATGAAATTCAGTATACAGATGAGTTGGAGAAACTTTATATAGAACTGTATGAAGAATATGGCGAGGAGCTAAGTCCTATGAAATATCCGTTTTTCCACTTGACATCTGATGGTTTTTATCATATCAAAGGAATTTTGGCAACCCAATCGCCTACTCCAAAGCAGCTGAAAGAAAAGATAGACTTTGCATATCTGGACGAACCTCTATGGGAATTGCTCCAAGAGACAGAGAATAGAAATGAAATGAGGAGGGCTATAGAAGATTATTTTAATCTACGAAAATTACAACAACCGCGTATGGCTACAAGATATAATGACATAGTAACGCTGAGGTCAATGCGTCCCGCTTACAACATCAAGAATGAGGGACCGAAAGACTGGGAGACCTTTATCGCTAATGACCAGTTCAACGATTTGCTGAAGAAGACCATCAGTGCCGTAAGAAACAATGACGCCGACTCGCACAAGGCGATTTGGGTGGCAGGAACCTATGGATCGGGCAAGAGCCATGCCGGAGCGGTGTTGAAGCATCTTCTTTGCGACAAGGTGGAGGATATTGCCCGCTATGTGAACGAAGAATATGGCGAGGAGAAATACGCCCTGCTACGCAATTCTATCATGCAGCTGCGTGAGCAGAAACGCCTGTTCCCCGTCAACCTGTATGGCCAGCAGTCAATAGCCCATGAGGCAGACCTCTCGCTGCAGGTGCAGAAAGAAGTAATCAGGGCATTGAAGGATGCCGGCATCAAACTGACAGTGCAGACCGATTTCGACAACTACATCCAGCACATGGAGAGCGAGCCAGACCTATGGAACATGCTCATAGAGAGCAACGAGGTACTGAAGAGCGTGGCTCCCGACCTGGGCAAGTTGAAGTCACGACTGTCGAATGGCGACACGGAAGTGTTGAACCGAGTGACACAGGCATTGAGAAACATGGGTATCAACGTGCCCATCAAGAACTCCAATTTGAAGACATGGATCTTCGAGGTACAGAATGAGCTTCGCAGTCTGGGCGAGTATGACGGTCTGCTGATTATCTGGGACGAGTTTACTGACGTAATGCGCTCCGACCTGGGTGTGCCCCTCTTGAAGATATTGCAGGAGATAGCCGAGGACATGATGAACCCCGAGAACGATTCTTACTTCCTCTTCCTCTCGCACCCTTCTGCCCTGAACTCCCTAAAGGAGGCAGAGCGAGAGCAGACCAGAGGCCGTTACCATTATGTCATCTACAACATGGAGCCCGTCTCGGCATTCCGTATCATGTCGAAGAAATTTGTGGTAGTAGACAAGGTATTGTACGATCAGCGACAGGAATTCTTCTGCTCGCTGCATGAGGACTTATTATCTGACTTCGCTTCATCATCTACCGACCCCGAGCAAACGAAGAAGGACTTGGCGAACCTCTTCCCTGTGCATCCGTCAACAGCCAACCTTGCCACCTACTTCGCCCGAGAGGCAGGTTCCTCCAGCCGAAGCGTGTTCGAGTTTTTGGCTTGTGATGCCGTGAAAGCCTTCTTCGATGATGAGAACATCTTCGCCGACAAAGATACCGTTACCCCCAACTATCTCTGGGACTATGTGCAGGAGTACTTCGAGGGAGACACTGCCCGCTTTGGTGCAGTGACAGAACGCTTCAATTCCCACCACTTGGCGGTGGAGGCACAAGGTGCAGACTACCTTGCCGTGTTTAAGGGTATACTGTTGCTCAACGCCCTCAACAACATTGCCAACAACGACAGTGTGACACCGAGCGAGGAGAATATCTACAATCTCTTCGAGGGTACACCTATATATAATAATGTGGGAGAAATCCTGGAATACTTCAACGACAAGAGTATCATCCAGCGTCAACCCAACGGCAACTATTCCATCCTCTTCACGGCATTGCCCACCGATGAGATACAGAAAATCAAGGAGGAGCTGAAACTGACCAATTTCCTCTATACCGAGCAGGTCATCAACTTCGGCGACACCGCCAAGAACTTTATGACCAAGCACCTCTCGCAGGTGGCACGCCCCGTAGAGTTCCAGTTCTTCTCATTGGTGAGCAACGAATACACCCTGCTCAACAAGATAGAGGTATTCGCCAAGAAATCGAACTCCTACTCCGTATTGCTGGCGTTCATGGTGGGCAAGACCAAGCAAGAAATCTTCGAACTGAGAGACATTGTGGACAAGAACAAGGAAGATGAGCGTTTCCGCAATATCTGTTTTGTGATGCTGGAAACACCGATGGGAGAGAAGGAGTTTGAGCGGTTCATCGAATATCAGGCCAATGCCACCTGTGCCCAGAAGCACGGTCTTGCCAACCAGCAGAAAACCTATACCAAGAATGCCGGCGACATGGTCTCCGCATGGCTGAACGACATCCGTGGCGGCAGTGTAACCTTCTGTCTGCGCAATGACGAGTTGACCATTTCGGGAACGAGATTCGCCTCCACCATCAACATATCCATCGCTCCCAATATCTTCCCCTCAGGCCCGGAGGCACTGGACATCATCCGTACCCGTTCTTCCAACACGTTCTGGAAGAAGGCTTCGGTAAAGACCACGGTGGATGCCGTCCTGTCATTCCACACGAAAGAGGAAATAGTAGCCAAGTGTGGAGGACCAGCCAAGCATGTGGAGTATCTGCTGCAAGATAGCGTGGACGAGAACTTGGAATGGAAGTCGGACATTAACCCCGAGCATCCATTGAAGAAAGTAAGCGACTATATTCAGAACGTATTCAACCATACTAACAAGAACCAATCGTTTAATCTTGGCGAGAAGTTGGTGGGGCTGACCTTGCCACCCTACGGACTGTTCCAGTCGTATGCGCCGATGGCGATGGTGGCCTTTGCCATGCGCAAGTATGCCGGCAAGATATTCGACCTGAACGGCAAGCCAAGGACAGCGAACCACTTGGTGGATGACATCGTGGAAATGTTTAAGGCATGGGAGAGCGGGAAGACTTCAGCAAAGCTCAACTTCATGTTTGAGAGCAAGGAAGCAGGCTCCATCACCAAGAACCTGATCAAGACATTCAAGCTGAACAAGCTGCCGAAGTATTCCGATGTGAGCAGTCTGACCGATGCACGGTGGGCGATGACCCACGAATATTCAGCCAGTGTGGGCTATCCGCTCTGGTCACTGAAGTATGTGCAGGATTGTTCACCCGAAAACAAGGAACTGATAGACGGCATCATCAAGGTCATCACCGACTCGGAAAGCGTGAAGAATCCTCAGTTAATGGCGAAGGTGGCAGAGGGACTGAAGAACAACTTCGAGTTGGGCAACCTCCTACTGCTGTCTGCCAACAACTTTGAGAAAGGTTTCAATAACTATGTCATGGGGTTAGAATACATCAACCTGACAGAGGAAGAAATACCCGAGGCACGGAAATTCCTGGAAGGACACCTTGAGGGAACCATCGGTCTGTGGACAGAGAGAGGCGTGGAAGACATGCTGCAAAAATGGCGTTTGGCACAGCAGCAGGAACGTGACCGGGAAGAAAACAAGCAACGGTACAAGGAGGAGCTGGAACGATACAAGAAAGAGGCGGCCAACCAGGCTACCGAGAGTACAGGCAACCCCGCATGGATGAGTGGCGGTAGCCAAAACGGAACAGAAAGTACAGCGATGGTAGCTTCGCAAATAGGAGACAGCGAGGAACTGAAAGCCAAGAGAAGCCAGCTTGCCAAGAAGGTGATACCGCTGGCATCCAACCAGATGTTGCGCGACTTGCTGCAAGACCTGTGCGACCACGCAGACGAACAAACCCTTAATATTATCATGAAGCATGTTTGACGACAACAGATTTAAGACCGTGGCTTCCTTCGAGGAGTTGAAAACTTTGGTGGAGGAAGACAAACATATCAACGGAATGGGAGCGGCTACGGCTAACCGCTACCCAATCCGTTTTGTACTTTTCGATGATTTCCATGACAGCTTTGAGTTTGTCATGTATATGCAACAGGAATGTGGTGTGGCGATACAGAGCGTGGACAAATGGATAGATGCCGACTATCCCGATCTGCTGATTACCTATCAGGAACTTGGCGAGCATATCGCCGACTATATCCGTTCGCTGAATGGTCGTGACAGTGTGGTCACTCCGTTCTCAGAGTTGGCACGCTTCTATGACAACCAGGAAAGCCATACCTTTGACGCACTGGTCAAGACATTGAAGTCGATAGAGGCATCATCAGAAGGATTGGAACACTCACAGAGAATCTACATTCCCATCGTAGGCTTGGAGGGCAAGATGAGCGCCTTTGAGACGGACACCCAAATATCGGTGTGGCATCTTCATAACGATGAGGTTGTGTCTAACAACTACACGATGATTCTCGTGGACGATGACTCCTGCTATGGAGTCAAGAATATGGAGAGCCAAGCCAACGTGGTACATACGGTAGGCGAATGGCTGGACATTTGGAAGAACACGGAAGTACATCAAAGGAAGACCATCGTCTGCACCTCTCGCTCCATCTTTGCCAATGCCAAGTATGCCCAGCCGGATAATGCCTTCAGCTATATATGCCCCAGGAATGCCTATGAGTTCTTGAAAAGCGGTTTACAACTGGAACTTGGGGACATCCCCTATCAGGAAAAAGACGAGGAGAACTGGCGACTCTTGGCAGAGCAAATAGACCTGTCCGAAAACTTCGATCTCAGTTCTTTCGTTCCCCATTATTTTGAGGTGAGCGAAATCTCCTCTTACAAGAATTTCCTAAAAGTATGGTTTGCCCGCAGTGGTGCCTTCGACAGATGGTTACTGTGTGCTTATTACCAAAGTGCACACCCCGGAGACGGGTTCTTGCAAACGTGCCTGGGCAAGTTGACAAGCTATGGCAATACCGACTTGTTTACGGAGATAGCCATGTATATGACCTCCATCAAGACCGAGCGGGAGGAACGTAGTTACTGCCTAAACGAGGCGGGGAAGAAGAATGTAAAACTGACGGAATCGGTGGAGGTGGTTGTGGGCAATCGTCTGGAAAGCATTGCCAAGCGAAATGGGTACCACGAGGCCATCAAGTATTTCTCGGGCATCACCAATAGGGAAAAGGAACTGGCCATCGTTTGGTTGGGAAAGGGATATGTAAATGCCAACGAGGTGAAGGGATTCTTCCCTGCACTATTCGACTATGTACAGCTGCAGCCGGCACTTACGCCACAAGCTCCGTGGCTAAACTTGTATCTGGACTATTACAAACAAGCCAAGTTAAGCAATGTATATACGGACAAGGTGAAGAATATCATCTCAGAGCACAATGCCGATAGCGTAGCCTTTGACACTTGGTATCAATCGCTGAAGACCACAGCCGCCCTACTCTCACAAAGACAGGACATCGAAGTGTATTACTGGATAGACGGATTGGGAGCAGAATGGATTCCTTTCATCCAGGCTATCCTCACAAGACATCAGCAAGACAATATCTACCTAAACGAAGTGATGGTGGCGAGAGCGTTGCTGCCCACTACCACAGAGGTGAATAAGGTAGAGTTGCAACGCCTGTCAGAAAAGGACATCCAGACAATGAAGATCGGGGATTTGGATGCCTTGGCTCATATGTCCACCAATCGCTATCCCAACACAATCATGGAAGAAATGCAAGTCGTGGAGAACGCCATCGAACACATCACCAGCATGTATGCAGGAAAGAAGATTGCCATCGTGAGCGACCATGGACTAACCTATCTCTCCCAATTGCAAGGTGGCTTGAAACTGGCAGGCTTCGAGTCCGACCACCATGGCAGAGTGGCTGGCTGCAAAACAGGAAAGCCTTCTACGGACAAGAACTATTTTATCTTAGACGATGGTAAAACGGCATGTGCCTTAAATCATCAGTCGTTGTGCAGTAAAGTGCCGCGTGACCAAGGTATCCATGGCGGATGTACACCAGAGGAAGTACTTGTTCCGATATTCGTCATTTCCAACAGCCCGGACAACCGTCACTGGAGTGTGGT
>CAVDKC010000205.1:0-7857 GCA_963609615.1 Oribacterium sp.
CAGAGATATAGAAGTTGTTGGCACGGGCATCGCCAAGCTGCACGAACCTACGCTTGTGGAAATAGTACCACGGGTAAGCATAGAGGTTGGCTGTCGTCGCCGTCAGTGCATCGTAAGTCGTCAACTCATTGTATGCCGGAGTCTCACGCTCGTTGGTGGTATCGAGGTAATCGTCGCAAGAAGCAAGTACCGTCATACCCAGCATACCACAGAATATATATTTTAATGTCTTGTTGTTCATAATTTTCATTCTTAAAAGATAGTGAATCCTAAAGATGTGGCTTTCGCCCAGTTTAGAACGTAGCGTCTATGCCGAAGATAAATGCTCTTGGGGTAGGCACCTTACCTGTATCCACTCCATACATCAGCATACCCTGTCCCGACATGGAGTACTGTCCGTTCTGGCTTCCCACCTCCGGGTCGTAGCCTGTATAGCCTGTGAAGGTGCAGACGTTCTGCACATTGAAGGAAACATTCAGGTTCTGCAGGTACATCTTACGTATCCACTTCTTTGGCAACGAGTAGCTGATCACGATATTCTTGATGCGCAGGTAGCTGGCATCCTCCACATAGCGGTCACTGACGCGGCTGTTGTAGTTCTTGTGACTGCTGTCTATTCTCGGCATGCTGTCGTCAGCACCTGGGGCCACATAGACATTCCATACGTCCGTATTACCCGAGTTGCCGTCTGCATAAGCCCAACGGGCATAGTTGCCTACACGTGTAAACTTATTGGTCATGCTGCCCTGGAGCATGGAAGGTTCATCCATCTGACGGCGTGTCCAGTTGAACACCTTATTGCCCACACTTCCGTAAGTAAAGATGGAGAGGGAGAGGTTCTTATATGTAAAGGTGTTGTTCCAGCCGAAGGTATATTTTGGCAGTCCGTTGCCCAGGTAAGTCATATCCTCCGCATTGATGATACCATCGCCGTTGTTGTCCTTGTAGAGAAGGTCGCCGATGGAGGTCTTCAACTTGTTGGCATCTGCATTGCTCACGATGGTGCCTACCCGATAGTTGGGCGTTGCAGCGATTACCGTGCTCGTGCCGTCGCCGTTGTTGCGGAGATAATCGGCTGCAGAGTTGATTCTTCCTGCCACCTGGTAGCCATAGTACTGGCTGATGCTGTGGCCTACCGCCGTACGGGTGATGGTCTCGCCACCCCACTGGGAGAAGTCGAGCGTCTTGTCGATAAAGCCATTCTCTACATTCAAGCCCGTAACCTCATTCTGGGAGAGCGTATAAGAAAGCGACGTCTTCCAACTGAACTTCTTTGTCTTGATGACGCGGGCGTTCACGGTCAGTTCTATACCCTTGTTGCGCATACTTCCTACATTAGCCCATTGTGCAGAGGCACCGCCCGTCACGCCTGTTCCTGTAAAATAAGGCTGGGCAGTCTGCAAGAGCAGGTCATTGATATTCTTTACGTAAGCATCCAACACCAAGTCGATGCGATTGTCGAAGAGTCCCAAGTCGATACCTGCATTCCAAGAGGTTGTCTTCTCCCACGTCAAGCCGTTGTAGTTAGGCATATTGGAAGTGGCATAGCTCGTACCGAAGTTGGATTCCTTGTTAGCGAAGTTTGGCAAATAAGTATTATCGGCAAGGTTGGCGTTACCCACGATACCCCAGCCTACTCTCACCTTGAGGTTGCTCACGACCGGCGTAAGTGGTGCAAAGAAAGGCTCCTCGGAGATACGCCATGCCAAGGCTGCAGAAGGGAAGGTGCCCCAACGATGACCTCTCTCAAAGAGACTGCTACCGTCACGGCGCACGGTGGCTGTAAGCATGTACTTATCCTTATAATTATAGGAGAGGCGACCGAAGAAACTGCTGAACCTTTGGGTTGTGGTGTATCCGTCATTCTGGTCACGAGTGGCATCACCTCCGGAAAGAGACGCATTGGTATCGCTTCCTCCCAAGCGCTGTCCCCACAGATAATCTACATAGCGACTACTCAAATCCATACCGATCATCAAGGACAGTTTATGATATTTGGCCATCTTCCAGTCGCCTGTAGCCACAGACTTGAAGGAGGTGTATTTGTTGTACCGCTTGTAAGTCTCATGCGTAGCATAGTCACGGCGAGTGCCGCCCAAGTCATAGGCAGGGAGCAGATAACGATAATTGTCGGTATTGGTATCGTATGTCCCCTCGTTTCTCCACTTCAGCCACTTCCATGGCTTGATGGTGAAATAGACATTGGCACGTGTGCTTGTCACCTTATTCAGTTTGGTAGTGATAGAAGCGATGGCTACAGGGTTAGGCTGATAGGTATTTGTCTCACTGTTGTAGCCTGCCTTTCCCCACTCACCGTCAGGAGTCTTCACCGGGATATTGGGCGTCTGCGCCAAGGCGCTGCTTACCACTCCCCATGTAGCCATACCTGTATTTCGGTCGGTCTGGGCCATAGAGATGGTCGTACCCAAGTCAAGCCACTTGTAAGCCTTGACATCTATGGCAGAGCGCAGGGTAAAACGTGAGAAGGAGTTGTTGATGACGATGCCGTCCTGGTTGAAGTAGCCTCCCGACACGCTATAGGTAACATTCTTGGAACCGCCACGGACTGAGAGATTGTATTCTTGCTTCAATCCTGAACGGAACAGGGCGTCTTGCCAGTCTGTACCCTCACCATAGTTCTCGGGGTGAGCCAGGAAGTCGGACACGGAATAACCGGAAATCTCGCGGCAATCCCTTGCCCAGGAATAATACTCACGGAGGTTCATCACATCCAGTTTCTTGGGCAATGTCTCCCATCCTACCTGTGCCTTGAAATTAATCTTGGGTGCTCCCTCCTTACCTTTCTTCATATTGACAATGATGACGCCGTTGGCTGCCTGCGAACCATAGATGGCCGTAGCAGAAGCGTCCTTCAGTACCTCGATGCTCTCTACATCGTTCGGGTTGAGGTCGGCAAGTGGATTGGAATAGACATTGGAGCCATTCTCGCTTCGGACAATGGCACCGTCTATGACATAGATAGGCTCGTTGGTGGAGCTGAGGGAGTTGATACCGCGAATCTGGACACTCGTACTGGAACCTGCCGCTCCGCTGTTTCCCATCATCTGAATACCCGCAGCACGTCCCTGGAGCATCTGGTCCATGGTGGCCGCACTGGTCTGCTGCATATCCTCTGCATTGACTGAAGCTACCGAACCGGTAATGTCGCTACGCTTCATGGTGCCATAACCGACAGCCACTACCTCGTCGAGCACATGGGCATCCTCGCTCAATGTGACAGTCATCTTACCGGAAGCCTTTACCTCTTTGGTATTAAAGCCTACATACTTAAACTGTAAGACAGCACCTGCAGGAACCTGCAGCTTAAACTTACCGTCAAGGTCGGTAACCGTATTCACTTTGCTACCTTTCATTTGCACCGTACACCCGATGAGCGGTTCGCCATTCTCGTCATTCACCACACCGGTAACCGTTACATAGTCGGCTGCCATCATAGCGACGGTAGAGAAGAAGAACACCATCATCATCAAAAGCCTACAGGCAATTTTCGTGTTTAGATTTTTGTTCATCATATTTTTATAGGTTGTAGTTATTAGTACAAAAAAGCATTCACCAAAGGGGGAAGTATCACCCTTTGACGAATGCAAAATTACATAAACATATCGTGTCGTTTATTTCTAAACGTTCACACATGATTACTATTTGTACCAAGTATCCTTACGAGATGTAACTTTCCTTTGTCCATTTGTTACATCATCCCTCATCGCCCTCATTTTCTGCATATTTCTGCATATACTGTTTGGGGGTTACACCAAAATATCTCTTGAAAGCAGCCGAGAAATGGGTAGGATTGGTAAGGCCTACGGCATACGTTATCTGCGAGATATTCAGGTCGCCTTTCTCCAGAAGTCGGGCTGCCTGCTGCAGTCTCAGGTTCCGGATGAAGTCGCCCACGGTAATGCCCATCGTCTCCTTTACCTTGCGGTGCAGTTGCACTCGACTTATTCCCACTTCCGATGCCAATGCCTCCACGTTGAAGTCGGGGTCTTTGAAGCGTTCCTTCGTCACTTTCATGACACGCTCCATCAACTGTTCGGTGTTTCCCTTCATCTCGATGTCGGCAATGACACCTTTCTGCTCCTGCATACCCGAGAACTTGCCTTTCACGCGGAGACGGTTGGCAATGAGCGAAGCCATGCGTGCCTCCAACTCATCTACGTCGAAAGGTTTGTCGACATAGGCATCCGCACCCTGTTCAAATCCCTTCATCCTGGACTTGTGCTCCACCTCTGAAGTCAACAGGACGACAGGCACATGACTCGTCTTCGTGTTACTCTTGATACGTTTCAGCAGGGTGAAGCCGTCCATCTCCGGCATCTTCACGTCGGTTACCACAAGGTCGGGTTGCTCTTGGATGACATTCTCCAAGGCATCGGCTCCATTATTGAAAGCCTTAACGTGGTAAACTGTTCCCAACTCTTCCTGTAGGAATTTCAGCATCTGCATGTCGTCGTCGACCACTACCACATGATAGTTGGTCTTGCGCTTGGCAGGTTTCTCTACCGTTTGCTCCAGAAGTACCGACTCATGGTCTGCGACATTCTGCTCCTGTGCATGAATGAAGAATGACTCCTCCACCTTGTCATCGCCAAGCAGCCCAATGGCATCCGTAGGCAGCGTAACCACAAACTCTGCCCCGTGCGTGTCCTTGCGGTTGTGTACTTCTATCTTGCCACGATGCAGGTTCACCAGTTTGCGTGTCAGGTTGAGTCCTATGCCGAAGCCCAACTGTCCCACCTCAGAAGAAGCAGTCTGGTAGAACCGCTCGAATATCCTGTTGATTTGTTGCTCATCTATGCCGGAGCCGGTGTCCTGCACTTTCAGCAATAGGTAGGTCCTACCCGAAGTATCCTTGTCCGTCTGCAAGGACACACATATCTCCCCACCCTTCTCCACGTGCTTGAAAGCATTGGAGACAAGATTGGATATCACCTTGTCAAACTGTCCCCAGTCTATCCACGCCTTGATGTCGTCGGCAGCGTGTTCCAGTTTCAGGGTTATGCCACGTTTCTCTGCCTCATACTCGAAGTTGTCCAGCACACTTTCCACAAACTCCACGACATTCGTCTCGGCGAAATGCAGCCTCATCTGTCCTTTCTCTATCTTTCGGATACTCAGAATCTGGTTGACCAACAGCAGCAGGCGGTCTGTATTGCGCTTGATGTTATTGAGTCCGCGCATGGTCTCCGCGTCATAATTGCGCTTGAGCATCGTGTCCAGCGGACTCTTTATCAGTGTCAACGGCGAACGGAACTCATGGCTGATGTCTACAAAGAGACGTACCTTCATCTCGTTGTCCATCGCCAGGCGTTTGTTGCGCTGGTTATGCCAATACAGATATCCAAGTGCCGCTATCACCAGAAGATAGAAAGCGTATGCCCACCACGAAGCATACCATGGCGGAAGGATATGGATGGAGAGCTTTCTTACCGGCGAGTAAGATCCATTGTCCATCGCCCTAACCTCCAGACGGTGCGTACCCCAAGAGAGGTTGGTGAACATGATGGAGCTGTTGCCCGTCTGCGACGAGTGCCATACGCCCTTCTTCTCATCGGAGAAACGGTACTGGTACGTCACGTTCTCCAAGTCACGGTAGTCCATCGTAGAGAACTGCAGGGTAAACGTGTTGTCCTCGTAGGAGAAGGTCAGGTCCTTGGCATCCTCTACAGCACAATCCATCACGTAGCTGCCTCCCGACTTATCCTTGGCGGAGAGTTGCCTGTCCTTAAACAAGACACCAGTCAAGGTTATGCCCTTCATGAAATTCTTGTTGACCACATTCTTAGGCACGAAGTAGGTAAAGCCGTTGTCATTGCCAAAGCATACCAAGCCGTACTTCGTGCGGCAGCCCACACCCCTGGCATAGTTGGTATATTGCAATCCATTGCCATAATAGTATTTCTGCCATTTGGCGGACTTGACGGTCAGGCGCGCCAAGCCCTTGAAGGTGCTCACCCAGAGGTTTCCGTCCTTCGTGTCCACTACTTGGCATACGGTATTGTTGGGCAGCCCGTTGTCTACAGTATAGCGCATCCAAGACCCGTCCTTGGACTGATAGGCATACAGACCACGGTTGGTACCCAGCCACATTGTGCCGTCTCCGGTCTCTTCTATACTATAGACGGTAGCATTGCGGAGCGTGGAGTCCATCGGTATATCTACCTGTCGGTCGTGCGTAGCATCATATACATCAAAGCCATAGTATGTTCCTGCCCAAATGCGATTATGGCTATCCGTGAAGAGAATGTTCACATAGTCATTGCTCAGCTTAAAACCGCCCTTACACATCTGCCGCTCATGCTCTCCCGTAGCATCGTAGCTCTTGATGCCCTGCATAAACATGACGGTATAGACATTGCCCTGCCTGTCCTTGGCGATAGACTTGATACGTGCGAATTGGGTTGCCTCGACTTTCTTGCTCTCCCCTGTCTTGGGATTCACTATATAAGCACCGCCGTCACGCACGCCTATCCACCACTTGTCCGGGGTCAGCTCGCAGACGGAGAGAACCATCTTGCCTGGAAGCAGGACTTTTCCCTCCAAAGACTTTTCTCCCACGGTCTGCAAACCATCATAGCCTCTACCCACATACACCTTGCCATAACTGTCGGCAAACAACAGGCTCACCTGCTCGTCATTTGACAACGGCACATAATGGAATGGATATACATCATCACGGAAAGTAATGGCACCTTTCTGCCGACATCCCACCCACGTCTGACCGTCCTGGTCTTCGTAATAGGAGGAGATATCCTGTTGGTTCCAGCTCTTCCACTCTTCCGAGTCTTTGTATTGCGGTACCAAGGATTTGTTGGCTACATCGAACAGATAGATGCCTACCTTGTCGGCTGTCAACACGATATTTCCTTTCCTGTTCTTGTAGACATGAATGGGAGCCATACCAAGGGTGAGACTACAATAGTCGTGGAACTGCCCGCTCTTGTTGTCGAAAACAAAGACGTTCTTGTGTGAGAAGGCATACACACGCCCCTGGGCATCGTCCGTCAAGGCAGAAATTCTGTCGCCGTATGGCAGAGAGTCTCCAAAAAACTTTCTTGCCTTACCGTCAAAGAGATAGACCCCGTTGCCCGTACGAACCCAGAGCCTTTGCTGCCGGTCTATCAGCAAACTGTGCGACTTCGTCTTGCTAAGGTATTTGTTGTACTGCTCTACGCCACTTGCCTGCATCGTCTCTTCGTTCAACCGGAAGAGTCCCTTTTCGGCAGAGAGTAAATAGATGGTCCCGTCCTTGGCTTGCTGTATGTCCTTACAGAACACCCGTCCTTGTTCTTGAACGAATTGCACATTGGCAAAAGAATCCCCATGAGGCACATAACGTTGTATATTGCTCTTGTTGATGATCCACAACTTCCCGTTCTTGTCCGTAAAGAGTTTTTCTATCGCATTGTTGCCGAGCGATGTCGTGTCGCCCTCCTCGTTGTAATACTGCGTATAGCGCACTCCGTCAAACTTGTTCAGTCCGTACTCCGTACCTATCCAGACATAGCCCCTCACGTCCTGCGTGATGGAAGTAACCAATGTGGAGCTCAACTGTTTGGAATCATAAAACCTGACAGTGACCGCATAAATCACGGCCACGCACATAAGCAATACTGCCAAAACAATATACTTACACTTTGTCTTCATTGGGATGATGTTTTTAAGTTATGTAGGTGTTACGATTGCAAAGTTACAAAAAAATGCGGAAATAAGATATTTTTTTACACGTTACAAAAGCAAATAAAAAACAGCATACACACTATCGCAAAATTGGCTTCATGTGCGACCCCTCTTTTCTCGAGGTTAAGACCTCAAGCCCGCAAGGTTAATACCTCA
>CAVDKC010000206.1:0-7741 GCA_963609615.1 Oribacterium sp.
CATTTTTTGTTTCAAAGAGCCCCAAAAAGTGTTATTGGAGATGTCTGTTGGCGATATCCGAATCGTAACAAAACCTTTTTAATTTGTAAACGTGTAAGGTCCCTCTCCATGTATGTATGTATTGTAAATAACAAGGACATACCCTTATGTTACGTCTTCTTGTATTGCATTTTTTTGTTTTATAACTTTGCAATAGGAAACTATAACCGGAAACTTAATAATAGACTTGAATTTATGAAGAAATTATCTTTGTTAGCTGTGGCTTTTCTGATGGCGGTGCAGGCGGGTGCTGCACCACGCTTTGTGACGTTTCAGAAAGATGCCGCAAATGGCCTGGCAGTTGTCAAGGCCGGTAAGCCTATCAATATCTTGTTCGACAATAGCGACGACGAAGGGTTGGGGATGGCTGTCAACAGTCTCTGTGCCGACATGGAGAGAGTGAGCGGCACGAAGGCACAGGTGGTCTCTTCACCAGAAAGAGAATGTGTCATCGTCGGAACACTCAACTCTTCTTTCATCCAGCAGATGATTAAGAATGGTAAGCTATCCACCAAGGATTTGCAGGGGAAACGTGAGAAATATCTCCTTCTGGTGGTGGACAAGCCGATGGCTGGAATAGATAAGGCATTGGTCATTGTGGGTAGCGACAAGCGCGGCTCCATCTATGGCGTGTATGAGTTGTCGCAGCAGATGGGCGTGTCGCCATGGTACTGGTGGATGGACGTTCCCACGCAGAAGCATGCTGATGTCTATATAAATAAAGGTATATACACGGATGGCGAGCCGAAGGTGGAGTATCGCGGCATCTTCATCAACGACGAGTGGCCGTCGTTCGGCAACTGGGCAACCACCCAGTTCGGCGGCATCAACTCCAAGATGTATGCCCATGTATTTGAACTGATTCTCCGTCTGAAGGGCAACTTCATGTGGCCCGCCATGTGGTCGAGTGCTTTCTTTGATGATGACAAGGACAACGGTGTGCTTGCCAACAAGATGGGCATCGTGATGGGTACGTCCCATCACGAGCCAATGGATCTGGCGCAACGTGATTGGAAACGTCGTGGTGAGGGAGCATGGAACTTCCAGACCAACAGGGAGGGACTCCTGAAGTTCTGGAAGTCGGGCATAGAGCGCAGCAAGAACTGGGAAACCATCGTGACGCTGGGCATGCGCGGCGACGGCGACATGCCTATGGACGAGAGCGACGACAACCGCAAGCTGCTGGAGAATGTCGTTGCCGCCCAGCGTAAGATTATCACGGACGTGACGGGTAAGCCGGTGGAGAAGACGCCGCAGGTGTGGGCATTGTATAAAGAAGTGCAGGACTACTACGACCAAGGCATGAAGGTGCCGGACGATGTTACGCTTCTGCTCTGCGACGATAACTGGGGCAATGTGCGCCGTATTCCTTCCCTAAGTGCTCCTAAGCGAAAAGGCGGCTACGGTATGTATTACCATTTCGACTATGTGGGCGGTCCGCGTTGCGTCACGTGGCTTAACACCAACTCGATGCCCCGTGTATGGGAACAGATGAACCTGACGTACCATCATGGTGTGGACAAGATGTGGATAGTCAACGTGGGCGACCTGAAACCGATGGAGTACCCCATACAGTTCTGGTTCGACATGGCTTGGAATCCCGAAGACTTTACGGCAGACAATCTGGCGGAGCATTCCGTCCGCTTCTGCGCGAGCGTCTTCGGGGAGAAATATGCGGAAGAGGCAGCACGGCTGCTCCGCACCTATGCCAAGTTGAATCACCGTGTAACGCCCGAGCATCTGAACGACCAGACCTACTCCATGAACTACGGAGAGTGGGAGCGGGTAGTGGGCGAGTACAACCAACTCGTGCAGGACGTGGAAGCCTTGGAGAAGCAGATGCCTGCCGATATGCAGGATGCCCTGTTCCAGCTTTTGGGCTACCCCATAAAGGCTTGCTCCAACCTCTACGATATGTATTATGCCGTGGCGATGAACAAGCGGTTGGCAAAGAAGAAGAATCCTCTTGCCAATGCCTGGGCAGACCGGGCTGAGGCTTGCTTCAAACGCGATGCCGCCCTCATGCAGCAGTACCACCGGATGAACAACGGCAAGTGGAACCACATGATGGACCAGATACACATCGGCTATACCAGTTGGAATACGCCGAAGAAAGCGACAATGCCAAAGGTCACCCGCTTAGAGGGACAGCCCACAGAGAGCATCACCCTGCCGAGTCCTGTCAAGCTTGCCTTGACCATGCCTGCATTGAAGCAGCCCACCTTCGTGGAGAAGGACGGGTGCATCAGTATGGAGGCAGCGCACTACACCCGTAGCACACAGGGCAAGGATACCCAGTGGACGGTAATCCCAGAACTTGGACGTACGCTGAGCGGCTTGACGACCATGCCGGCAACGGCTTCTGTGGATAACATGTCAGTGGAATACGACATGGAGGTGACTTCCGACAATGATTTCGCCAAGGTCATCGTACGCTGTGCCCCTACGCTCAACTTCAATACCACGGGTCTGCGCTATGCCGTCAGCATAGACGGAAAGAATGAACAGACCATCAACATCAACGGTGACTATAAGGGCGACTTGGGCGAGATACAGAAGTTGCAGGTGATAGACACCCAGACCATCTTCAGAATGGGCAAAGGCAAGCATACCCTGCGCATTCGCCCATTGGACAACGGACTTGTCTTTCAGAAGATAATGATAGACTTGGGCGGTATGCGCAAGAGTTTCTTGGGTGCCCCCGAGACTTTGAAATAAGTTTAAGTTGCTATAATATTAAAAATGTAGAACCATGAAAAAGAGTTTTGGTTTATTATTAATTGGTTTTTTAGTAATGAGCATGGAGTGCGTCGCAGCGATGCGCCGCCCCATCTCTCCTACTCAACCGATGTGGATAGTCCATATCGACTCGTGGAACTATCCCGACCCTCAGAAGGTTATCAATCTGATTCCCGACGACATACGCCCATACGTCGTGTTCAATATCTCCCTTTCTTCCAACAATTCTATAACATTGGACGGCAAGAAGATATGCGACAGTTGGATGAAGGTGTGTGCCCGTAACCGGGTGTGGACGATGATACAGTGTTCGTCCGGTGCCCATAACCGTTTGTCGGATACCGACTTGGATGTATATCGACAATATTTTGAGGAATATCCGAATTTCATTGGCTTCCAATTCGCCGAACAGTTTTGGGACTTTGGCAAGGAAGGGATGCCGACATTCCTGGAGCGTCTGCAGCTGTTGGCAGACATCCTCAAGATATGTCACGACAACGGAGGTTACCTTGCCGTCAGCTTTACGCAGGCATATTGGTCTTCCGAGATGAATCCGTTGGCTTACTTCAAACGCAATGCGGATATGCAGTCTCTCTTGTCAAGCGAAGCCAAGGAGAGCTTTATCTGCCTGGAGAAATACACGATGAAGAATGCTTTCTTCGACATAGAGAGCAACTGCCTCGGCGCTTACCTTGGCGGTTATGCCGGGCAGTGCGGAATACGGTTTGACAATTGTGGATGGGCGAGTACCGATGTGTTCCCCCGCAGCCTGAGCCTTATGCCAACTTTTGAACACGCCATGCTTACGGGCCAAACGGTGATAGACGGTCCGGAGTTGATACCCAGAGAATGTATCCATGAAATTTCTACGACAACAGTCGACGGATACACCAGCCGCAACTGGGGGCTGTTTCCCCAGTACGAGAATGTTACGTTTGATGGTTTCCGCAAACTAATAGACGGTACCGTACGTATTCCAACCCGTCAGGAAGTCATAGACCGTACAAAGGTATGCATCCTCAACGACATCGCTGCCGATGACAAGGATATGCGAACCCCGTATCTCACTCCACGTACGCTCTTCGATGGACTCTATCGGCAGGACGCTGACCAAGGCGGCAGGCTCAACGAGAACCATTGGCTGGACAACCTCTGGTGGTTGAAGAAGTCAGGACGCTATCCTACCATTCCACAGATGGCAGCCCTGATGGACGATGAGGCGAAGCAACTGAAGGTGGTAAAGGCATCCGAATACACTACCCGATGGGGCAACATCGCCGACAAGCAGGCGGAGCTGAATGCCCTCTTCCCACAGGAATATACGGGCGACATCTATGCCGGACGGCACGAAAACGGGTGGGTGACGTACAACCCGTACCAGTATGACGAGACCACAGAGACGATGACGGACGCATCAAGTGGCAAGACCTACACCGGACGCGTGTATGCTCTCGCCACCAAGCGTGCTGCGGGCGAAATCGCATTGAAGTACAACACCTGTCAGTCTGTAGGACTTGACTATGCACCATATTCTATGGGAGTAGTAAAGGAATATCCCGACCACATCGACTTCTACCTGCAGAACTACCGCAATACGGAATCTAAGCAGGTGGCAAGCGGATTTACTGAGGACGGAGCAACGACAGACATTATACGGATATATGGAGCCACTGTGCGTCCTACGGTGGAATGGAAAGACCGCGCCAGTCATCAGGCGAGCGACGTACAGCAAGAGTGGAAGGACGGCGTGCTGACCCTTACCGTCTCGCACAACGGTTCGCTCGACCTATCCGTCAAGTGCTCCGGCAACAACGGTGACCGCCTTACTGCCTATACCGTTTCTCCTCTGCAAGCCCCGTCTATCCCCGATGCCTATGAAGGGCGTTTGCAGTATGAGGCAGAAGTGTTCGACTACAAGTATATCGCTGCTTGCCGTACCAACGGGTATACCTATGGCGAGACGAACTACGGCTACTATGGTCAGGGATACGTCCAGATGGGAACATACGACCAAGCTGCCATTCGCTACAATAATCCTGTTGACAAGGCAGGACAGTATAAAGTTACTTTGCGCTACAAAACGGCAGAAGACGCAACGTACATCATGGAGGTGGACGGCAAGGAATACACGATAGCCCTGCCGAAAGCTACGGAATGGACAGAGGCTTCGGCGGCGGTAGAGTTCCAGTCTGCTGCTTCCCCACTGGTCATTCATCCGAAGAGTACTACGGCGGCAAGTGTATATCTCGACTGTGTGATGCTGGATTATCAGCAGGGAACGGGTATAGACGTGATAGACAATGCGGCAAGCGAGGTACTGAAAACGGAGTTTTATGACCTGGAAGGCCGCCGACTGAACGACCTCAGCGAGGCTCGTTCGGGCGTGTATATTATCAGGAAATATCACGCAAATGGTAGTGTTTCAGCCGATAAATACCTGCTACGTAACAAATAGTGGGGTCGGGGAAACGTTTGGTAAGAGTCATGTAACGAATGGAAAGTTCGAGGAAATACGACGGTTGGCAGGTTAGGCGATAAATGCCTAACTTTGCAACCGAAGAAAACCGACAAATATAAACATTAAAAACCTAAATTTATGAAAAGAATTACTTATTTGTTTGTGCTCATCGTAGCACTGTTTGTATCCGTGAATGTTCATGCCCAGAGTAAGAACGATACTCCTTGGCAAATCTTCAACATGGAAGAGGCTACCCGTTGGGGCGGCAATGCCGACTTTGATGACGAAACCGTTACCGTATCCTTTAAAGGTAATAACGACCGTTGGATTGATATTCCCAATCTGAAGGGCGACCTGTCGGGCCACGACAAGATGACCATCGAGGTGCTGAAGAGCAACTGCGTGATGAGCGTCAACCTTCGCTATAAGGATGCAGAGGGCAAGACGAAGCAGGTGACATGCCAGACCTTCTGGGGATCTATGGCAAAGAACGTCAACGGTAAGAAAGTCTTGAAGTGCGACCTGACCAATGGCGGAAAGATTCCGGCTGATTACTTCAAGAATGTGGTGAGCATCCGTTTGGCAATGGCTAAGGCTGTCGCCGGCGAGGAAGAGCCTTGGAATATCCAGTTCGGCAAGGTATGTGTCTATTAAGGAAAGGGGATAGATATAGGAGAAATCTTGCTATTGCCTAATTGTAATCTCTGTTCCGTTGTACGGAACGGTTGTTCAAAAGTACGGAACGGAGATTTCGGCTAAGGGTAAGAGAGGCTCAATATAGAACTAAGTGTGGTTTAATATAAAAGAAATAACATTATGAGAAAGAAACTTTTGACATTATGCCTTGCCGCATTGTGTGTTTTGGGTGCGCAGGCAAAGAAGGTATATGCCGATTTGAGTGCAGACCAGACTATCGGTAAAGGTACGTGGACGGCATCGACCAATACTTTCAGTTGGACGGCAAGTACTAATGCCCGAATGTTATTGACAGGTTTGACGGGCGATTTGAGCGAGTATACTTCTTTGGTTTTGGAGACATCCGATTATACAGCGACTTGGCGCGTTGACTTTATCGCAGGTGGTGAGACTATTTCGGGAGTAGATGGAACAAAGTTTTATTCTGCTGGCACAAAGACGATAGACCTTCAGAAAACATTTAGTGGTAAGACTGATTTGCTGAAGAGCGTAACAGAAGTCAGAGTCAACACCAACTCAAATGCTGGCTCCATCGTAATCAATAAGGCTTACTTGGTAAAGCCCATGACCAGCCTTGAATTCAATAATGAAGGTGTTGCTACGGTAGACTTTACAGACCTCGTGGCTTCTGGCGTTACTTTTGACGAAAGTACTGGACAGATGACAAGTACTGGTTCTGGAACATTGTCCCTGTCTTTGCCTGCCACTGGTGTGGATATGAGCAATGTTGCCCGTATTATGGTCGAATATGACGGAGATGATATTACCAATTATCTTGTCATGAGCGATGCGTCTAACGAACAAGTTGCTAAACCTTATAACAGTAGGTATAATTTACTTTTCACTGATTATCAAACAAAAGCGTCTAACGTGGCCAAGATGTCATGGAATATCAGTACTTCTGGCACTATGACCATCAAGGCAATCAAGTTCTACAACAAGACTTTTTGTGAGAAATATGTACTGACAGTATCTGATGCCGGTGCTTCTACTTTGGTTCTTCCTTATACGGTGACCATTCCTGAGGATGTGAAGGCATATACCGTGGCTTACTCTGCCGGTGAGAGTGTGAAGGCAACTCTTTTGACAGGTACAATCCCAGCCAATACTCCAGTCCTGATCAATGCTAAAGCTGGCGACTACGTCTTCGTTCGTGCAGCAGGCACGGATGTTCCAAGTATAGACAACAAGCTGAAGACCAAAGATGCCTTGAATGGTCAGTACTATTCTAAGTTCTATGCTCCAGTTGGCAGCTACGTACTGCAAAACAAGGACGGCAAGCTCGGCTTCTACCGTGTAGATACAGAAGGCGCACAACTTGTTCCTCCTTTCCGTGCTTATCTTACCGCAGAGGCTGCTGGTGCCAAGCAATCCCTTGATATAGACTTTAGTGGTACAACAGGTATCCAGTCTGTAGGTGTTTCCGACAACGCTTCTCAACCCCGTCGTCATAACCTGCTGGGTGTAGAAGTATCCGAGCAATACAAGGGCATCGTTATCGTGAACGGCAAGAAGGTTTTGGTTAAGTAAGACGGAGGGTTTTAGCTATGAATCGTAAAAACTATATTTCACCGTCAATCTCTATTCTGAGATCGACAGAGGATTCGGATTTGATGGCTGCAAGTGTGGTGGGAGATGATGTTTACGAGAATGAAACTTCTGATACATCTTCGCCTGCTTTAAGCAAGAAACACCCTATTTGGGATGTATGGATGAATAATGATTAAGTAACGTGTAAAAAATAACTTGAGCATTTTTTTTGATTCGCGAAATGTGCCAACGACGGGCTGAAAGGGCAAATCTGCTCAA
>CAVDKC010000207.1:0-7487 GCA_963609615.1 Oribacterium sp.
TCAAGAAGAAAATTATGATGACAGTCGGGGCTTGTATCTTCCTGATTGCCGCTGCCAACGCACTTCCTCTCTTCTTCGGCATCAGCAACTAATCCTACTATCTTGTAATGGCAGAGATTGCAAAATCAAACATGGAATACCAGATGTTCAAGGGATTGCAACGTCCTCTGGAGTTCATGGGACTTCAGGGGCGTTACATCACTTGGGCAGCTATCACCGCTGGTGTCGGAATACTTGGTTTCATGTTGGTTTACGCTCTGGCCGGTTTTCTCCTTGCCTTGGCGTTCGCAGCTGTAGCCATCAGTTGCGGCATCGGGCTTATCATGGTTAAGCAACGGCGTGGGTTATACTCCAAGAAAACCGACAAGGGTATTTTCATCTATGCCTACAGGGAGCGTTTATAAAATCATTGCAGCCGATGAGACGTGTAAAGTTATAACATAGTAGACAATCAATGGGTAGGCTCATTCCAAATGGTAAGAGTCTACCCTTACTTGTATAAACAACAACAATGATCATTTACGTCATCATATTCTTAATCGCCATCTGCCTCGGCATGGCTGTCTCTGTATATGCTTTCGGAACAGGAAGCAAACGTGCCAAAATCTTCAAGGAGATATATTTCTCCATTGAGGATATTGACGGCATCGGTGTGTTATATACCAAGACTGGGGAGTTTTCCGCCATACTCTCGATGCAAAATCCTGTGCAAAAGTACTGTGCGGACATCAACGAATACAATTCATTCTCCAATCTGTTGTCCTCATTGATGGCAACCCTTGGTGAAGGATATTCCATCCATAAGCAGGATGTTTTTACAAAGAAGAAGTTTCAATGCGAGGACGAGGGAAACAAGGAGTTCCTGTCCGAAAGCTATTTCAGATATTTCAAGGGCAGAGAATATACGGACTGCACCACATACATCACCATCACCCAAGAGAACAAGAAAAGTCGTTTGTTCAGTTACGATGACAAGAAATGGAAAGATTTCCTTGTCAAGGTAGGCAAAGTTAAAGACCAGCTTCGGGATAGAGGGGTTGCTTCACGTTTCTTGTCAGCAGAAGAAGCGAAATTTTATGTAGACCAGTACCTGTCCCAGAATTACACACAAAAGAACGTTTCCTTGAACAATTTCAATGTCAAGGAAGACCAAATAGGTGTCGGTGACAGAAAATTCAAAGTCTACAGTCTTGTAGATGTGGATAGCATCGTATTGCCGAGCCTTATTAGGCCATATACCAATATCGAGGTGAACAACATCAGTATGCCTGTTGATTTGATGTCAATGATAGACAGCATTCCCGATGCAAAGAGTGTCGTGTTCAACCAAGTCATTTTCCTTCCGAGCCAGAAGCAGGAGATGAGTAAGTTGGCAAAGAAGAAAAACCGCCATGCCTCACTGCCCAATCCGAGCAATCAGATTGCCGTAGAAGACATCAAGAAAGTTGAAGAACTCATAGCAAGAGAGAACAAGCAGTTGGTCTATTGCCATTTCAACCTTGTTGTCACAGTGGATGCAAAGGCAGACTTGCAGAAATGCACCAACCATCTGGAGAACACCTTTGGGCGCATCGGCGTACAGATTAGCCAAAGAGCCTACAATCAGTTGGAACTATTTGTAAGCACATTTCCAGGAAACAGCTATTCGCTCAACAAGGATTACGACCGTTTCTTAACCCTCAGCGATGCTGCCGGATGCCTCATGTATAAGGAAAAACTGCCCAAAAGCGAAGACACACCTTTGAAAGTCTACTATACCGACCGGCAAGGAGTCCCCGTAGCCATTGACATTTCAGGCAAGGAGGGCAAGAAGAAACTGACCGATAACAGCAATTTCTTCTGTCTTGGTCCTTCGGGTAGTGGAAAATCATTCCACATGAACAGTGTCGTCCGTCAGTTGTGGGAACAGAATACCGATGTTGTCATGGTCGATACAGGTAACTCGTATGAAGGTCTGTGTGAGTATGTCGGCGGCAAATATATCAGTTATACGGAGGAACATCCCATCACCATGAACCCCTTTCGCATACAGCGTGAGGAGCTGAACGTGGAGAAGATGGACTTTCTGAAGAACCTTATCATGCTCATATGGAAAGGCAATTCCGCCATTCCGTCAAAGATAGAAGAGTTGCTTATCGAACAGGTTATCAAGGAATACTACGAAGCCTATTTTGTTGGCTTCAAGGGATATAACAAGACACAGATAGATGCCTTACACAAAAAGTTCCTCATAGAAACCGCCACCGAGGGCAAGCCGACAGACACCAACAAGGAAGTGGAAGAACGTATCTGGAAGAAGATAAAGGAGATGGAAGACCGGCGCAAGGCTTTGGTTGTTGACGAACTGTCTTTCAACAGTTTCTTTGAATACAGTACGGAGCGAATACCATACATCTGTAACGAGAACAAGATAACAGGCATAGACCTGTCCTCTTACAACTATTCGTTGTCCGAGTTCTACAGGGGCGGCACCTATGAGCGCACACTGAACGAGAATATCGATTCATCTCTGTTCGACGAGACCTTCATCGTTTTCGAGATAGACACCATCAAAGACAACAAGACTTTGTTCCCTCTTGTCACACTTATCATTATGGATGTGTTCATCCAGAAGATGCGCATCAAGAAGAACCGAAAGGTTTTGGTTATCGAAGAGGCATGGAAGGCCGTTGCGTCACCTATGATGGCAGAATACATCAAGTATCTGTACAAAACCGCCCGAAAGTTCTGGGCAATGGTTGGTGTGGTCACTCAGGAATTGCAGGACATCATTGGCAGCCCTATTGTCAAGGAAGCCATTATCAACAATTCCGATGTTACCATTCTCCTCGATCAGGGAAAGTTCAAGGAGCGTTTTGACGACATCAAATCGGTGCTTGGACTGACAGATGTGGAATGTAGAAAAATATTTACCATCAACCGTTTGGAGAACACCGAGGGACGCAGTTTCTTCAGGGAAGTGTTCATCCGTCGCGGATTGGTCAGTGATGTTTACGGTGTCGAAGAACCAAGAGAATGCTATATGACCTATACGACCGAGCGAGCGGAAAAAGAAGCCCTAAAGCTCTACAAGGAAGAACTTCAGTGCAGCCATCAGGAAGCCATTGAAGCCTATTGTAGGGACTGGTCATATTCAGGGATCGGCAAATCACTTGCCTTTGCACAAAAAGTAAACAAGGCAGGACATGTATTAAACTTGAAAAGTAAGGAATAAACAAAACATACCCAAAGACAATGAGACGTATTGCAGTCATATTAACGGTACTCTTCACAATGGCATATCAAACAGCCATTGCACAATATGCAAGCATCAATGTGGACTATAAGACTATGGTTGCCATGTCGGAAGCATTCACGACAGAAGCTGCCATGGAAGCCCTCCACAACGAGAATTTGCAGAAGATATACGACAGTTACAAGGCTGCCGAGATTGCCAGTGCCGGTATATTCTCTTCAAAGTACCTTGACAGGAAGGCACTCACGAACCTCAATCTTTGGGATGACAAAAAAGAGAACTACTATTACACTCGCATTTACAACATCGTAAGCAAGCGTATTATCCCCAAGACCATCACCTGTGCGCAGTTGATGGTAGAAGATCCGTCCACTGCTATTTATTGGGGCAGTTATCTGTTGAAAACCACGGAAGATGTAAAATCCCTCTGTCAGCAATTTGAAAGTGTCGTAACAAACAGCACGCTCAGCTTCAAGGATATAGCTTTCTTGCAAATTGCAGAAGAACTCAAATCGGTCTTCAATATTACAAACTTGGGAGGTGTAGACTGGAAAAATGTCTTTGAACACCTTGGGGATGACATTGAAGGCAGTTTTACCAAAGAAAACTTGGAAAGGGACTTGGACAATCTTATCGGCAAAGGTGTCGGAATGGCCAATGCCGGTTTTAACAATGGTGTGGATGAATTGCTGAAGGGTACCAGCTTTGGCGGTACTTTTCAGCAGAAACTCGGTAGCATACTTACCCTTGTCGATAACGCAAGTGGTATGTATGCCGATTTTAAGAGCAACAGCACCCAACAGGTACTGACAAGACTTGTCGGTGCCAATAAGCTGCAAGACCTTTTTAGTCTTGGTGACTATAATCTTACGAAGTGGGTTGATGACTATTCCAAGGCTTCGCAAGGACAGTATTACACCCAAAGGGTATATATCTATAGAAGGGATTATGGTTCAGAAACACTTTGTTCTTATACTCCTCCAACTGATGACGATGCCATCCTGTATGGTGACCATTGGTATAGGATTAACACCAAGGAATCGAACTTCTACCCTAACTCGTCACAGTATGAGGCCATACTCTCCAACTCCGAGAACCATGCAGGATGGAGTCGAAAGCGTGTAGCGGAGCTTAACGGCCAAGACACAAAGTACAGCTATCGGATGAACTACGATTGTCAAGCCTACATACTTAGCAAGAAAAAGAGCGGGCAATACGCAAAAGCCTATGCTTATTCTATCAATGTGACCAAATCATGGGACATCAAGGAAGAGGTCTACGAGGCCGTATTCGACAGCTACAGCATGGATTGGAATACATTCATAGCACAAATGAATGCAAGGCTTAATCAATATAATGCCAATGGTGACCACCAGGAAATAAGCAATACGGATGACCTGCAACAATATATAGAAACCCATCCAGAGGAGGCGAATTATACCTATTACATAGGTTACGATTCACGCCACTATTATACAGCCACGGATGCACGGAAGATTGCCGGTTCCTCTTCTGCAACATTCAGCATTACTTGCCATGATGGAGGTACGCTTGGCAAAGGAAGCACCACCTATAAATGTGGTAGTTGCGGTAAGAATGTCAGCGACCACACCAAGGATTGTTCCATGCAGACATCATTAAGCGGTGATGGTGGAGCGGTACAGACTGGTGAGCTTAATACAAAGCTCACACAACTCCAACAAGACGTTGACCACCTACAAAAGGAGTTGGATGCGCTCAACAATGAGAACAGCGAACTACTGCGCAAGATGTCCAATGCTGCAACGACTGAGGAATATAACAGTTATCGTACAACATACGAAAAGAACAAAGCAAGGATAAACGAGCTGCAATCACAACTTGACAATACCAACGATGCAATAGTACAGACCAAACAAGCCATCCAAGAAGCGGAAGAAGGCGAAAAGGCACAAACCGATGACTACAACAGAATACCGCAGCTGATGAAAGCTATGAAAGATGCCTATGGCATTACATGGACAGACAACGGCTCGTGGACTGGCTACACATTCATCCGTCATGGCACAGTCGGAAGTGTCAAAGGTGAAGTCACGTTCAAGGCATCGTTGGCCATAGCGAGGAAGCCCAAATACTTTCTAGGCATCAAGATACATCGTGCCATCGTGCAAATCGACTGGCAACTGACGAGTAGTTGGAGTGACACATCTGTTGTGGAGACCATGGACTTGGATTCCAACAAATCCGATGAAGAGAACGCCAAACTCGTCAACCAGCGTATTAGTGAACTTGCTAAGGATTATCCCAACTGCGATGTGACCGTAGAATATACAAAGTCCCCAGGAGTGGAAACTGATGATGCAGACGGAGTTCGTCATTTGCTATGGGCAAGTGACCGCTTGGAGATAGCCCGTAACATAGAGGCACGGCTTGCAAGAATATATACTGACCTTGTGATGGTGGAAAAGTTCCTCCATTACAAGCATAGTCTTTTGGACTGGGTGCATGACCTTGTTCCCAAACTAAATGCAGACAAAGATCGCAAACTCACTATTGCAGAACGTTGTCGCAGACGGTGGTTGCACAATAGCGGCAGTGCCTATTATGAATGGGAAGAGGAAGATAATGAATATGAGCAAGACGAGTAAATCAAGTAATATGCAAATAAGTGAAATATGAGCAATACTAATAATACAAAATACAGTCCTTGTTCATTCGGTATAATTGTGCTGATGTTGTGCATAATCCAACTGATGCCTGTAGCGGTTAATGCACAGGTTGTTCCGCGAGACGTACCTACCATCGAGGCGTATATCAACGACCACAAGCAGCAACGCAGCCTGTTGTTGGCACGTTCAACTCTGGAAGAAAGCAATAAGTTACTGCATAAGGCAAGCAAGGTCACACATAGGGAATACCGAGATGTCAATATTGAACTGGACAAATATACCAGAGCATTTGACGTGATAGACCTTGTATATAGTACGGTCAGCACAGGCTTCAATGTGTACCGCACCTATGATACCGTATCGGACAAGATAGGGAAATACAAATCCTTACTGTCTGACTTCAATGACAAGATTGTCAAGCGACGACGTTTTGAAACTGCCGACACCCTGTTGCTGGCAGTAAACATGAGGGCTGTCAGGAACCTGTCTGCCGAATGTCAAAACCTTTATTCGTCAGTAGCCGTGCTTGCAGCCTATGCCAGTGGCAAGGTATGTTGTACCACAGCCTCGATGATGTTGATGATAGAGAACATCAATAAATCATTAGACCGCATAAAAGCCATAGTGAACACAGCTTATTTTCAGACGTGGAAATTTATCAAGGCGAGGACGAGTTATTGGAAATCTGAGTTATACCGATCCAAAACCATTAAGGAAGTGGCCAATGATGCCCTTGGAAGATGGATGGAGGCAGGAATGCTTGATTATTAACGAAACAACAATGATATGAGACATTATATAATACTGTGTGTCATGGTATTGGCAACAGTCAATCATTCTTTTGGACAGTCCGTGACTTACAACCATGATGATTCAAAAATGGGACAGATACAGGTTATGGAGTTAGGAGCCGGGAATCTTACTCCCGATTTGTATTACTCCATTACGCATAACAGCTATAAGAAAGGTGCAAAGGCTGTAACGTCAGTAAAGAACACGTTGCGCATGGCTGCAAATGTCGCATCATTGCCACAAGTTGAGTTCGCCGACAGCATCAAGGCTGATTTGGAAAGTCGCGCCAAAATAGAGGCTGCCAATATCGCAGACAGACAGATTGACCTTGCGTGGCTTACCGAAGGTGAAAAGATCCAGTCAAAGTTATGGGCTTTCAAGTCCAATATCGGCAGTCTGAATGGGAAGGCAGGTAATGAGGAAATCACCGCATGGGAAGACCTTGTGAAGATGTACGATTTTGCTATCAAGACAACCAAGAATGCATATATGCCAAACAGTGAACGTCAGAAACAGTACCTCGCCATATATGATGAGCTGACAACCTCCAATGACAATCTGCTGTTGAGAATACGTTATCTGGCAACGAAAAGCCAAGCGGACAAATTAGTGGCAGCCATGACACGCTTTCAGCATAGAGTAAACGAGAACGCAACTGCTTCCTATAACAGATGGCGAAACAGTGCCAATGATGCAGGAACAGTAAAGCACAAAACAACAAAATAACAGAATATGAGCAACGACAGCACAGCAGTAGACTTCGGCATAAACCTGCTTGAAGAAGAAATTGACGATGTGATATTCCGCACAAA
>CAVDKC010000208.1:0-7219 GCA_963609615.1 Oribacterium sp.
GCTGCATCTCCGTGTCGGTGAGCATGAAGTCGCCGAGGCGGTTCACGTCGCGGTTGTTGTTATATATGATAGCAGCCCAGTTCTTTATCAGGTCTTTCTCAGTTGGGTTCTTTATTACCATGGGTTCCCATCCATGCTGTGGGAGCAGCTTCACGAGTGCTTCCTCAAAGTCCAGTTCCTTAGTAAAAGGACGTATCAATACATCTACTGGCATAGTCTTTATGTTGTTGGTTTTAATTGAAGGTTATACAAACATTTTGTCCAGGCACGCTGCCTTTATCTGCTTCAGCTTCTCCAGACGCTGGGACTGGAGGGCGATTTGCTGGTCGAGGGAGGTGAAGTAGGAAGCAATGGCTTGTTGTTCGGCAAACGAAGGTACAAGAAATCTCATTTCTTTGAATTCCTCAAAACTTATGCTTCTACCATCACGGATGCCATATGTAATCAATTCAAGGCTCTTGATAAAATTCTTTGATGTCAAGACATACTTCCAATATATATCATGATTTACTTCTCCGTCTTTGAAAGCCATGATTGTATATGCAGGAGAACAGATACCTTCTATTGCCGAGTGAGCAAATCCACCTTGGAAAGAACGTAAATGTATAACAAACTGACCTGGCAGAATGCGTTTATATGTCGTTTCATTCGACTTATCGTGAAATATATTGTAACCGATTGAATCTCTTGTTACCATACCTTTGTCTTGTGTTGCAGACAATACTGGTAATTCTGGATGATTCCTATCATTTGTTGTCTTGAATATAGAGTCTGCCTTTCTATTCTCCCATTCCCCCGTAAATCCGTTGAATCGGATTTTGGGTACAGTTTCGCCCTCTTGTGGGAACATCGCTTGCAGGCTCGCCGCCTTCACCTGCTTCAAAGAAGCAAGACGAGAGGACGATGCCGAAATCTGAGCATCGAGAGAGGTAAAGTAAGAGGCTATCTGCTGCTGTTCTTCTTTATTTGAAGGAAGATGAAATCTTGTTGAAGAAACAAGAGTCCAATCTGCTCGTGGCATTTTCGATCCTGACGATATGTTTGCCACAAACATGAAAAAGTTAGTATTGACCAAGTTATAAACAAATCGGCTGTCGTTATCGGCTGAACGGAATATCCAAAAATCTCCGATAGCTATTCCTTTAAAATTTGACAATACTATATTTCTGAGGTATGGACGCAGTTTGCCAAAAAGGATGTCGTCTTCACGAAATACCTTTCCATATTTCCGACAGTTTTTTTTGTAAACATCTTTATTTAGGCGACCTTCACCAGAAACAATGTCTTCAAACTCAACTCCAGGCAATCTTCCAGACTGCCCCGAAGTTGAAATACGTTCTACAATTTCACAGAATGGAATGTATTTCCACCCCCCCCACAAATCCCTTGAATCTTATTTTCGGTTCGTTCATTTCTTGTCCTCCTTATTATATATTTGGTAATATAGGGCTTGCCCCTTACCCGTAAGCAAATACTTTTGGCGTGGATGACGTGGAGATTCTGGATAAAGCATACGAACTAATCCGCCTGCCATTGCTGGATTGAGCGTAAACTCAAGGAAATTCTTCCTGTCTTTCAGTCCAGCCAACTCCATCATCTGTTTTACTGTCATCTCGTTCATTCCCAAAACACGCACTACCTTCCGAAGATTATTCGTACTTGTGGGGGTACTTGTGGGGGTACTTGTGGGGGTACTTGTGGGGGTGTCTCCTTGAGTGCCATCTTGAGTGCCATCTTGAGTGCCACTTTGGGTGACACCTTGAGTATCATCAGCAGGCTCTATCCAATTCACGTCCATTCCTGGGTGCATCTCCAGCCAAATCCCTATCATATTGGGAAAGGTGATGGTAAACTGGGCACGGTCGGAGAAGAACTTGGGCAGGAACCGGTCGGTGAAGTAAGGCAGGTTCTTTATAGGATTCAGAATCTTGCCCATGCCGGATCCCTTGCGCTCCATAAATCCCAACTGTGTGAAGATATCGGCAACGACGGGATTGCGCCTTATGGACGGGATGTCTGTCAAATCCATGTTCTGGATAAGCCGCCCCTCTGGCATGCCGCCGGGGGAATATATCGTCATGCGGTCGTCGTACATATCCACATGCACCTCGCTGCCCTGAATGAGATAGTCGCGGTGGGCCAGTGCATTCACTACAGCTTCCAGTACGCTGCGCTCCATGTATTCCGGAATCTCCACACGCTGCATGGGTTCCTTATACCACATGGTGCGCGTGTTGCGGCGGATAAACGACATCGTGTCCTCCAAGAGCGTGACGAGTCCGCCGGTTATCTCCGCACTGTCCAGAGCATCGACGCTTCCGCCAGCCCTCGTCTTTCCATTCCATCGGGTGCAGAACACACGGCTTTGTCTCAACGGACACTCGTCTGCCATCAGCAGCCCCGCATAGGTGAGAATGCCCTGGGGGTCCACTATGCCGAACGAGCGGAACAGTTTGCTGTCGAAGCTCACGCCGTTCCACGCATAATAGCGGCTGCGCACCTTGGAGAAGGAGAAGTCATCGAACTGCTCGGCGCTCGGGCGGGCATCAAACGAAGAGTTGCGGCCGTTCAGCACCAGTCGCTTGTGCTCCGTAGCGTCAGCCACCACCGACTCGTTGCCGATGCGCACGAAGGTTTCGAGCACGCTGTCGCCCATATAATAATAAGGTGTATCGTCGCCTCCCTGCACGTGGAGAATGAGCAGGTCTTTGCCGTCCACGCTCTCTATCTTCAGATTGATCTGCGGCACGGGGTCTATGCGCTCCTTTATCTTCTGGCTGACAAACTCCGCATCGCCCTTGGCGTCGGCAAGCCCCACCACGGTATCGTCGTCTGCAATGCCAAACAGCAGGCAGCCGCCCACCCCATTGGCAAAGGCGCTGACACTCTTCATCCAGCCCTTCACCTTGCGGCGTTCCACTTCCTGCTTCTTGTCGTACTCGGTCGTTTCACCGATATATTTTCTGATGTCCATATCTTTATCCCTTTATCAGTTCCGTCAACCCCTTGATGGCAAACTCGTCGCCCGTGAGCTGCCCCACAAGCTCTGCCAGCGTCTGCTGCGAGGCGGCGAGGTCGCGCTCTATGTCGTGGTAGGTCACGGCATACTTCTCCGCCAAGGCTTCTACGGCATCGGCGAGGGAAGACACTACGGCATCGGGCATGGCGGCGAGGGCGGAGGCTATGGGGGCTATCCACTTCTTGTCGAGCAGAAGGCTCACCTCGTGCATGTTGAGGTGCTCTATTTTCTCCTTGGTGCGGGCGAGGAGGTCGAGCGTCTGCTTGTTGAGCTGCTTCTTTGCCTTGCCCTGCTCGTCCCAGAGGGCAACCATCTGCTTCAGCTTCGCCTTGGTATCCGGCTCCACGTCGGCCTTGGGCTTGGCGTCGGCCTTTATCTTGTTCTTGTCGAGAGCACCGTCTTTCTCCTGGTCGAGATAGGCTTCCTGCTCGTCGTCGGTGAAATCCTCCTTGATGGCATCCACCTCGCCGTTAATGGCTTCGATGCGCTCGGAGAGGGCGGTAAGGGCATCCAGTTCCGGCTGGAAATAGGTTTGCTGCACGAGGTCAAAAGGCATGATGCGGCCTTTCTCGCCGTCAGCCACTTCCTGCTCCACACCGTTCTTATCCTTCACCATCTTGTATTTAGGCTCCACCACGTTGCAGGCACCCATGCCCTCGGTCTGTATGATTTCTATGTCGCCCATGATGCCCTGCCAGTGGTCGGCAAGAATCTGGTAGGCGGCATACTTGTCCACCAGGGGCAGCGGAGCGATGCGGCGGAAGATGTCGGCAGAGATGCTGTCGCTCTCCTCCAGTTCCTTCACGTCCTCCACGTGGTCTACCAGTCGCTGGTGGAGCATCACAGGGAAGTCGGCAAAGGCTGCGGCGAAACTGTCCTTGAAGGCCCTGACGTCGGCGTTGGCAGAGATGGCATTCTGCACATTCTCTGCCTTCAGGGTAGAATACGGCTTGTCGGCCTCAGGCGCAAAGATGTCGTGCTGCAGCGAGGGGAAGGCACTCCAGTAGGCGGCGAGGTCGGCAATCTCCGCGTTGGGGATGCCGCCGAACATGGTGCTGTAGATGTCGTACTTCACGGCGGCCTCGCTGGAGTCTACGTAGCGCGGTATGTTGAGGTTGTACTCGTTGCGGCGTATCTCGTCGCGGCTCACCACGCGGGAGTAGCCGGGGATGTCCTTGCGTTCGCGGTAGGTGTCGGCAATCTTCTTCACGTCTGAGGCGCGGAGCTTGTTCTGCTTGCCGTCCTTGACAAATCCCTTGCTGGCATCGATGATGAGCACGCCCTCGTCGCCACGGTTTTTCTTCAGTACCATGATGAGCGTGGGGATGCCCGTGCCGAAGAAGATGTTGGCAGGCAGACCGATGATGGCGTCGATGTTGTTCTTCTCTATGAGGTTGGCGCGTATCTGTCCCTCGGCCTGCCCCTCCTCGCGCTGCTCCATGGACAGGAGGTTGCCGTCCTTGTCGAACAGCTTGGGGGCCTTGCCACGGAACAGTACGCCGTGGGGCAGCACGATGGTGAGGATGCCGTCGGGCTTCAGGTGGTGCAGCTCGTGGAGCAGGAAGGCGTAGTCGGCCTTTGTCTTGGGTGCCAGCCCGTACTGTGCGAAGCGGGCGTCCATCTCCTTGTTGGTGGGGTCCCAGTGCTGCGAGTAGGGCGGGTTGCTGACCACGGCGTCCACGGCGAGCGGCTTGTCTATCTCGGACCCCTCCTCATGCATAGGCCAGTCCTCCTCCAGCGTGTCGGCACAACGGGTGACGATGTTCTGCGGAATGATGCCGCGCATCACGAGGTTCATACGGGTAAGGTTATAGGTGTTCTCCTTCAGCTCCTGAGCGTAGTACTTCACCTTGTTCCTGCCCTTGATGTGCTTGCTTACCGCCTTGCCGATGGTGATGAGCAGCGAACCGGAGCCGGAGGTGGGGTCGTAGATTTCGAGCGACTCCTTATCCCTGTGGTGGTCGGCCACAATCTCGGACATCACCATCGCCACCTCGTGGGGCGTATAGAACTCTCCGGCCTTCTTGCCGGCACTGGCGGCGAAGTTGCTGATGAGGAACTCGTAGACGTAGCCCAGCACATCGTAGTCCTGCGAGCCGTCGGTGGGGATGTCCTTGATGAGCTTGATGAGTCCCTTCAGCGCCTTGGTCTGTGCGGAGGGGTTGTCGCCCAACTTGCTCAGTCCCTCGCGCAGGGTCTTGAAAATGCCGTCGTAGACCGACGCGAAGTTGTCGCTCATCAGCCGTTCGAAGTTGCTGAGTGCCTCGCTGAGCGTAGCCACGCTAAACTCGGTGTCGGCGAGCCACGTGCCGAACAGATACTTGTACTCGATGAAGAAGCCGATGTGCTCCTGACACTCGGCGATGGCATTCTTCATATTCTGGTCCTCGTAGTTCTCCACGAGTTCCACCAGTTCGTCTTCCTCCCATTCGCATTCCTCGGTGAAGTATTTCACCTCCGTGTCGGAGAGGAACTTGTAGAAGATAAGACCCAAGATATAGTCCTTATACTCATTGGCATCTATCTTATTGCGCATATTGTTCGCCGATGCCCATATTCTGTTAGCCAGCTGCTGCTTGTTCATATTGTCTGTATTCTATTTCATAAAGGTACTGCCTACTATGCTTGTCCGACAACGTCCCCCCCCCTTGTACCGAAGTCGAAAACTACACATTGTCAGCAGTTACTTATTCCTTGCCTCCTCAAATTTTGCCTTCATCGTCGGATTCTTATACGTGAGTTTGCGGATCGTCAAATCTTCCGTATCTTGATTGGCAAGGCGCAGGTTATTACCCGAACCAACCAATTCGTCCCGGACTTTTTGTAGCTTGGCAATCGTAGCGTCAATATCCTTGATGGCTGCCTCGAACTTAGAGGATGCCAATTGATAATGGCGGCCAAACTTGCTCTTGAAGTCCTCTATCTTGTTTTCGAAGTTGGTTACGTCTACCTCCTTGCTCTGCGCAAGGATAAGTTGTTTCTTGTATTCCAAACTCTTCTTGGATGCCTGTACCAGCAGATTGATGAAGGGCACGAAGAATTGAGGACGGATTACATACATCTTCGGATAGGCATGGCTCTTGTTGACAATGCCGGTGTTGTACAGGTCATTGTCTGCTTCCAACAGACTCACCAGCACTGCAAACTCACAACCTTTCTTGCGCCTGTCCTCGTCGAGTTTCTTCAGGAAATCATCGTTCTTGTGCTTGGTTGCCGTGGTGTCCATTTCGTTTTTCATCTCAAACATAATGGAGATATACTCAGTGCCATCTTCCGAGTCGCGGAAGATAAAGTCACCTTTCGTTCCATCGGTAGCATCATTGTCTTTGTCGAAATAAGCATGAGGCATCATCGGACGGATGTACTGTTCAAACTCTATGCTGCAATGTTGCTCCAGTGTTTCGCCAACCATCTTTGTGGACATCCTTGTCTTGAGGTCCTTGTAGTAATCCACCTGCTCCTGCTTCATGCGAAGTTCATCCTCATGTCGCTTCATTAAGGCAGACTCATGTATCCGAGCCTCGCGCTTCTCCAATTCAAAGTCTGAACGCAGTTGGCTCAACTCTTTCTCCTTCTCCTGCACACAATGCTGCGCCTTGTTGCGTTCCTCCATCACTGCCAACTGAAGTTTGTCGTTGCTTTGTGCTATGGTAGAATTCAGTTGTGCGATGGTCTGGTCTTTTTCTGCAAGGGCAATAGTCATTTCGCTCTGCTTCTGGCTCTCGATGTTTTGCAATTGCATCTTCAGGTGTTCTATCTCCGCACCCAGTTTTCCTCTTATCTGTGCTATCTGCCCCTCGCTTTCAGCCTTCATGCGCTCTATGGTAGCATCTTTCTCGCCAAGAAGAATGTCTTTCTTGGAAAGTTGTTTCTGAAAACTCTGTTCGTTCTTGGAAGAAGCCAACTGCTGTTCTGCCATGAGACGCTTGTTTATTTCGGCAAGACGGCGATCTATTTCCGCCTCAAACTCCTTGTTCTTCACTTGGCTGACGATGGAAGCATAGTCTGCTTCATCCACCTGGAAAACATTTCCACATTTCGGGCACTTCAATTCTTTCATAGTCTTCAAAACATTGTCAGTACTTCGGAACTATTCCTCGGTTTCTCTGAATTAGGTTGCAAAGGTATACCCCGTCAGTGCAGTCATTCTGCACAGAAAGATATTTTTTATGCGACAAAAATAACAAAAATAATCGAGAA
>CAVDKC010000209.1:0-7119 GCA_963609615.1 Oribacterium sp.
CTACCACTACCGTGTCTACCAACAGCGTGACTTCTTATGCCAAGGACGGCTACAATGCTAATAAGGACATCTACTTCGTAAACACTACCCAGCAGACATCCGACCAGCAGTCATCCGAAAGCACAGTAATTGGTTACAAGGTTCTTGCTCCTACTGCTATCGGTGACGAGAATACAAAGGCTCAGGTGTACAGCGTAAGCTGGACCTCTGGTTCTGCATCTATCGTAGAGGGTGATGTACTCGCTCAGCTCACAGGCGTGAAGAATGGCTTGACAATGACTGCTGTTACAGGTGCTGCCTCATTGGTACAGAACGTTCCTTCTGCCGACGATACAAACCTCGACTTCGGTGAGAGAGGTGCGTTGAAGTTCACCCCATCAGCTGCTGGTACTTATGCATACGTATATTGCACCACCAAGTATGCCGCTCCTACATATAAAGAGTCAGAGAAGTTCGAGGAAAGTACTACATACTATGCCCAGACTACAAACGGCGTATATTATGTAGCTTCCGGCATTACAGATGCAGCAAGCTACAATAAGTACTTGACTACTGATGGCAGGAAGCTCTACAAGCAGGAAGATGCTGGTACTGCCGGTGTCTACGACATCAAGGTAATTACCGTGAAGTGATGTAGTAGGTGCAGCGTCCCCGCTGCACCCCACATGACCAAAGAAATGAAAAATGAATATTAATCAAACAGAATTAAATTATTAAGTTATGAACAAAAAACTGATTCTATCGCTTGCAGCAGCGGGGCTGCTCGCAAGCTGCGCTGTTGACGAACAGCCAGGTTCCACTACTGCGCTGAGCGACAACAACACCATCGCCTTCAATATGCAGACGGCATCGCAGAGTCGTGCTCAGGAGACGGGTAGCACTGCAGCCAATACGCTCGGCAGCATGTTCATCGTATGGGGTGAGAAGAATGAAACAGCTGGTACTCAAGTTACTGATGCCAACACCGTATTCAAGAACTATGTGGTGAAGTACAAAGATGGCTCTAAAAGTGTCAGCAATACTGCAGGCTGGGAGTATGTAGGTGTAGACCACGCTTTCATTCATAACAGTGCTTCCGAAGGTACAGACTACGTAACTTCTAACATCGGCAAGGATGCAGCCCAGACCATCAAGTATTGGGATGACAATGCCTCTAGCTATACCTTCACTGCCATTTCTGCTTTGCAGACTGATATCCAGGGCGGAAAAGTTATCATCACGAAGAGTACTAGTGGCGATAACGTTTACAGCAAGGGCTACACCGTGCAGGTGAAGAAAGACGCCAACGTAGATAACATCTACTTCTCTGACCGTAATAACGTCACAAAAACTGAGAACAAGTTCAGCCACAATGCTGTACAGATGTCCTTCCGCAACTTCATGTCCAAGATCCGCTTCGGTATCTATGAGACTGTGCCAGGATATAAGGTAGTGATTACGGGATTGAAGTATAACAATGGTACTGAGCATAAATCAACAGGTGATGACAAGAAATTCGGCGTAGACGGTAACTTCGTAGTAGCAGGTGAAAACACCCAGTACACCGTGACCTATGAGAACAACAACTCAGGTAAAGAGAACAAGGCTAAGGTTGCGCTTGTCGGTACTCCTGCTACCCAGACTTACCTGAATACGACAGGTACACAGTGGCTCTCTACATCAGAAACTAGTCCTGTAGGCACAACTGCAAATGCACCTACATGGGATAATACAGCTGCTGGCACTTACACCACCATCATGCCAAACCCAGGCAACGAGAAAGAGATGACCCTCACCATCAGCTACGACCTCTATTCAGAGGATACAGGCGAGAAGATTTCTGTGGATTACAAGACGGTGAAGGTACCGGCACAGTACTGCCAGTGGAAGAGCAACTATGCTTACACTTACCTCTTCAAGATTACCGACCAGAACACAGGCCTCTCTCCTATCACCTTCGATGCAGTCGTAGAGACAGAAGACAATGCTACATGGGAGGACATTACTACTGTTGACAATCCTTCTATCACTACATTCGCTACTAAATCAGAAACTGATAAGACGATTGTGACTGGTCAGAGCGAGTATAATGCTAATAACGTGATCTATGCTGTGGTAATGGATCTGAAGTCTGGTAGCACCACTGAGTACCAGCCTGTTACTCTGAACCCGACAGATGAAAGCGTAAACGTTAAGCTCTACACTGTGACAACTGATGATGTAACTAACTTCCCAATCACAGAGTCTTATGTAGCAGAGGCTATCGCTCATACTAGCTCGGTATATGCTACGAATATCCATGCCACAGAGGATAACACTGCAAAAGTTGTATCTTCAGTTCCTGCCGAGGACGGTACAACTAAGACTATCTCAGCTCTGAAGTGGACTGCTACCGCAGGCACAACCTACGCTATCGAGTACACCAAGACTGTTGATCAGAAAACAAAGAAGTACTACAAGATCGTGAAGGTTGCAGCAAGCAACTAAGACAGTGAAGGCACCAACAAGTAATAACACTTGATTTTCTTCCGCTACTTGCCACCCCCAAGTAGCGGAAATGCAGCACCTATTTTATAATATATAAGGTAATAATGCATAAAAGATTTGGATTATACATCATTGCGATACTGTCGCTGACGGCATGCGTCAGCGACGAATACAACAGTGGCATCATCACTCAGGGTGATGGTGCCATCAGTTTCTCTAATGCAGTCAACCCATTCACCCGTGCCGCAAAGACAGGCAAGGAGGCTGCCGACCTGCTCGGCGGTAACTTCTACGTATACGGCATCAAGAACGAGTCGACCACCACGGGAAACGTCACCAGCGAAAACCTCGTGTTCCCCAACTACAAGGTTTCATTCACCGACGGCAGTGCCTCCACCAGCAATACCGCAGGATGGGAGTATGTGGGCAAATCACTGTCCTCGCAAGAGGCCAGCCACCTCACCGCCAACAACGGCACCGATGCCCAACTGATCAAGTATTGGGACAACAATGCCACCGACTACACCTTCTATGCCATCGCCGTAGCCGGCAACGACCTTGCCGACGGCAAGATAAAGATAGAGAAGGTAACCAACAGCGAAGACTCCCCCTATACCAAAGGCTACAACCTGACCGTAGCCGCAGATGCCAAACCGGCAAATATATACGTAGCCGACCGCAAGTACCTCACGAAGAACGGCAGCAGTTACGGCAGTCCCGTAACCTTCACCTTCCGCAACGCCATGGCAAAGGTACGCGTGGCAATGTACGAAACCATCCCCGGCTACTCACTCACCATCGACGCCTTCCGCGTGGCAACCGACGACGGTGCACCCACCTTCGCCCAGATGACGACGGAAGAGACCACCCGTTTTGCCGCCAACCTGCAGAACGCACAGACAGGCAAGGCAGAAACGCTCACCGTATCGTACCACGACGATACCAACACCACAACACAGAATACACCCGCCGTGAAGATAGACAGCAAAGACAATGTGCTCACCCTCGGCGACAACATAAAGGCAAACACCCAGCTCGGCACCGACGCCGCCAGCGCCGTCTACGACCGCAGCGACAAGACCTACACCCCCGTGTACCCCATGGAGGAAAATGCCAGCAACCTCAAACTCAAGGTAGACTTCACCCTGACAGCCACGACCGGCGAAACCATCAAGGTGAAGAATGCCACGGCAGAAGTGCCCGCCGCCTACCTGCAGTGGAAGCCCGGCTACGCCTACACCTACATCTTCAAGATTTCCGACCAGACCAATGCCACCATCGGCAGTCTCACCGGGCTATATCCCATCACCTTCGATGCCCTCAACGTAGTAGACGGCATAGGGCAGGAAGAAGTCATCTCCACCATCAGCGGCACCATGGCAAACATCGTAACCATGGGTTATGACGCATCGACCCAGCGCACCACCGTCAATGCCGACGACTATCAGGAAGGCAATACCGTATTTGCCTCTACCATATACAACAAGAGTCTCGTAGCCCCGACATCCCAGAACACCCAGCTCTATATCGCCACCACCACCGATGCCGACAACTACCCCATTACCGAGGCAAACGTGAAGACATACCTCGCAGAATATGAGGCGGACACCCATCTCGTAGACCAGCCCGTAACGGTATATGCGCAGACCCTCGAAGCCAGCGACTACGTGAGCCAGGTGCCCATGGGCGACGGCACCGACGACGTGCGCAACCTCTCGGCCATGAAGTGGACTGCCGGCAAGCACGTCTATGCCGTGGAGTTTACGCAGAGCGGTACGAAATATTACAAGATAGTAAAGATAGACAACTATAACGGACTCACCACAGGTACGCTCTCGCTCACCCCGGCAGTGATAGAAAACAGTGGCGGCACGATGACACCGTCGCTCACCGTAGACGGCACCACGCCAAGCAATGCCGAGGTAACCTATGCCCTCGGCACCGGTGTACCTGCCGGCATTACCATCCAGAATAACGGTACGGCAAAAGTGAGCATCACCGTGCCCCGCCAGACCACGGCAGGCACCTACCCCCTCATCGCCACCTACCAGCGCCGCACCTACCAGACGACATTCACCGTTAACCAGTAACATTCTTATGAAAGAAATTGACAATAAGGCACACCCCCTTTGGGGCATCGCCACCTTCCTGATGTCGGCAGTATGGCTCACGGCATGTTCGCCGGGAGCAGATACTCCCGACGTTCCCGATACCCATGGCTACAGCATCTCTTTTAATGCCACCGACAGTGCCGGCACCACCACACGGGCTACACGCGCCACAAAGCTCAGCGAGCTGGGCTACGACGAGATCATAGTCTATGGCTACAAGACGCTCGACGGCACCCTGCAGAACGTGATGCCCGGCTACACGCTGAAGTATGTGGCCAACACCGCCAACTCCTCTACCACCAACACCACAGGATGGGAGTATGTGGGGCAGGGCAAAGACTATCTGGGACTGGACCAGGAGATAAAATACTGGGACGGCAACAGCAAAGACTACCGCTTCTTTGCCGTGCTCTCCAACTATAAGGACAACGTGAAGTACGACGGCAATGCCATCTCTACCACCACCCAAGTAACTACGCAAGGCAGCTTCTCCATGGAGTTTGACAATCTGGAGTATATGACCCACACCGAGGACGGCAAATACTACAACAGCGCTGGCAATGAGGTGGCGGAGTCAAAAATCCCGATGTATGGCATCCTGTGGCAGGGCGACCCTGCGGAATACTACAACAAGCCCGTGGAACTGGCATTCGTAAAGCCTTATTCCCTCGTCAGGCTGGTGTTCGAACGCCCGGAAGGATCCTCTACCACGGTGCTCGGCAATCCAGACGGTACAGACCATCCCATCAAGTTCGGCCCCAAGAACGGTTCCCAGATGCCAGGCGACGGAAAGGTAAACGTGAAATGGAGCATGACGAAAAGCCGCGAGACTGCCACCGCCATAGCAGGACAGACGAAGCTGCCCACGATGACCGTCAACTCACTGACCATCAAAGACGAGAACGTGCGCTACCAGACATGGCCCGAGTATCTGATGATTCCTTCCTCCAGCGACCCCGTCGACTTCGTATGCACGGCAGAAGTGCGCACCGTGAACAGCAACGGTCAGACTGTCTACGATCCGCGCACGGCAGTGATACCTGCCCAATACATGAAGTGGCGCCCCGGCTATCAGTACACCTACGTGTTTAAGATAACGAGCAACAACGAACTGGAGTTCAGTCACTCCATAGAAGTATTCACCAAGTGGCAGTCTGGCTATGCCGACCGCACGCAATGGTAGTAGAAATATAGAAAGATATGAAACATACATTATTCAGAATATTCCCGCTGCTGGCACTCCTCCTGTGCGCAGCATGCTCGCCGGATGATGACGGCGGAAAGGGTGGGCAAGAGCTTACGCTCGACATCCCCATCGACATCTACTCTGCCAATGCCTCCGTGGCAACGCGCGTAGACCAGGGCGACCCGGGCAATGACGTGGTGTTCAAGGCTCCGCTCTACCTCTATGTCTATGCCTACATCTCGGAAAATGAAGGCAACAGTTATGAACTGCTGACGCAGACTTTTACCTACACCGAGGAAGAGGCTGCATCGGCATGGACCAAGCAGGACGAGAATACTGCCAATGAACGATGGCGCAAGAATGTGCGCGTCACCTTCAAACTGGGCACCACCTTCCACAGCGACTTGGGCAAGAGCCGCGTGTATGCCATCGCATCGCGCACCGACCTGAGCGACGTATTGCCCAAGGCGGACGGCATCGCAAATACCTATCCTACGATGGCAGCCCTCGAAGCAATGACGGCAGATTTCAGCAGCTTCACCTCCGACCAGCTGAAGGACATCTATTCCACCCCTGCCAACGACCGCTCCAACCCTGTGGCAACGAGCGACAACGGTATCATCGTGGAGAACAATAAGGTGCTGAGTTGTAGTACCGTGAAGCTCTATCATGTGGCAGCGAAGGTAGACTTCACTTGGGAAATACCCGCATCCCTGCGCAACACGGTAGAGATAGCAAGCATCCAATGCACCGGGCTGCCCACCACCTGCAAGGTGTTTGAGCCTACCGCTAACCCCACAGGCACGGCTACCTCGACGGTAATAGGCAGAGAGTCGCTAACGCCCGCCCCTGCCAACACCATCACTGCGGGCAACAAGTGGATAGGCCGTGCCTATGCCTTCATGCTCCAGCCCCCATCGCCCGGCACGGTGAACTATACCGTGACCTACGGCGGCACAGGAGGCCGGCAGAACACCACCTCCTACATTACCCCCACCACCGCCGCCTACAGCAACGTCTATACCGGGTGGTACAGGGTAATCGCAGATGTGAAAGAGTAGGGGAAACCAAGTTTCCCTTTTGTCTAGAATATTGACCAGTTTCTTAAAACAAACAAACGATATATGCAACGCAAGATTTATAGCTTCTTGATATGGATGATGCTGCTCGTCACCGTGGGCGCATCGGCACAGGAGATACGCTATGTGTCGAAGAAGGGAGCCTACTCCAATGACGGAAAGTCGTGGACTACGGCGAAGTATAATATACAGGATGCCATCAACGACCTCGTGGACAACGGGCTCACGGGCGAGGTATGGGTAGCCGCCGGCACCTATACCCCGACCGAGAGTACCG
>CAVDKC010000210.1:0-6851 GCA_963609615.1 Oribacterium sp.
GAACATCTTCATGACCTTTTCTATGACGGGGGCCATGTCGTAATATCTGTACTCTGCGAGACGACCGCAGAACAGCACGTTTTCCTCCAGGGCGGCTGCTGCGCGGTATTTGTCCGCAAGCTCGTTGTTGGCGGTGTCGTTGACAGGGTAGTACGGCTCCATTCCGTCCTTGTATTCCATGGAATACTCTTCGCTGATTACGGTCTTGGGGTTGTCGTACACCTGTTGCCCGAACATCTCGAAGTGCTTGTGCTCTATTACACGGGTGTAAGGCACGTCATGGCTGGTGTAGTTCACGACGGCATTGCCCTGGTAATTGGGCGTTTCTTCAATGCGGGTCTTGAAGTTGACGGTTCTCCAGTCCAGCTTCCCGAACTTGTAACCGAAATACTGGTCAATCTGTCCCGTGTAAACCAACTTGTCGGCATAGCGTGTCCAGTCGCGGTATTCGCTGTCGAAGAAATCCACGCCCGTCTTGGTCTCCACACCGTCCAGCAGGGCGTCAGTCAATTTGTTGTAGCCGCCCTCGGGGATGCCCTGGTACTTGTCGTTGAAGTAATTGTTGTCGAAGACGAGGCGCACGGGCAGACGCTTGATGATGAAGGCTGGCAGCTCTGTGCATCTGCGCCCCCACTGCTTCTCGGTATAGTCCTTGATGAGTCGCTCGTAGATGTCCTTGCCCACGAGTGCCAGGGCCTGTTCCTCCAGATTGCGCGGCTCGGCTGCGCCTTCCGCTTTCATGTTCGCCACGGCATTGGCACGCTGTTCCTCAATTTTCGCCAACGCCTCCTTCGGGGTTGTCACGCCCCACATCTGGTAGAATGTGTTCATGTTGAACGGGAGGTTGTACAGCTTTCCGTGGTAATTGGCGACGGGTGCGTTGGTATAGCGGTTGAAGGGAACCAGCGAGTTCACGAAGTCCCACACCTCCTTGTTGGAGGTGTGGAAGATATGTGCGCCGTACTTGTGTACGTTGATGCCCTCTATATTCTCGCAATATACATTGCCTCCCAACTGCGTACGCTTGTCGATTACCAAACAGCGTTTTCCGCTCTTTTGGGCGAAATGCGCAAAGGTAGCTCCGGAAAGACCGGAGCCAACGATGAGATAGTCGTATGGTTTCATAGAGCTTTAGTATTATTGTAACGATATACGTAATATTGTTGCTGTTGAATAGATTTAGGCAACTTGACAAAAGGTAAATAATTATGCAAGATTTTCCTAATGGATATTGTTGATTGTTGTGTCTGAACAGTATAGAGTTTGTATCCATCGAATGACATAGGTCTTGCTGAGATGATATATGTAGGATGGCTATTTGCAATATAGTTGTCTTGTGCATCAATCTGTTCTTTAATAGACAGATTGAGATGACAAAAGTGTTTGCACTCTGGGATATAACCGCAGAGTGTATATACCCCGATATCCATGATGTTGTATTCAACCATTGTTGGAGCATATTCTTCTCCATTCATTATCAATTTGCTTATATTCGAAGCTGCAGGCTCTCCCTCAAACATCATGATGAGTTTATACTTGGCCAAAGTCCCGGAAATAGCCACGCCTAAAAGTAAGGCACCCAGATAGATGCAGGTTTTTACTCTCGAGGTAACTTGCTTTAATATACGCATTGCTAACAACAGAGAAAATGGCATGCCTATGACAAATGGTAGCGGATAGTATATTTGGTAACCAACAAACACCATCACAAACATACTAAAAAAGCATATCAAACTAAAGACTAAAACTTTCTTGTCCTTTTGAAGATAAAGTTCTATGAGTGACCCTAATAGTAGACAACCCATCAATGGGTTCACAGCAACAATACCTTTCAATCCATGCCATTCATAGACGAAAAGTCTTCTGAGTAGACCAAATCGTCCAGGAGTCATTGAGTAGTTGAACAGATTGTTATAGAAATACACCGTCCATAAATCAGAGAGAGCATGATTGTATGCAAAATATAAAATTATGGCAGCTGACACGGGAACCAACCCCAGACAAAAACATCCGATGCTCTTTAGCAACAGCCTATGCAAGTTGTTTTGTACGTAGAAAATGCAAAGGCCTATCCCCATACCAACATACAGTCCGCAAATGGTGTATTTTATCCAAAATACACATGATGCGAAAACTCCCAACAGAAAGGCTTCTCTCAATGTCAATGCTTTCTGATTCACTACCGACTTCAGTCCTAGATAAAGACTGAGTGAAAGGAAAGGAAGGCAAAATTCCTCTGCACTTGCACCTTGCTCAAAGCACGGTGAGCCATAAGCGGCTAATACAAGAAATGGCATCAAGTACAGTACTTTTCTGTCTGTGAAAAGCAGCAATGTCTTATAGCAAGCCCATAGGAATACAGAGCCCGAAATAAGTTCCATGACATATACACCATAGAATGACTTGAACGAAATCAACGAACCTATGCCATTGATAAGATGGAGCAAAAAGCCTTTGTGGTCCATCAAATCCCTATAGGGGACTTTGCCGCAAAAGATGGATTTGCCTACTGTGAAGATGCAATTGGCATCAACCCAACGATTAAAAGGATATAAGAATGAAGAGGTCGAAAATATTGTCACTGCCACAAAGGCGAGAATCACGATGAAAAGAACATCTTGGCGTTTCATGGCTGAAACATTGTTTGGTAAGGATGTATTTGTCATTTTATACGATTTATAGTTCTACTGATTTTCCAAAAGTCACTGATGGCCTTCCATCCTATCTTGAATATCTTCTTGGGATTGATGGAGTTGACACCGCCTTGGCGAGGCTTGAAGGTGATATCAATATACTTCACTTTCTCGCCGAACTTGCTGAAGCACGCGGCAAGGACCGCATTGGGTAGGTTGAAGTCAGAAGGCATCATATTCAAATATTGTGCCACGACCGACGCTTTCATCAGACGGAAAGGAGCATTGGCATCGGGCACCCACACGTGGAAGAACAGCCATACGTATGTGCGCAGCACGTTTTCCACTACCTTTCGGCTCTTGCCGTCTCCACGCACAGGGCGGCACCCCATCACGCAGTCGTAATCTTTGCTGGCATCCAGAAACGCCCCAAACTCCTGCGGATTGGTCTGGCCGTCGGAGTCCGTCTGGAAGATGAAGTCGGCGCCTTGCTCTATGGCATAGCGGTAAAGGTACAATACCGTCGGCCCGTGTCCCTGGTTGGGCTTGTTCAGCGGAATGAACTGTGGCAGCTCAGACTGTAGTGCCTTCATTTTCTCGTACGTCTTGTCCTTACTGCCGTCATTGGCAACGACAAGTCTGCAGTCGCTGCCGCATTTCTCCACTACGGGATACCACTGCCTGACTGTCCCTTCGATGTTCATCTCCTCGTTGTAGGCAGGGAGCACAAAATAGATTTTGCTCATAAACTTTGCTTTGTTTTAGTTGGTTTGAACGTTATGTACTTGTTTATCAAAAATTGGAAAACTACCACCAGAACGATGGACAACAGTTTGGAGACAATCTTGCTCATCTCCATCTTGTCGATGCAGAACCAAAGTATCAGATTGCTTAGCAACATGCCGCACAGTCCGACGGTAAGAAAAATGGAGAACCGCTGCTTGGTCTTGTCCTTGACCTTGAAGTTATAGTTGCGGTTAAGCGTAAAGCTGGTGGTTATGCCAGCTATGACAGACAGCGAGTTGGAGAGGATGTAATGCCATCCGAAGACGGAAACAAACAGAGTGTAGAGTAGGAAGTCCAATCCTGAGGAACAGCACCCGATAATGCCGTATAGAATTAGATTACGCGATTTGCCGTAAACCTTGCGAACAATAGTACTGATAGCCATAACGCCACAAGAAGAAAATCTCTTGCAGCCACCCTCGCAAGAACATAAAGAAATAAGAGGTATTAAACTTGGCAATATACAAAAAAGCGTGGGTTGCTGTACCGTCACCCGTCCCACGTATCGAGGCCTTCGCATTGCCCATCACGGTTGAACGAGCAACGCAGAAGCCCACGCCGATATGTATACCGAACCTGGGCATGCCTACCTTTCGGAAGACATGACCCAAGCGTCGATGATTATACACATCCACAAGGCATCTACTGTTGCCTCGCCCTTGACCGTGACTGAAAGTTGCGAAGTTTCGATACGTCAAGAACAAAGCGTTAAGTAAACGCTTTCCAAATATATGCCATCCCACCCTTTGGGCTTCTGCTGTTGCGTCGTCCATTAGACAGGATGCTGCAAAGTTACAGCTTTTTTCTCAAATAAAAGAAGAAAAACAAAACAAAATGTCAAAATGGGTGCATTCTGTACATAAATTGTGCTGCCTTTTTCAAATGCGAGACGCTGACTGCGTCATTTTATTTCATCCATCTTCACCATCTTGCCGGCCACAAACTGCATGACAATTCCTCCAAATATCCATAGTACTGCTTACGGACATTATTGTTTGGGATGCCCAATATCATCTTGTCACCGCGCGTTCCCTTGATGGTCAACATGCCATAATAGAAGAGTAGGCTGGTGAATATCTGAGGGTCAGTCAACTTGTAGGCAGGGAACGACTTATTATATTCCTACATTGGTGCAAATTTAAGCAAAATATATGAAACCGCAAACTTGAGCAACAGAAAAGTTATATCCCAAGGAATGAAAAGCGCACACGGTAACTATTCAGCGATAACCATTTCCGGGCATTTTCAGTGACTTTGTTAATCATACCTAATAAACGGGCGTTTGTCGCTGGTTTTGTTTGGTATGATTAATAAAAATGCTACCTTTGCACAAAGTTTTAAGTATAACTAACAAAGAGAAGCTCTTGTGATTAACGACACACATATTATGATAGAAAAAAGCATCAAGGCTGATTTGTACAAGTACCTGAGAATGGAACAGATGGTGGACGAGCGTCTGCCGCAGACACCCGACCTCTACAAGTATCTGCTGCAAAGCACTGACTTCGACCACCTCGACGATTATATCTGCGACAAAGTGCTCAACCTCGGCGTAAAGGGCCACAAAGCCGTGTCCGCCGTAGTGGCGGAGTGTGCCTCGCGCACCAACAACTACCTGATGCACCAGGGCATAGAGCCGGGCACCGCAGCCGCCTTCCGCGCCTACGTGTCTGCCCTGCACCAGATGTACCTGATGGGCGTAGCCATGGAACTGAAGCGTCTGGGCTACAAGATGCAGCTGGCTTAAAAGAGTACGCCAATACAGTTACGCATTCTTTTCGATTTTGGAGGGGTTGCGAAAAATCACTTTGTCACAAAAACTGGCGGAATTGTGACAAAGTGATTAAACGGGTACGAGCGGTAGGGGGATTATAAAAACAGAGTCATGAATACTGGTAGAAGGGTGGTTTCTTTGTCCTTTTTGTAGTCTTTAGTATAGATTAAATACCGGTTGCTTATGTGCTCTGAATATTTCTTGCAGAACTCATCCAACGACTTGTGGGTCTGGTAACCAGAGGACTTTACCTCCAAAGGCCATAACTTGTTGCCACGTGACAGCAGGAAGTCTACTTCATAGTTGTGGTTTGATGTTTTGGAGCGCCATGTATGGTAGAAAAGTTTATTGCCCGTAGCCACTAACATCTGAGCCACTATGTTCTCATATACATACCCTAAATCGGCAGCCAATTTGTCGCTGAGAAGTTTTTGGTAGATGATGTTCTCGGTAACATCCTTGTCCCAAAAGGCCAATGTAACAAAGAGGCCCGTATCTCCCATAAACATCTTGTATTGGCTGTAGTCTGCATGCGAAGGAAGTCCCACACTTGGGTTGTCAGAATGGTAGGCGAAGTTGACGGTAAGACTGTCTTCCATGTCGCGAAGGAACTCAGCTATTGTATCGGCTGACTCGTTCTTCCCCAAAATGCTGGTCTGCTGATAACGGGAGGCGTTCTTGCTAAGTTGGGCTGGGATGGCACTGAACATTTTTGAGATCTTTCCCGAAGGGTCTATCTTCAGGAAATCGTCGATATAGACTTCCAATATCTCCCTTTTCTTGTTGTCAACCTCCGTCAGGTTGTTTGTCTCCAAATACGTGTTTACAGCTTGCGGCATACCTCCAACGAGCATATAGAGCCGAAAGTCGCGAAGTAACTTTCTCATGGTGGCATCCCCTAGAGACTGCTTGTTTCTGAAGCAGTCCCTCAGCATCTCTATCGTAACTTCGTCATCTAAGGTCCAACGAAACTCCTCATAGTCCATAGGATACAGAGTGAGGCGTGTCTCTTCACTTGGAATCACAATTCCACGGGTGTTTTTTCTGATGGAAAGCAGCGAGCCCGTCTCTATATAGTCATAGCGATGGTCTTTTACCAGGTACTTGATTGCCTCACGTACCTTTGGACATTTCTGCACTTCGTCAAAAATGATGACAGACTTGCGCTCGTGCAACCTTACACCATATATGAACTGAAGCTGCATAAAGAAATGGTTGCGGTCGGAAATGTTCTCTACTGCCTCCCACAACGCGGCAGGTGCATCGGCAAAATCTACGAGTATGTAGCTTTCGTACTCGTTTCGTGCAAATTCTTCTGCAATGGTAGATTTTCCCACACGGCGTGCGCCTTTGATGAGGAGTGCGGTGGCACCGTCTCGGGTTTGCTTCCAGTCCAACATCTTGTTGTAAAGTTTGCGCTTAAAAACCTTTTCTTTTCCCATATTCTTACATGTTTGTCGGGTGCAAAAATACTATATTTAGACCAAATCCCCAAATGTTTTTGCCGAAATATCAGAAAAATCCCCAAATGTTTTTAGCTTAAAAGCAGAAGAATCCCCAAATGTTTTTGCCGAAATACCAGAAAAATCCCCAAATCTTGTTAGTGGAGGTCACGCTTTCGCCCTGCTCCTGTCCTTCAGTATCCCGGCCATGTTGTC
>CAVDKC010000211.1:0-4783 GCA_963609615.1 Oribacterium sp.
GCCATTGTTGCCCACAATGCTTTTAGTCCAGCCGACAACTTTGTTGTGGCTACCGACAGAATGTTTGTTGCTACCGTCTGTGCTGTCTTTGCGCCTGTGTCAGCAATAGAAGCCGTGCGAGCCTGTTGTGTGGCTAATGTTTCAAGCTGTTTCTTCTTAGTATAGAAATCCGTCTGTGCGGCAAGTGCCGCCTTGCGTGTTGCTGCCTGTGCGTCCACTGCTGCATCCAGCTTCTTTTGTGCGCTTGCAATGGCTGTTGCATTGCCCGACTGTTGCGCCCAATATACCTCATATCGTGCTGCCTCGGTTGCTTGTGTAGCTGCAATAGCCTTGGCTTTGGCGGATTCTACACTCTGCGCTGCTGCCCTTACATCGCTACGCATCGCCTCCACGGTCTGCGCTTGGTTGGCTGCTTTGGCTTGTGCCTCTTGCATTATGGCGGCTCTATATGCTGCGCTCTTGGCTGTATAGTCTTGCTTAGACAAAGCCAAGCGTTGCTCGGCTGTCATAACACCAAATGCTGCTTGCTCGTAGCCTTGGCTTGATGCGGTTAGATTGAGGTTGGAAAGATACTCTTGCTGTTGCGTTGTCAATAGGCTTTGAATGGCTGCTATACGCATTTGCTTAACCACTGCTGCCTTTTCCTCTGCTGTCAGTGTTGTTTCAAGTGCTGCGTAATTGGCTTGCTCTGCTGCTGCCATAGCCTTTTTCTGATTGGAAACCTCACCACTCAATGCGGATTCCGCTTTCATCAAGGCAAGCTGTGCTGTCTTTGCGGCATTGTCAAGCACGGTTATTCCCGTGTAGCCTTTTGTGGCTACACTTGTAAGCACGGTAGCGGCTTTCACAGAGCCGTAGGCAATGGCAACGGCTTTGAGTATGCGCACAACATCATCCATGTGTTCAACAAGGTATGTTGCGCCCTGTATGCCAGCCGACAATGCGCCCTCGGTCTGTTCACCAAAACTATTAAGCGCACTGTCCCAAGCATCCTCCAAGTTTGCAATCTGTCCTGTCAGCGAGGAACTTTGTTTTTCCATAAGCTGATAGAATTGACCGCCCGCATTTGTCATTTTGTTTAGGACTTCCTCAACATCGGGGAAACCTATCTTGCCAGCCGACACCATTTCATTTATGCCCTCGGCTGTTGTGTGGTACTTCTCTGCAAGTTCTTTCACAAGTGGAATACCCCTACCAGTGAACTGCCTTACATCTTGGGCATACAAACGCCCCTGTACCATTGTTGTGCCATATAGATAGACTATATCGTTAAGCGGAATGGAAAGACCACTTGCAATGTTACCAAGCCTTACAAGCGTGTCATTCACCTTTTCAGCACTGACACCATAGGCGAGTAACTGCTTTGCGCCCTCGGCAACTCCAAGCAAGTCAAATGGTGTTTTTGCAGCCGTATCTACCATCTGCTGCATAAGGTCGGTGGCTTTCTGTTCACTTCCTAACATAGTGCCAAAGGCAAGCTCCAATTGCTGAAACTGACCACGGACTTGTATAACAGAATTGACAAGGTTATTCATACCTTGCCCAATCAGATAGTAGGAAATGTATTGTCCCGCTTTCTGTGCCATTTGCTGAAAGGAATCCTCAACTGCTGCTGCCTCTTGTGCTGCCGTGTTGGAGAAATCCTTTATGTGCCGTTCCATTGTAGCTGCCGACACATTGAAATCGTCTATGTCAAGGGTTGCCTTAAAACCCAATCCACCGCCTATATTTTCCATTTATAACAATCCTTTGATATAGTTCTTAATATCTTCTTTCGTTTTAAGTTCGTGGTGTTCAATTTTGCTTTCATCAATGACATTGCCGTTTTCGTCAGTCGGCAAATCCTTTGTGCGTGGTGCATCAGCTATCATCAGTTGCAGATTGAGCCACGAAATACCCCAAAGCAAGTAATCATAAGTCCACCCATAGTTACGCATGAGTTCGCCACGATTACCCCAAGGGCTGTTAAGCCCTGTTACTCTATTCGTTGTGCTTTGGGGTTTGGCTTGGTCGTTCCTACTTCCCGTATCAATCGAATAGAGGTCGTAAAACCCGCTGGGTTCATCATCTGGCTAATAATGGCAGTGAGCTTTTGCAATCGTGCAACCGTCAAATGCTCCATAAAGAACTTGGATAGTTCTTTGACCGCCTTACTTTCCTTTTCGGCAACGGTCGGGTCGTTGATTACTGCAACGGCTGCTATATCTGCCATTTGCTTTGTGTACTTGAATAGTCGTTTGCTTTCCTGTATAGGCTGCTCCTGTATGGTCTTTTCGTCATACTCTATACCTATGTACATTTGGCGCAAACGGTCTATTGTGCCGAGATACAAAGGCTTTACGTTGAAATGACGCATATACACTTCTTTCATGCGCTCTGTTTCCACATCGGGAATTTCAACAACTGACACATTCCAACCTTTCGGAATGCGTTTGTCGTGCCAAACCTTTGTACGCTTGGGGAATGTACGTTTTAGGAAATTGTACCACTTGGAGGGTTTCACTGGGTAAATCTTCAATGGCACAGAGAATTTGCACCCCATATTCAACAGAGCTTGCAATGCCTTATCCTCAATCTCCAAACGCTGCTCTCTTGTAAGTTCTTCTTGCTCTTGATTGTTTTCCATATCGTTGTAAAGTAAACAAGCCCCCTAACCATTAGGGAAAGGAGGCTTGAATTGGTAAGTTGTTTTATCGGGTTAGCTCGCCTTTGTCGGGTCTGTGATAGACTCATCAATCGTGAGCTGGTCTTGAAATTTGATTTTCATAGGACACAGACAGATACCCTTTGAAGAATAGGTAATCTCGAAAGAGGGAATGATGCAAGCGTTGGGGCAACCAACAAAAAGACCCTCCTCTGGCTGAAGCCAAATTGCCCATTCCTTGTAAACAGGCTTTTTGGGACGCAACCACTTACGCTTTGGCTTTGTTCCCGACACCGTGCCACCGAAGTAACGTGCCATCAAGTCCAAATCCGGGTCCATAAGCGTAAGCTCAACCGTGGTAGAGTAATCACCCAAAAGAGTAATCACCTTGCTTGAAGTTTCAGACTTGTGTTCCGTTGTTTCCACATCATCGTCTTTCAATGTGCAAGTGTCTTGGTACACATCGCCCAAATCAAGCCAAGTGCTGCCGTTTGCGGGCATGACACCTGCGGTTGTTCCTGCGGGGGAGATATAGATTTTCTTCAACCCCATAGTAGAAAGTATTGGCATAACTTATTAAATTTAATTGTTCGACTTTTTTTCTCTTACAACAATATCCAAAGAAAACGATACAAAATGCTCATTGTGGTTTGGCTCTTGCATAGGTGGATTGATTAGACCAATCACCCAATTGTAACCGCAACCATGCTCATAATGGTTTTGCAGTATCTCCATTGCCCTTTTGCGCAACTCAATGAGCCTTGCAAAATGGGTATGATATACAGCCTTGCCACATCCCACGCCTTGCGGACTGTCTGGCACATGAATATTGACATTGATACTACCATTACGCACAGACCCCTCACCATCAATAGACCTTGGCACTATTACAATGCCCTCCTTGGAGTAGTCCTGTCGTTGGTATTCGGGACTTTCCGCATATTCGGTGTTTAACCCCATGCCGTCAATCAGCATTTGGCGCACCCTTATTGCTATTTCTTCTGTCGTTATCATAATACACTGCCAAATAGTTCATCTGCTTTTCTTTTCGCTTTATCCATGAGCATTTGCATCGCCTTTGGAAAGTCTGTCTTTGCTTTGAGTTCTGCGGGTAGAATGACATTATAACCCCTTGCCTCAACATAAGCGGCATAGTTCATTCCAGCTACAATAATGAGTGAAAGAGAGTTCGTAAGCGTTTCAGCCATTTTCATTGCGACCTTTAACGCATTGTCTGCGCCCTCTCCTTGTTGGATTGCACCACCAAAGTAGAGAATATCACCATTGCACACCACAGCGTAGCCTATTGAGTTTGTGAGGTTGCCCGTTCTGTCTGTGTAATTGTGTTTGTCCTTTGCGTACTTGGTGAGTTCTTCACCTAAGTATTTCAAAAGATAAATGGCGGCTTCTTCCAATCGTTTTTGGAACAATCGGACTTGTGCGCCTATCGCATCATCACCAAACATCGGAGTTATCCCCATATCTCAATATATTTGCGGTTCATGTTATCCACCCCCGAAACAACAAACTCGTCTGTATCTCCATTCTCGCCTGTAATCCGCACCGTACAACCAATAGCCAACACACCACCAAAGTATTTAGGGATAAACACATCATAGGTGTAAGCATAGGTTTGTCCGTCTGTGCCGACCACTTGCTTTGCGGGGATAGATTTGTCTATCTGACATTCACCGCCTTGCAAGAAAGCCGTGCTGTTGTCATTTGGAATAACAAAGCCTGTTGTTGGGTCAGTCTGTACGCCACCCACAGGCTTGTATTCAAAAGTTCCGTTAGTTCTCATTGCTTACCACAGATTAGAGCCGTCAGTAATGGTTGGTACTTCATCGAAATTCTCCAAGTCCAAACCGTTTTCACTGCAAATAGCCTTGATGCGCTTGCGCAACATATCCACGTTGTAGCCTTGTGAGGATTTTCCGAGGCTATCGCTACTAAGTACAACCATTTGGGATAATACCTTTACGGCTGCTTGTGCGACAATCCTTTTATCCGTTGTAGGGTTGTATGGCGTTTCTTCATCGCTTACACCCACATCGGACAGAGCTTTAACCATAGACAGCTTGCTTGGCACATAAGGCTCAATTTCTGCGGTCAGTGCTTGAATTTTCGTGAGTTCCATAT
>CAVDKC010000211.1:5339-6676 GCA_963609615.1 Oribacterium sp.
GTAATGAGCGGTAACAGGCGAGCTGCGCCCTCTGTGTATTCGCCAGCAGTCTGCCCCGTGGATGCACCAGTACGCCACTTTGATATGCGAATACCATTGCCAGCGTTAATGTAGTCCACGTTGTCCTCTTCGATAAGCTCACTATCTTCAATGGCGGGCTGTATCTCACCAATGACACCAGCAGGCTTGATTGCGATAAAGTTAGGATTCCACGGCTGTATTGTGTTGCGCTTGCCGTCCTTATCCACACCCATCTTGCGCTTGATAACCGTGATAGGCGGTATCTCGTTTTCAGTGAGCAATGCGGAAAGTTCAGACGAAGTTACGACCTGTGCCTGTTTGTCTGTGCCATGAGCAAGCAAGCGTGTGGTTGCATCCATGCGCAACCATGTGTAAAGCTCCTGTGACATGAGGATTTCGCCCGGCTCAATACCACGGTCACGCAAATCAGAGCAAAGGGCAGAGAGCCACAGAATAGGAATGAACTTGCCAGCCTTGGTGTTTGCAGTAGTCCAGTTGCATACGCTCACCAACTTGTTCTGTTCTTCCATGCCATAGTCCACCTCGTATGAGCGTCCACCCGGATTGTTTATTTCGGGTTTGAACTGTGCCACACCGAAGTTGGAGAAAGCCATAAGCACGATAAAGTCCATTACATCCTTGCATCCAAGGTATGCGTCTTGAATATCGTGTGTAAGGGTCTTTTCAATCTGCTTTACTTTGTCAGCCTCCTTGAGGCGAGGGTTCTCGTAAACTTCCTGTAACTTGCGATAGTCACGGGCAAACATCACGAACTTGTGACCGACACGGGGAATTTCCTTAGTCCAGACATCAAAGCCGTCAGTTCTGCGCAATGGTGAGGGGGATTCGTCAGCCAACAGAGTAGCCATGAAACGAATGTTGTACTTGCCCACGATAGCCTCGGCTGTCAATGACATCTGAGGCGTGTTGTAGGTAAACCAACCATCGGAGTACATTTTCTGAAAAAGTGATACTTCCTTTTCAGAGGCTTTGTCAAAGGTCTTTCTCCATGTTGCCAATAAATCCAATGGCGCACCGTTCTTGTGCAAGCCAGTGAATGTTGTAAAAATGGATTTCATTGTAATTATACCTTTTTAGTGAATAAACGATTAGTACGACTGCGAGAGCTTAACGTGCGGATTGGCAGACAGGAACATTCCCGTGCTGTCTTTCTGTGAAGTCGGAATTGGCGGCACTCGCCTTTCATACAAGGCGTATTGCATTGTGTCTGCCGACACATCAACGCCTGTTTCAAACTCGCCTACCTCGTATTCCTTGAACAATACAGAGTTTGCCTTGCCACGCTCAACGGCATT
>CAVDKC010000212.1:0-6317 GCA_963609615.1 Oribacterium sp.
GGTTTGATTGTCCTATGGTGTAATGGTAGCACTACAGTTTTTGGTTCTGTCAGTGGTGGTTCGAATCCGCCTGGGACAACATGTCGCAAATAACCCTTCAAGTCTTCATGGATTTGGAGGGTTGTTTTGTTATTGTATGACAAGTTGTTTGGGTAGTAATTTTTTAGAAGTTTCAATGTCTCAATGGAAAGTATAGACTTGGCATTTCAGCATTATTATCGTCCGCTATGTCTTTATGCCACCCATTATCTACACGATGTGGATGAGGCAGAGGATGTGGTACAGGATTGTTTTGTTCGATTGATAGAGCGAGAATCTGCTCATGAGAATACTTCACTCACTTTGTCTATGAATGCCAAGTCTTTCATGTATGCTTCTGTTCGCAATGCGTGTGTCGACCGGTTACGCAGAAAAAATCCAGTAGTTCCTAATGTGTCTCCTACCGATTTGGGGGGTGTTATTTCTGACGGGCAAGCTCAGGAATGCTCTTTTCGTGAGGCGGCTTTGTGGACGGCAATAGAACAGCTGCCTGACAGATGTCGCGTCATTTTCTTGATGAGTAAGCGAGACGGCATGACTTATCGGGAGATAGCTGAGGAGCTGGGGCTATCGGAGAAAACTGTAGAGCATCAAATTTCCAAGGCATTGAAGATATTACGAGGCAAAAAGGAAGAATTTCTTTATATTTTACCTTTCATAAGTGGGGGGATTCTTTAGTTTCTGCGTTATAGGTTTAAAGAAATACAGTTCTTGGAACATATAACGTACGAATATAATAAAAGACCAGTTATGAAAGGTAAAGTAGCAATCATCGCACTTTCGATTCTGACCTTGCCTATGGAAACATCGGCAAATTGTTTGGAGATGGCAGTGGAAGCTCAGGCTTCTACTACCATCCGTCAACAGATGGAATGGTTGCATCAGGTGAAGAAGGTAAATTTTGTATACGATTCTTCCTTGAATCTAGATGGCAAGTATGAAGGGGCAGACATTCGGCGCATGTCGGTAAAGAAAGCTTTGAAGGCATTGTTTGAGAAAACTCATATTTTATATACTATCAATGCGAACTATGTGATATTGAAGCGAAAACCACAACAGATATCGACATTCCATACAAATGGCCATCACAAAGTTCAGCAAGTTCAGCACCGCCACACTCTGAGCGGTTACGTCCGTGACGAGAGTGGCGAGTCGCTGATAAATGCAACAGTCTATGATCTGACATATGGTGTCGGTACGACCACCAACGAATATGGTTTCTATTCGCTTACCTTGCCAGAGGGTGAGCACCAGTTGCGGTTTTCGTATGTAGGTTATGCCGACAAGGTGGAAAAGATGAATCTGTCTAATGACATTCATTATAATATGTCGCTCCAAACGGATAGCAGCCTCCCCGAGGTCGTGGTGAATGGCGATTTCAACTCGCCGCTTCTCACCACACAGACGGGCAAGCGTTCTTTCTCCAATAAGGACATCAAGACCGAGTTTTCTTTGATGTCCTCTCCTGATGTTGTGAAGACATTGCAGCGAGTGAGCGGTGTTGCCGAAGGACAGGAGTTGGCAAGTGGACTCTATGTGCATGGCGGCAATGGCGATGAGAATCTTTTTTTGATAGATGGCACACCGCTTTATGACACCAATCATGCCCTCGGGCTCTTTTCCAGTTTCAATGCCGACGTGGTCAAAAATGTGGATTTCTATAAGAGTGGATTTCCGGCGAGATATGGTGGCAGGTTGTCTTCCGTGGTCGATGTGCGTACTGCCGATGGCAATATGGAGCACTTTCATGGGGCTTACCGCATCGGGCTGCTTGATGCTAGCTTGCAATTCGAGGGACCTGTCATCAAGGACAAGACCTCTTATAACATAGGTATGCGTCGCTCGTGGATGGATTTGTTGTCTCGTCCTTTAACAAGGGCTTTCTCTGAGAAAGATGAGAAACTTTCGATAGGTTATTATTTCATGGATTTGAACGCAAAGGTGACGCATCGCTTTAATAATCGCTCGAAAATAGACCTGAGCATCTATCATGGCAAGGATAGTTGGGATGTGAAGTATGACGAGAATGGAAGTAAGTCGGATGGGTATCAGCCCAATCAAAACTATGACAGGGAGTTAACGAAGTCGCAGTTGGACTGGGGGAATTTTAATGTGGCATTCAATTGGAACTACCAGTTCTCTCCGAAGCTCTTCTCTAACTTGACTGCAGTGTATTCGCACAATCGTTCCAAACTCTATGCTCTGGATGACGATCACTATATCTGTCCTTCTGGAGAATATGCCACTTCTGTCTATCACTTGGAGCACGGCTATACCTCCACGATTTATGATGCGGGCTATCGTTTGGCATTTGATTATCGACCGAGTCCTCGTCATCATATCCGTTTGGGGCACGACTATACGATGCATCTCTTCCAGCCTCAGACTGCTATGCAGTTGGATTATACAGGATATGAGGGAAGTGCGTCAGCCCAAGCTGATACCATCCAGGTGAACAGTAGCAATCGTCATGTGGCGCATGAGTGGACGGCATATGCAGAGGATGAAATCTATATCAATAAGAAGTGGAGTTTGAATGTTGGCTTCAATACGGGTCTTTTTCACATCAGTGATAAGAATTTCCTAAATATAGACCCTCGTTTTGCCTTGAAATATCAGTTGAGCAACGAGGTATCGCTGAAGGCTTCTTTCACCCAGATGACTCAGTATGTGCATAAGATTTCCAATAGTTATTTGGATTTGCCTACAGATTATTGGGTACCTACTACGGCTTCACTCAAGCCGATGTACTCTTGGCAGATTGCTGCCGGAGTGTATGCGCAGCCCAATCGGCATTGGATATTCTCGCTTGAAGGGTATTATAAGTTATCCAGACACTTGCTGCAATATAGCAGTTGGGTAGGTGTCGAACCTCCAGCAGAGCATTGGGACTCGCAAGTGATGGATGGCAAGGGCTTGTTTTATGGTTTGGAGGCTGATGCCACTTATCGCACCAGCCACTTGACGTTGAGTGGCTCTTATACACTCTCTTGGAACAAGCGAAAGTATGAAGACTTCTATCAGGATTGGTATTACGACAAGTTTGACAACCGACATAAGTTGAACTTGTCCTTGCAATATGCGTTCAACAAGAAGGTGAGTTGCTTTGTCGTTTGGAACTATCATACGGGCAACCATGCCACGGTGCCAACTCAGTTGGCGGCATTGCCAGGCTTGCCTGATGGAGATGGTAAATATCTAGGGAGTTGGTGGAGTAGTGCATCTTATGTTTATGCAATACCAAATAACCTGACGCTTCCTGCTTATCATCGCTTGGACTTGGGATTTGATTTCCATCATGTCACCAAGCACGGTCATGAGCGCATCTGGAACTTGAGCATCTACAATGCTTACTGCCACTTGAACTCCATGTATGTTAAGGTAGATTTTGACGAGAAAACGCAACAATTTAGGGCTAAGAACAAGGGGTTCATCCCGATTCTCCCTTCCTTCAGTTATACTATAAAATTTTAAAGAGGAAATGTGCGATATGAAAATACTGATAAAATGGGGGCTTTGCCTCATACTGACATGTTTGACTCTTGCATCATGCAAGGACGATTTCGACGTGGATAAGTTGCAAGATACATCTCGGTTGGTCGTTTATTGCTTTCCGACGGAAGGTGATACGACCTTGGTAGCAGTGTCCAGAAGTTTGCCAATAGCTTCGTTTAAGGGAGAAATGGATGTGCAGTCACAACAGCCAGTGGATGCCCATATTATATATAAGGTAAATGGAGTAGAGTTGCCTGTGAAACGGATAGAGAATTTAGAAGAAGCTCGCCTTTTCTCAACTAACAATGCCAAATGGCATCTTGTCCGGCTTGTAGGTCAATATTATGTGGTAGGCAAGCAAAAAGAGGGTGATAATATTCAGGTGCAGGTTTCTGCCGATGGTTTTTCTTCGGTCTCAGCTTCTACATACATCCCCAATCGAGTGAACATACAAATGGGAGAAGTTCGCTTTGATGAGAAAAATTCAGATGCCGACTCGTATTCGAGGGTAGATAAGATAGAGGCGACTTTCCAAGATAATGCCTCTACTCAGGATTACTACTCGGTGATGGTGAAACTACGACAGATGGAGGGAACTCACCGCGATAGCTTGTCCTGGGTTACACGAGATATAGAACTGTCAACGATGGGCGAACCCTTGCTGAATAGGAAAACCAAGTTGAACGATGATTTCGGGTTTGATGATTTTACGTTTTATGGGAACTCATATATATTCAACGACCGTACAATCAATGGGCAATCCTACACCTTGCATCTGGAAGCACTGAGTGCCGATATGCATGCTAATGAGTATAATAACTATGGCACCTGGGATTGGGTGTTTGGTTATGACTATATAGTGGAACTGTATAAAGTGACTCCAGAATATTATCGGTTTTTGAAGAGTATCAATGATGCACAGAGCAATGATTGGGCTGATGCTGGCTTGATGCAGGTTGCTCCCACTTATTCGAATGTAAAAGGTGGCTTTGGTATTGTGGCAGGTTACAATGTAAGTACTTCCACTAAGCATTTCAATCCGACTCGTCGTGAAGGGGATGATATTTGGACTAACAGAGAAAAAGGGTTATGAAAAGAAGATTATTGCTCATATTGGAAGTTTTGTGCTTTGCAGTCTTAGGTAAGGCACAAGATTCTGGTGGTTCTGCTCAAGAAGTAAAAGTTTACCAACCTCTCAATGATACGGTAGCTTCTGTGAAAGACTCGCTCACGTTTGCACAACGTGTGGAGATGATTAATCGCATGAAACGGAAGCAAGTCAGCAAACTTTTGCGTTTTGAAGCAGGGGTTACAGGTGGCTTATGTGACAGTAACGAAGATAGTTATATGGTGGAGATTTCTGCGGCTTACTATCCTCTTACTTACGTGGGAGTCTCTTTGGGCATCGAATGGAATGACAACCATGGCAACAGACCTTTGATAGAAAAATATGAGGATTATGAATATGACCCAGATAGAGTCATCAAGATAAACTTGAATCCCAGTTTGGCTTTCCGTACTCCTACAGTTTGGCTCAACAAACGGCATAGCTCGGGATTGATGCTGCATTGCGACCCAGGATTTTGCTTGTCAGTGCTTCCCGTCAATGATCGGGTGACTTTTGATGAAGTCAAGGATAGTCAAGGGGTAGGACATCTTGCTTCTTTCTGGGATATAGAAAACGCTGTTACTCGTTCTGTAAGGAATCATGGTGGTAAATGGTGCTTTTGGCGAATGAAATCGTCACTTACTTTCCGATCGGACGATGTCTTCTTGTCCTTAGGATGGATAACAAGTAATTATAATATGGAATATTGTCGCAACAATATTCGCTATACCAATGGTAAGAGATATAATGGCATAGATAGGTTTAAGCATACCAATACGGTATTTGTATCTATCATGGGGCAGTTCTGATGAAAAGTATAACAAAAGAAATTACAATCAAGGGGAAAACAAAATGAATACAAGCAAGAATGAGCAAGATTTTGTGTTCCGATATTTCCAATCGGGAAAATTGAATACACAGGAAGCTTTGAGAAGAGTCAAGGCAAGGGCTAGTGTGGATACCACCGAAAGGCATATGAACTTTGGAAGAATCAAGGAGGGTAAGGCTAGTTTCCGATGGTTGGCTGTTGCTGCATCGGTGGCAGTGCTGTTAGTGGTAGGAGCTTATACTTTGTTGCAACCGAAGATGGTGGAACTGAAAAGTGCTGACCAAATTGCCGTCTATCAACTACCCGACGGAACGAAAGTAACGCTTTCACCTTTTTCTTCTCTCTCTTATCAAGAGAACAACTGCAGAAAGGTGGAAATGAAGGGGCGTGTCTATTATCAGGTAAAGCATGATGAGGTTCATCCTTTCGATGTGACAGGAGAACATGGACATGTAAGGGTGCTTGGTACGCAGTTTATGGTGGATGAGCGTACCGAAAGCCCGGTTGTGATGGTGACTAGTGGAAAGGTGTTGTTTGCGGCTCGTGATTCGAAAGAAGGTGTTTTCTTGACAAGGGGAAAGCAAGCTAGGCTTTTGGCTGGTTCCGACAAACCTGAGCTAATGTCTGAGTTTGATGTCAATGACGTGGCATGGGCTACCCATCGTTTGCATTTTGAGAATACTCCTTTGGCAGAAGTCTTGGATGAATTAGGTAAATTATCCGGGAAAAAATATATGGCTTCTGATGAGTCAAAACGTTTGACTGGTGACTTTGAAACGGATTCTATTCCAGAGGTTATTCATGTCATAGAAGAAACTTTAGGGGTAACGATTTGGCAAAAGTAGT
>CAVDKC010000213.1:0-5754 GCA_963609615.1 Oribacterium sp.
GCACCTTGGTGTAGCCACGTCCCCATGTCTCGATGAAACCGGCACGGAACATGACGGCTGCTATCGTCTTGTTTCTTGGACGAGAACTGTGCTTGCGCATCAGGGTCTCGGCAGTATAGCCTTTGGGCAAGCCGCCCTCGTTCCATATCTCCATATGGTCGCTATATACCTGCATCTGGATGGGAGCGCCCATATACTCTTTATGACAAACGCTATTGTACAAAATCTCGCGCAATCCGTCCTCTGGTATCTCCAGCGGTTCTACCCGCTCCATACCTTCGTAGTGGATAGGCGAATAGAGATATTTGCTCTTCAAAACCTCCACAACTTTGTCCACCATCTGAATCACGTTGCCTTCCACAACATCCTGTATAATCAGGTCGCTCTCGTTGGCACCGAACCTTCCTATCTTGAATTGAACTCCAGCAAAGCGACGCTGGGGATTCTTGCCGAACAAGAGTACTGCGGCAGCACGCAGGAATCCGTCTTCGCCGATAAGGTTCATGTTGCGGAGCACATCCTCTGTGGACGCTTCCTTCTCGCTCGGGTCAATGCGATGTTTGCTGATGCCCCTTCGCAGGAAGTAGTCTATCGCCGAACGGTCTATCTCTTCCAAGGTTGCAGTTGGCAAGGGCATATCGTCCCACGAATGTCCCATCTTGCGCATGATGAACTGCTGGAGTGCAATGCCTTTTAGTTCTTGCTTGGTAGAGCCAGAACGATAATGGTACACACCCCGGTAGGCAATGGGCATGCTGCTTGGTGAGACTACAATCTCGATGTACTCCTTGTCGTCTTCCATGAGCAAGTTGACATCCTCAACAATGCCGAGAAAGCTGGCAATCTTGTTGGGAATGTCTTCCATGAGTTTCTTGGCATCGCGCACACCGACAATTTCCTTGTCGTCGTTGATACCTATGTATATGCGACCGCCTTGGGCGTTTGCGAATCCGCAAATCCACTGCAGGTACTTGTCGTTCCACGACTCCTTGTATTCTATGTTCTGGCTTTCACTCAGCATTTTGCTTATCGTTTGTTGGTTTATTATTGGGTGCAATACCCCAATATGCTGCAAATTTACAGAAAAGAGCTGACATACTGCTAATCTGTTTGGTTAAACTTTGTGTTTATTTCTTTGAATTGGTATATTCATGGAAATGCAGCATCGTGATTCCGATTTTAGAAAGATAGTCTTGGCTTACAAATGGCACGATTTATTTTTACTTCATCTTGTCGGAGTTGAGGATAGTTATCGTTTTCCCCTCAATCTTAATAGCCCCGTTCTCCTCAAATTCCGACAGGCAGCGGAGGAGGGAGAACTTCTGGATGCCGAAGATGTCTGCCATTTCCTGACGGCTCACAGCAAGTTTTATCGTTCGGCTTTGCTGCTCGGTGGCAATCTTTATCAGATACTGCGCCACCTTTTCTTTTACTGAGAAAAGGGAGAGCATACGCATCTTGTGCGTCAGGAACACGTCAATCATTGACAGCTGTTGGATGAAGTTCCAACGTATTCTCTCGTCCGTGTCAATCAGCTTCTCCAGTTCCGCCGGCGTCATGCGCATCAGCAGCGTGGGCATGCTGGTCTCTACGCTTACAGGCATCTCGTTCTTCTTGGCAAATATAAAAGCCGGAGCAATGAGGGTGGATGCCGGCAAGCGGTCAATCTGGGCTTGCTTTCCCGATATACCCGTCATGCGGGCAATCATCTCTCCTTCTATGATGAAATCGGCATACTTGCAGGGCATGCCCGCAAGTGTATAGACTTCCTTGGCAGGGTACTCCACCATCCGGTAGTCTACAAACGTCAATGTCTGTTTTATCTCGTCTGTGGTGAATCCATTGAACAATGGACATTTCTGTAATGTAGCGTATGCTGATTCCTTCATATTCTAATGCTTTATGATATAACGGACCGAAGCCTGTTTTATTGCAAAGGAAATCCCCCGACAGCGATTTTCGCTATCGGGGGAAACGTGTGTTAGAGGATATATTTCTGAATGTCGTCTTCAACGGTAGAGTTGCCGGCCAGTCCGAAGTTGTCTATCAGTACCTTGAGCACGCCTTCCGAGACAAAAGCCGGGAGGGTAGGGCCGATGTGGATATTCTTCACGCCAAGGTGCAGCAGTGCAAGCAGAACGATGACGGCCTTCTGCTCGTACCATGCAATGTTGAAGAAAATCGGCAAGTCGTTGATGTTGTTTGCTCCGAATATCTCTTTCAACTTCAATGCTACTACCGCCCATGAATACGAGTCGTTGCACTGGCCCGCATCCAGCACACGTGGAATGCCGTTGATGTCACCGAGATTCAGCTTGTTGTACTTGTACTTGGCACATCCGCTGGTCAGAATTACCACGTCCTTCGGCAGAGCCTTGGCAAATTCCGCGTAGTAGTTGCGGCTCTTCGTACGTCCGTCGCAACCGCTCATCACAACAAACTTCCTAATAGCGCCACTCTTCACGGCCTCCACAACCTTGTCGGCCAAAGCGAATACCTGGGCATGTGCAAAACCGCCAATTATCTCGCCCGTCTCTATCTCCTTTGGAGCCTCGCAGGTCTTTGCCAACTCGATTACTTCCGAGAAGTCCTTATGCCCATTAGCGCCCATCTCTATATGCTTCCATCCCGGGAAACCAGTCGAGTTGGTCGTGAACACCCGATTGCGGTATTCTGCCGACGGGGCTGGCGGTACTATGCAGTTGGTGGTGAAGACGATAGGGCCATTGAAACTGGCGAACTCCTCCTTTTGCTTCCACCATGCATTACCGTAGTTGCCAACCAGATGCTTGTATTTCTTCAGCCGTGGATAGTAGTGGGCAGGAAGCATCTCGCTGTGTGTATAGATGTCGATACCCGTGCCTTCTGTCTGTATGAGGAGGTCTTCTATGTCTTTGAGGTCGTGACCCGAGATAAGTATACCAGGGTTTTTTCCAACGCCGATATTCACCTTCGTAAGTTCCGGATTGCCGTAAGCCCCTGTGTTCGCCTTGTCGAGCAAAGCCATCACGTCCACACCGTATTTGCCGGTTTCCAGAACAGTGGCAAGGAGTGTCTCCATGTCAGCATTAGGATTGCTGATTACAGCAAGAGCCTTGCACATGAAAGCTATAATCTCCTCGTTGGTCTCGCCCAAACGAGCCGCATGCTCATAGTAAGCCGCCATGCCCTTGAGACCTAGGACGGTGAGCTCCTTTAGCGAGCGCGAATCGGCATTCTCATTGCGAAGTATCGACTCCCGTTCTCCTTCCGCGCTATAGTCAGCCTTCTCGCCGCCCCAGCATACTTCCTGGTAGTCGGGGAGCTTGATGCCCTTGCTGGCAGCGGTGTCAATCAACTGTTTCTTGATTGCGATGCCTCTGTCTACCTTATTTAATATACTCTGGTCGTCGAAGTTGGCATTGGTAATCGTAGAGAATAGCGCATCAACCATGAAGTCAGCCACTTCCTCGTTTGCCTTTTCGCCGAGTGCGTGCTGTATAGTTCCTACGCCCCGCACCACGCTCAACAGTAGGTCCTGCCACTTTGAAGTAGCCGCCTCTTTACCACAAACACCCTTTATGGTGCACCCAGTACCCTTTGCTGTCTCCTGACACTGGAAACAAAACATTTTATTTTCTGCCATATCTGTTATTGATTAATTAAATGCTGCTGCAAAGGTATGGAGAATAAAACGGCCCGTTGGTAACAATTGTGACCTTGGAGGAATAAGAATAGTTAAAATTTGGGAAATGAGTTGCACGCCTATTTTGCGTTTTTAGCTTTTCCATTATGACAAGACGCTTTTCGTCTGTGCAACTCGTTTGGTGTTTTTGTGGCATTTTGTTTGGTGTTTTTGTGGTGTTTTGTTGGGTGTTTTTGTGGACATGGTTGTCGTTATGCGTCTACAATGAGCTAACTCCTGGCATATCACATTGTAGAAACCAAGAGCCATTGCGCAAGAAAGCGTTTCTGGACGATGGACGGCAACTGCCATCCACTTTGTTGGCAGTTGCCATCCACGTTGCTGGCAGTTGCCGTCCACTTTGTTGGCAGTTGCCGTTCATGTTGTTGGCAGTTGCCAACAACCGTCGCGAACAGCTTTCCAATACGATGATACCAAGGCTTTTGCGCATTGACACCAAGACTCTTGCGCATTGACACCAAGGCTCTTGCGCATTGATACCAAGACTCTTGTGCCAAAGAAGGGAAAATGATTATACGAAATGCGACTATGACAATAATTCAGATTTTCCCGACACTGTCGGAAAAATCTGACGACCTAATATACCCAGGGCGTTGCATTACCTAAAGGTCAGCACCCATTTCCACACAGGTACCAGTTCTATTTTCAGTCCGTCATGCTCTATGGTCCCCTCATCCTCATACGTAACAATCATAGCCTTGCGAAGCGGAGTGAAGGAGTGTAGGGATGCCAGGGCCTTGACCTCTCTTTCTAATGTGGATGCGTCGCTCATCCTGTAACTTGCTTGTACGGCCAATCCTTCTTCGGGAACAAAGAAGTCGACTTCTATGGTTTTGTTGAAGTAGTACAACCCGCTGCCATATCTTTTGTATAGAGTGATGGCGCAAAGATTTTCAAGCAATAAGGTGTCGGGATTGTTGATAAAAAGATGCAGCAGCCCATTGTCCACAAAGTAATGCTTCTTTATGGACTCCTTTTCGGCGAAGCGAGACGCATAGTTTTCCAAAGAAATCAGGATGCATGATTCCTGCATGTAACGCACGTATTCCATAATGGTCGACGTGCTGCATGATGCACCGGTTGATTTCACCAAGTTGCTCAAACGGTTCAGCGAACAAGGCTGCATGACACTTTCTGCCAACCGTCTTACACACAAGCGCAAGGCATCCTCGTTCTTTATTTTGTGGCGTACTACCAAGTCGTTGAAGAATATTCTGTTGTAAAGGCTGTTGAGCCAAATACGTTTCTCGCGGAAGTTAACCAACTCCGGAAACCCTCCCCACTCAAAATAAGTGCGGAAATGACGTTGCAGTTCATTCGCCTTACGACCGTACAGCCATGCCTGGGAAACCGTAATGTCGTTTGCCTTCAAGTATTCCTCAAAACTGTAAGGGAAGACCTTCATGTCCAGATATCTGCCTCCAAGAACCGTCTCGATGTCCCGACTTAACATTTTCGCATTGCTGCCCGTAATGTAAACCTGATATTTACGGTTGGCAAGACGGCGGGCGAAGTTTGCCCAGCCGTCCACATTCTGTATTTCGTCAAAGAAGAATACAGGTGTACCCTCATTTACGCTATGATACGCTTGAAGGATAAGGTCAAAATCCATTGCCTCCATGTCCTTCAGACGTTCATCGTCAAAGTTTACGTAAACAATGTCTTCCAGTCTCGTTCCTGCTTCTATCATTTGGCGTATACGCTGATACAACAGGTAGGACTTTCCTGCTTGCCTTATTCCAACAAACACATAACTGCCATGCTCCTCTAATGTTAAAGGGCGTTCTACCAAGGGTATATCTCCAATATATTCTTGGTTTTCAAACATTATAGTTCTGAATAGTTCTATGTCCATAGCAAGCAATTTTGTTGCAAAGTTACAACTTTTGTTCGATACCACCGAATAAAATCACGCTTTTTTATTCGGTGGCATCGAACAAAAGTTTGGTGAATATAGCCGTCAAGTAATGTGTAAAAAATAACTTTAGCAGTTTTTTTGATTCGCGAAATGTACCAACGACGGGCTGAAAGCCCAACAACTACATAGCCCAGGGCAACGCCCTGGGTTA
>CAVDKC010000214.1:0-5581 GCA_963609615.1 Oribacterium sp.
TACTTTGACCAATGCTTTATATGTAGTACATAAATAAATCGGCAACAAGCAGTTGTGCTTATCGCTTAAACTTCTGCTTAGTGCCGATTTAATCTATTGGGTTTGCCGATTATTACCTCCTATTTAGGCAATGATTATCCAAGATACTTGTCAATCATCATACTCGCCATAAATGGTAAACAGGTGCGCCAACTCATCATCAGTCATGGCTTTACGCACAGCTTCTTGTATTTGTGATTTAGCCAAGTCAAGACGACGGTAGTGCAATCCTGAAGCATCGCTTGTTTGTCTGATAAGTTGGAATCGTCCTACCATAGGGTTCTCTGCTGCATATTTGGCGAAGCCCTTCGCTTTGGGAAGATTATCCTTTCGTGTAGGGTCATGAGGCTCCAAAATATCCAACAGATAACTGCCGTTTCCATCGTTCCTTATTATGAGGAAATCAGGGTACGCCTTACAAGTCTTCCCCTCCATTTCGTAGGGCACAACCAGTCCCCACGAACTCCTTGAAACATTGCGCACCCAACAAACATAATCGTCTTTGCGTCGCTCTTCCTCTATGACAGCCGATTCCCAACTGTTCAACTTAATGATGGCTTCCCTGGTGTAAGGGTTCACATACAGATGGTCAGGCCATGATGTTCCCCCCTCGTCGCGGATACTCAATATGTCTGTAGGCAACGAGAAGTTGTGGATGGTTACAACATCACCATTTGATACTATATCGTCATACTTGTTCTTGTGTTCAGTAGACAACTTTACCACTTGGGTTCTATACTGGTCGCAAAGTCTATGGAATTCGCCATTGGCGTAATCCTCCAAAGCCGCCATTTGTTCGCTGTCCATCGTAAACAGGATTACATCCACTTTTGCAGACGAAGGATTGTCTTCGTCATGGAATTTATCCACATACCTATTGACGAGACCTTCACTTGCAAGTTTGGCATCAGCCTGACGCAGCTGTCTGTCAAGATCAAGGTCGGTCGTTGAGAAGAGGCTTCCATAATGTGTCTGCAAGGTTTTGCCGTACACGTCCAGACTCTCCACATTAAGCCGGAACTGCATCACTTTTTCTGAAAGTTCATCGTATAGCCCTTTCTCTTTCAGACGTTCTACATATTGTGCCATCATGCCTACAACATGATTCGTAGCCTCATTTACAGCCGTTGTGTAAAGTTTTGTCCTTACCAAGAAATGAGCCATGGCGAAATAGGACTTCAGATAATTGTTGATTCTTACAGTACGCACATCGTAAGTTTGAAGGCACATGTCGTTTACTGCCAGAATGATGCCTTCGCGATCGATGCTTTCCTCTATTATCTCTGCTTCGGCAGATTCCAATGGCTCTTCCTCTTGTGTTCCTGGTGAACTTACTGTCGTTGTGTCTTTGGATAGATTGCTGACTGCTAAAGGTGCTTTGGGCTGCAGCTCTTCCCCAGGCAAACTTTCCGTTGTAGACTGTGAGAACAATGGCAGAGCTGGCTCTATCTCATCATTTGTTGTCAAAGTTTCCGTTTTCGTATTGGTAGGTATTTCCGAGTTTGCCGGTTGTGAGTTGACGGGATTGGCTGTGGCAGGATGCTTCTGTTGTGGGCGAACCGTCAAGGTTTCTACGGTCTTGCTGCCTATCTGTTGCCCCTCCACATTGGTTGGAAGACCAGCTCCGTCGGCACTTTGTATCTTTTCCACCACATCGTGCAGGGTGCGCTCGTCGAAGAACGGCAGGAAAAGCCAAACATTGTTGAGCGACTCGTCCACTTGTATGCGCATTCCCATCGGTGTGCGTATCATTCTTCCCAGTAACTGGGCTATGTAGGTGGCATCGCTTGCATGGCGGAACGACACCATGGTCTCGGCACGTGGGCAATCCCATCCTGTAGAGAGATTGTCTTTGAAGAATACCACCTTTATCCTGCGCTCGTCGGCTATACGTGAAGGTTCCTCATGAGGCACGGCGAGTCCATTCATCAGCACCTCACCCGTCGTCTGTCCGAAGGTGTGCACCACTTCACCTTTCTCAAATTTACGACCACGCCGCTGTTCTATTTTTCGTACACAATCATCAAGGTCAGTGGTGGAGAGTTTGTTCCCTGTACCGTTCTGCACCTGCACCACGAGCACAGGATTCACGTATGCATAGTGCTGCTCTCGACAATACTGCTCCCAGTGAGCGCACTTGTCCATCCACTCGTCTGTGGCTGTTTGCAACACTGCCATCTCGTTGCCCACCGACGACGGATAGCCTATCTCTATCACGTCTTTCAGCAGTCCCGATGCTCGCACTTCGTCGGCAGTTGTCACCACCTTATGTACGGTAGATGTCAGTCCGGCTGCAAGTCGGTCGAAACGTTCGGGGGTGGCTGTCACCCCGATGATCACTGGCATTTGCGGGAGATGGTCTTCCTCTGAACCTTTCAGGAATTTCTGCATGATGGTAGTGGCGGTGGTTGCGCTTTTTCCTTGCGTACCACGATGGGCTTCGTCTATGATGAAATAGAGTCGGCTGCCCTTTTCTGCAACAGTGTTGGCAAAGGTTTCCCAGATTGTCCACTGACGTGTGTCGCCGTGCTTGGTCAAGAGGCTGCTTGTTGAGAGTTTTTGTGTGTTGAGGAAATAGACGGTACCGTCGGCGAGAACTCGTTGATTGAACGACTCTTCGCTGATGGTGACCGTTTGCGATATGAGCAGTCGGTCGCTCTTGGTGTTTATCTTGTCTTTCGATTGCTTGTTGAGTTCGGGCGAGTCGCTCAGCCATACGAAGATGGCATCGGGCTGCTCCATATACTCTCCGTCGCCGAAAAAGATGCGTTCGATGAGCGAGGCCATGATGATGGTCTTGCCTGCGCCTGTGGGTGCCGAATAGCTGATTACTTGCGGCGTATGGTATCTGTTGTAGCCGTCCATGGCTTGCGCCGTGCGCTGACGCAGGTCGTTGATGGCTCGCTGCTGGAATGCGATGTTTGATATTTTCATTGTCTGTATGGAATGCTTTGAGGGTTATTGTCTTGTGCAGTTGATGCGGAAGTTGTCGAGATAGTCTGTGTAGAGCTGGTAACAACTGATGCCTGGCAGCAAGTGGCTTATCTCCAGGAATGTCGGCTTTGAATCCGTCACGATGTAGGCACTCTCTATTCTCTCCCTATTCTTCACCTCCATAACGAAATCGTCCATCCATGCCTCGTTGGTGAGTATGGCCATGTGGTTCTGCTCCAGCACGAGCATGGGCGGTATTTCCTCGCCACCGGCTATTGTAGGACGTTCGCCGTGCGCCCCTGCTTTCATCCACAGTATCGGGAGCAACTCGCGAAACTGTCGTCCGAGTGCAACGCTCGTCTTGTCGAGGAAACCGAGCTTGAAGAATTCGGCGTTGGCGGCGAATCCGTCTGCCATGGGGAAGGTGACAGGCACCGATTCGACGTAATCACCAAGCAATTCTGCTATTTCGTTTTTTACCTGTTTGAAGAGTTTGCTATTATTGGTCACTACATACATTTCCTTTATATGGTCCTGTCCTTCAAGTTCGTCGAGCCATTCTGTTGCTGCGCTGTCCTCAAAGAGGATGCTTACGGGATAGTCTTCTGAAACGATGTATGGGCAATCGTCGGTGACAAGGCTTTGCGCCAGCTTCTTTTTGCCCAATAACATCACTATCTGCTTTTTTACTTTCTTGCCATCCCGTCCTTGCGGAATATCAAACTCCAGTTGCTTGATTTGTCTTGCAGTCCTTTTCTCCTCGGTCAGCGTCGTGATATAGTCGCCCACGATAGCTTTGCCGTTCACGTCTACGCCCTTGATGGAGCATTGTGTGCGGGGCCAATTTACGTAACGGGCAATGCCCAGTCGCTCCCACTCTTCATCGCCTGGCTTATAACCTTTGGCTTTGAGAGCAATAGCCTCGTCTTCACTCACCTCGTTGTTGGTCACCATAATGCAGCGTCGCTTGCCATCGTCCTCCTTATTCAGCAAGTTCACGGCATGGAGCGTTGTTCCCGAACCGGCAAAGAAGTCGACGATGAGGGCGTTGGGCTTGTTGGCAACAAAGAAGCGCAGGGCGTCGTGCACGGCGTAGAGGGACTTGGGGTAAGAAAACCTTTCTCCAATGAAGGATGTCAACTGGTTGGTACCGTAAGATTCTGCATTATGTGTATTCATATTCCAAACCCTTTTTGGGGGAGTAGTGCCAATTATTTGATATACAGCTTCTACAGCCCCAGCTGTGTCATGCCCAAGAACTTTAGCTTTCCCTACTTGTATATCGTTAATAGTACCTTCTGCCAAATAATATACAGTACCTGTTTTTTTCTTTTTGTTCCAATTTACTTTTATATATCCTTTTTGCCAATTAGTTTTTGCTTGATTTGCGACAAGGCTCCAAAGTCTCTCTTCTCCATCCTTATTTAATGGCCAAAGAGCAGTACATCCATTTGGGATAGATATTGTATTCCTGTCAATTCCATGTTCCACTACATCACCAATACTATGAATTATGCCTTTCTCTGTATCAACAAAAATTGGATAAAATTGATTCGGCCTTGATTCTCTTTTTGCCTGTGGTGCTCTTCGTCTAAATCCGAGCCATTCGATTTCTCTATTAGACTCCTTCTTGACTTCAGCATCTAACATGTTTATTTCTATTTGCGTCAAACGTGAATTTCCAAGTTCCACGATATACAAATATTCTTCTACACGGGAAAATTGTCCTGCTCTTACAACACCTTTTGCACTTATGACACTTGTCACCATTTGCATCCTCGCCTCAGGAAACATCTGTTCCAGCAGACATCCGAGGTGCAGGTATTCCTTTTCATCGATAGTCACAATAAGCACAGAGTCGGCAGGATTGAGGAGTTTCTTTGCCAGCTTCAGACGCTTCTCCATCATGGAGAGCCACTTAGAATGGCGGTATTGGTCGGAAGAGTCCACATAGTCGTTGTTGTATTTCCAGTCGCGTGCTCCCGTATTGTAGGGTGGGTCTATATAGATGCAGTCCACCTTCCCGGCATAGAGATACGCCAACAACTGAAGGGCATGGAAATTGTCCGCCTCTATCAGTGTGTGCCACAAGTCGGAGTTGGGGGCATTCTCCACACGATCCAAAGGCTTCAGGTAAGGGTAAATAGGCTCACCGAACTCCGCTACAGCCACCAGAGAGTCCAGGGCAATACGTTCCTCCTTGCCTTCCTCCGCACCCAAAACGAGGCATACGGCATCGCCGCCCTCGATGGCTTTCACCACGAAGAGCTGCTCCAGCTTACCTTCCTTCCGAGCCACCGTACTGCCCCGGCGAATCTTCACGTCGGGAAGCATGGCGCACTCTGGTTCATGGTTCTCATAGACCAGTCCGAACTTGTTTTGTCCTTTCAGTCTCACCATTTCCTCACGGATGCGGGCACGCAACCCTTCGTCCGCTATCTGTTCTATCAAATCATTTATAGCTGCCATTTATGTCTTAATCTTTTGTATTTCATGCAAGCCCAAGGCTCGCTTCAATTCGTTATTCGTCCACTTTGTTACCTCCTTTACATCATCACGTTGCCACTTTTACCTCCAGCATTTTCTTTCTGGTCTTTAGGACTACCAA
>CAVDKC010000215.1:0-2167 GCA_963609615.1 Oribacterium sp.
GATGTAGAGAAAGCAAAGCGTGATACAAAGTCGGCAGCGCAAGGCATAACCAACTCCATACAGAAAGTAACAAGTATTAGCTCTGATTGTGCCTCGTCCCTACAATCAATGTTTGACGCATTGGGAATGAGTGGTGTTGCTGACGGCTTGGGAACTGCAATTGAACTCATGGGGCAGTTGGGCAATGCTGCTGCCTCTGTCGGCAAGTTTATGAGCGGTGATGTGTTGGGCGGTATTACTGGCATGGTATCGTCTATAACATCCATTGTGGGCATATTCTCCAAATTGCATGATGCGAAGTATGAAAAGAAGATACAGAGCTTGCAAAAGCAGATAGACAAATTGCAAAGTTCTTACTCCCGACTTGAACGTGCTTTCAACAACACTTATTGGGTGTTCAATGAGGAGCAACGGCAAGGCTACGAAAGGAACGTACAGGCTATCAATGACCAAATATCGGCATTGGAGAAACAGCGTGAGGTTGCAAAAAAATCATGGGACTTTGCCCAATATGCCAAGCTCACGACACAGATAAAGCAACTCAACGAACAGCTATCCAAAGCCAAAGAGGGCGATGATATGCTTGGCTTGTACCAGCAGCAAAAGCAATCATTGCAAGAACAGCAAGAGTTGATACGCCAACAGATAGAAGCCGAAAAGAGCAAGAAGAAAACCGACAACAACAAAATCAAGGATTGGGAAAATCAGATTGAGGAAATCACGCAACAGATTGAAGACCTCGACAAGCAGATGATGGAAACATTTGCTGGCACTGATGTAAAAAGTGCCATTGATGAATTTGCCGATGCGATTGTTGATGCGTATTGCTCTGGTGAGGATGCAGCAAAGGCTCTTGGTGAAACCACAAAGAAAGTACTTAAAAATGCTGTCGTTGAGGCTCTCAAACGCAATTTCCTTGCAAAGGGTATTAATGATGCGGTTGAATACCTTGGCAAGGCGATGGAAGATGGCGTACTGACTGACGAAGAAAAGAAAGAGTTTGAACGCCAAGCCAACCAAGCGGGCGAGAAATTCAAGCAAGGCTTGGAGGCTGTCGGTGATTGGATAAAAGATGTTGATGATGTGGCAAGCGACCCATTGACAGGTGCTGTAACCTCAATGAGTGAGGAAACAGGCGGTGTGATTGCTGGCAGACTAAACGCTTTCATCATAAACCAAGGCGAGCAAACAAGCGTGATGCGTGAACAGTTGTTGCAACAGGCAGAGATAGCAAGAAACACGGCTTTGTCGGCTGAACGACTGCAAAACATAGAGAACACGCTTAGACGCATTGAAACAAAGGATAATTCATTACTATCACAAGGTATTTCGTAATATGGAACTGGTAGAACAACTTAGAAAGGATGGCACAGATAAAGGACTGTGCCGCCTTTGGCAAATGAAATTGCGCAAGGGGTTAGACACGGAGGCATTGGTTAAGCTCTACATAAGGGGCATAGACTTTTGCATTTGTGAGGATTTCCCCACGCTTGATTTTCTTAGGGAGCATTTCAAAGGCAATAGCGAGCCTTACGGGGTTTACATTGATGAAGATATGCCCACACTCACAAACAAGCCCGATTTGGTGCTGAATGGTGCTTGTAGGGGTATGTTGGAGTATGACGGATATAGCGTATCACGAATATATGTGCGCCACACTTCCGAGATTGCCGTTAATGTGTCCGACCATGCCGTTTTGACCATTGACATATTCGACAACGCAAAAGTACACCTGTCGGTGGTAGGTGATGATGCAAGCGTTATCCTCAATGTGTTTGGCAGCAACACCCATATAGACTATGTGGACGGTGCAAAGCCAACAAACGTAATAATGAACTATAACAATAAAACCACATACTGATATGGTAGATAAGAACTTGAAACTTTACTTGCCATTCGATGACCCCGATGGCAACAAGGCTTACGACTATTCGGCAAGCCGTGCTGATGCAACACTTTCAGATGGAGCGACATTCACCATGAACGCCAAGACAGGCAAGGCACTTGCTTTGAATGGTGGTGAGTGTCTGACAACACAAGCCATTCCCCTTAGTGGGAATTTCACTTTGTCTGCCTATGTAATGACTACACAGAACCGCTTGGGTTGGGTGGTAAATTTACTTGGTATAGACAACTATCGTGAAAAGTGGATTGATGTTGTGCCTAA
>CAVDKC010000215.1:2546-3906 GCA_963609615.1 Oribacterium sp.
CGCACCATTACACTTGAATGTTTCCTTGAGGCGAGTGGTAGGAGCGCATTTGTGGAATGGCAGAACCGCTTTCTGTCGTTGTTCGATGGGGACGGAACACACCGCCTAACCGTGGAGTATGACGGAAAGACAAAGCCACTTGTGTACGAGGTAGGCTTGTACGATGAAACCGACATTACTAAAACGTGGGGTACATACAACACTGACCTTATGGTTGGCACGTTCAAACTGAAACTCATAGAAGATGAACCCGTGAAGCGTGTCGTGCGCCACATTTCAGCAAGCGACAACTCCAAGGCAACAATCAAGGTTACATCCACAAAGTTGCTCAACATCTATTGGGGGGACGGAACGCACACCTACAATGTGGCTGGCAACGAAACCACGGTTGAGCATACCTACACGCTTGCTGGCGAGTATGACATTATCATTGCTGGCGTGATTGAAGATATTGAAAGTTTTGAAACAAACGATATTGTAGTATGGGAATTACTCAAATAATAAAGCGCAATGGCGAAACAATACAGCTCAACACCAACGAGCCGTTTTGTTTCGTCAAAGAGGCTACGCTCACAAGTTCCTTGATGGGCGATGATTACATTTCGCTCAAAATAGTTTCTTCTAACTGGCTTTCTTTCGCCAAGGGCGATAAGATAACAGTTGGTGGCAAGGAATATAGTATTAGAGCCACAACGACCCGTGAGATTGTATCAGAGGGTTACTACAACTATGAGCCTGTTTTCTATGGCGTGATGTACGACCTTATGAAAACTATCTATCGCAATTGCGACAAATACGGCAAGAGCGATAAAAGCACGTTTGACTTGACCTATACAATCAAGGAGTTTGTACAGGTGCTTATCTACAACATGGAAAGGGATTACCCCGGACTATGGAAGTTCGATGTTGAGAACTGCCCCGATACAGAAGCTAAGACAATTCAGTTTTCGGGGGTGAACTGTTTGCAGGCATTGCAGACCCTTTGCAACAGCGAGCAGTTCAACTTGGAATTTCAGATAACCCAAGACAAAGGTGTGCGCACTATCCATATAGGCAAGTTCGGAAAGCGTGTCGCACCGCCAAGTGGTGCTGATTTCTTTGAATGGGGCAAGGGTAACGGCTTGTACAACCTCAAAGAACAGAAGATAGACGATAAGGCGATTATAACCCGTCTGTGGGTAGAGGGTGGCACAACAAACATTCGGAGCAATTACAGGGGGTATTCGGAAAGACTGCAATTGCCGTACCCACAGAGAAAGAACCAATACGAGCATACCCTTTCGGACGGAACGGTTGTAAAGGTCGGCTCTGAAACAATCGGCATTGCTGATGATAGCAAACGCTACTTAGAGGATGCAGA
>CAVDKC010000215.1:4307-5412 GCA_963609615.1 Oribacterium sp.
ACAAGGCAGAGGAGGCTTTGTGGTATGCCGGCATGGAAGATTTCAAGACAGCGACACAAGCTAAGGCGCAATACACGCTGACTTTGGATAGGTTGTACTTTCTCGAAATGTTGAGCCGTGACACTGATACAAGTGTGTTTGAGGTGGGCGATTATGTGCCTGTTAAGGATAGCCGTTTTGCCATAGAAAAGCAAATGCGCATACAGAAGATAACACGCAACTTACTGACAGAGCAAGACTACACTCTTACTTTGGCAGACACAACAAGCGTGTCTATACAGACGCAAACCGTGCTTACCGTCATAGACCACGAAAACATAATCAATAATAACCGCCTCCGTGATTTGAACAAAGCAAGGCGAGGTTGGAGAACGACAGAGGATTTGCGTAACATGGTGTATGACACAGACGGATATTTTGACACAGACAACATCAAGCCAAACAGCATTGACACAAATATGCTGACCGTTGGAGCAAAGAGCCAACAGTTTGTTTTGTCTGGCTGTATTCTCCAAGCTAACTTTGGGGGCAATCCGAATATTTTTGTCGCTACGGCTGGCATACTCTCGCACCTCACCATTGACAACGACAAAATAAGGAACTGGCAGATGAATGAAGCCTCGTTTGAACTGCAAAGCACAGGCGGTTACTATCTGTTTGCCAAGTGTTCCAAGAGTGGTGAAAATGGCGTGTGGTATCTCACGCAAGAGCAATTGAAGTTTGAGCCTACGAGCGACCCCAACAATTACTATTTCCAAGTTGGCATAGTTTCAAGTCTGTATGTTGATGATAATTTCAGAGATTTTCAGACAACATACGGCTTTACTCGCATCAATGGCAACACTATCACGACAGGGCGCATCATTACGAGTGATGGCGAGTGCTACCTTGATTTGGACGGCAACAAGTTCCGCATTGGTGACAGCACAAGTTCTATTGATTGGAACGTGTCGGCAAATAACCGCCTTACATTGAAGAATGTGAGCGTGGCAAGCGGTAGCGGTGATGTCGTGCCGTTGGGCGTTTATCGTGGTGTATGGAATAAGGATTACATCTACTACACAGGCGATGAAGTAGCCTATACAAGCAATGGCGCAACGTGTAC
>CAVDKC010000216.1:0-5387 GCA_963609615.1 Oribacterium sp.
AGCACCACGCTGACATCATCAACTTGGTGAACAACAATGCAAGGCTTATCGAGCAACGAATGGTTGTCACCACATAACACCTCTATAAGGCGGAGCGATGGAAAATCGCCCCGCCCTCTTTCTTTCATGAGCGGAATGGCGGATAAAGAAAGAGGCAAAGAAACCGCCTGCTCCTTATCTGCGATGCCCGAAAGACCATCAATTATTCGTTTTGCCCGCTATTTTTGAAAAATATTCTTAATAATAGCACTTGAAGAAGCTGTCTCTCGTCTTTTATTTGTATTTTTGCAAAGAAATTACGAATTTAAGGTTGAAGGATTATGATATTACAGTTTAAGGTTAAGAACTTCCTTTCCATCAGAGAAGAGCAGACGCTGGACTTCACGGCATCTGCCGACAAGACATACGAGGACTACGCAGTGGTCAAGATAAAGGGTGTCCGCATATCCAAATTGGGAGTTGTGTATGGTCCTAACGCATCGGGCAAGAGCAACATTCTCAAAGCATTGGCGTGGTTCATCTTCTACCAAGTGGCCAGCCGCACCAAGAAGCCCGGCAGCGGCACAGGACTGACACCATTCATGATGGACGAGGACAGTCGCAACCAAAACTCATCGTTCGCACTGACATTCTATATCGGTGAAGTCCGCTACGAGTATGCCGTAGTCCTTAACAGCCAGAAGATAGTCAAGGAGGAGTTCTACTTCTATCCAAACAACCGCCGCGCGCTCTTCTACGAGCGCACATGGAACGAGGAGAAGGGCAACTCCGCCATCACCTTCGGTCCCCTGCTCAAACTCTCCGCTACGCAAAAGCTCTTCATCGAGTCCAACTGCATCTCCAACGCCACGGTGCTCGCCACCTACAAAAACTCCAATGTGGAGAAGAATACCGAGCTTGACAACGTCTTCAACTACTTCGAGGACGAGTTCCTGCCGTTGCTCAGCAAGGGCGACAACCTCAGCCAACTTGCCAACGACATCGTGCGTCTCGATGCCGACAGCAAGAAGTTCATCTGCGGAATGCTGGAGAAGGCGGACTTCAACATCTCCGACCTCTACATCAAAGAAGAGAAAGGCGAGGTCTCCGAAGAAGCCATGGAGAAGTTCAGGAAGATAGCCAAAATTCTGCGCATCCCCGAACCGCAGGACAAGAGCATCTCAACGGAAGAACTCTTCTTCACCCACAAGACACCGTTCTACACGGGCAGCCTCTCCAACATGGTGGAGTCCGAAGGCACCAACCGCATGTACGGTCTGTCGGCATTGCTCTTCACGCTGATCCGCAATAACCAGACGCTGCTGTGCGACGAGCTGGAGAACTCTCTGCACTACGACCTCTTCACCCACATCATCAAGACCTTCCTCGTCAACTCAGGCCGTGCGCAGCTGATATTCTCCACCCACAGCCTCATGCTCCTTGACGAGGACTTCATCCGCCGTGACATGGTGTATTTCGCCAACAAGAACGAGTCCGGCGCAACGGAGATTTACCGCGCCAAGGACTTCGGACTCCACAAGGAAGTGTCCATCCTCAACGCCTACCGTGCAGGCAAGCTGGGCGCAAAGCCCCAGTTGGGCAGCATATTCATTGACGAATAAGAAAGGAGGAGTACCGCATGGAACTACAAAGACCGCTTGAATATACCGTCAAAATCTATTGCGAGGGATTTACGGAATGGTACTACTTCGAATGGCTGCGCACCAACAACCGCTTCAAGTTCTCCATGGAACCAGACGTGCCGAAGAACAGCCGCAGTTCATACAAGCAGAATCTGAAGCTCATTGACAAGGAACTGCGCAAGAAGCCCCAGGAGCGTGCCGATGCCATCTTCCTCGTCATCGACACAGACACAATCGTCAAAGACCGTAAGCAATACGCCATCTACCAGGAGGCAAAGGAGAAGTACAAAAGACAGGGTGTCATCTTCATCGAGAGCCACCCCTGCATAGAGATATGGTTTCTCTACCATCTCATTGACAAGTTCGCCCGAACCAACTTCGAGACCTACGAGGCGCTCCGTCCTGCCATCGAGAGCGTCCTGCCCAAATACGAGAAGACCGCCCGCTACTATCAGAAGAACACGGTTTTTCGCGATGGCATCCTGAAGAGTCAGTCGAACAGGGAGAAAGCCATCGACTTCTCCATCAAGGCGTGCAAGTACGAGCCGATGGAGAACGAGGTAGCCAACTATTCAGAGGTGTTCAAGGCCGTCCACTTCTTCCGCCTGCTACAGAAGTTTGCGGAAATCCGTCTGCTCCTGTCCGAGAAACTACGCACGGCCATCGCCCTCCAACCCAAGATTGACGACCACAAGTCCCTATCTGTCATGCAGGACGAAAGTCCCGTTTGCATCCTAAAGTACACAGGCACAAGGCTCAGCTGTCTTTTTATGGACGGATGCAGTTATGATGTTGACGACACAAGCCCGTTGGACGTCAATGATGCCGCCATCGAACATATTGCCGAACTTGTCCGTCAGCAATAATATATAATAAGGTGTAGGCACTTCTCATTCTCGGGAAGCCCTACACCTTATTATATATAGTCACCTCTATGGAGTAAACAACAGCAGGTACTCCATCTTTCTTCTTCGTTCGATGGACGGCACTGGTCTGCCATTCCACCTTTTGAAGTCCACGTAGTCACGGTATATGTTCCTGTTACCGCTCCGCATCTTGGCATACATCCGGCTCTTCATCACCTTTCCACAGCCTACATTGTATGCAAGTGCAGCCAGCAGCAGGGAGTCACGACCGAAGCCACGGAACATGGCGCAGAGTTTCCGTAGGTCTGAGCGCAGCAAGGCGTCGGCTTGCCGCTCCGTCATCCTTGACGGAAGCCTCTCGCCAGGCAATAGCTTATGCCCATAGCCGACATACGGATGATGTTCAGGACCATGCAGCCCCTCGTACTTCTTGATGCAGGCGACAGCCAACTCAAACCTTGGCACATGCCGAATCCGTTTTGCCGCTCCTTGCGTCTGGGCTGACAAACTACCCGACACAAGGAGCAGGGCTAACCATAGCATCAACCTCATACACTACCGATTTTACTGAAGGCGACAAGTGTCTCCTCTTCTTCCTCCGAAGCCTCGTCCGTATCCGCATCATTGAAACTGAACTCCATCTCGTACGCCTTGCCGAAGTTGTCCTCCACTACCACGGTCAGCGTCTGCGTCTCCGTACTTGCCGAGGTATAGTAAAGACGAAACTTCTCGTCCTCCAGCAGATAGCGGTCATTGGGCTGGAGCACCGTCCCGTTCTCCATCCTCAGCGAACCCTTGCCGTCATGCTGAAAATATCGGATGGTATAGACCGTCCCGTCAAACTTTCCTTCCGCTTTCAGCTCGCAGCGGATTTCCACCGTCTGCCCACGCACGATGTCCTTTGGCACAGGCATCGTCTCCACCGTAAACGGATAGGACTGCAGGAAGTCCAACTCATCGCTGCACGATGAAAGGATTACCGACAAGGCACACACGAAAAGTAATGCCAACACGCTCATTGATTTCTTGATTCCATTGTTCTTCTTCATTGTCTTGTTGTCTTTTTGATTTATACTGTTCTGTGGCTCACAAGGTACTCGTTCAAGTCCTTGTAGCCAGTGTAAAGGTGCGAATGGTCAACTACCTTCTCCCCATATCGTCTTTGCAGTTCGGCGCAAGCGTTCTCGCCCGCCTCGTCATTGTCCAGATGGCAATACACCTGCCCGTAGTCCTTCAGCAGCCGATGCACCCTTGAAATGTTCGCCACCGAGTTGAGGACGATATGGTCCTCGCCACGACCCATGCCAAGCATCATGCCAGAGAGAAAGTCCATAAAGCCCTCATACAGATGGCAAGTCCTGCTGCCCTTACTGATGAGTGTGATGTCCTTTGGCGACACGCACCCCTTGAAGAAACGGTTGCGTATCTCATAACCGCCACGGTCGTTCTTGAACCCCACGGCAAAGAACCGCTTTCCCTTGTGGCGGTACTCCACTTGACAGCAGAAACGGCTTGCCACGTCCGCCGACACTCCACGCTCACGCAGATACTGCCTAAGCGCAGGATGGCTCAACGGCTTCTCCACGATGTCCTCGAAAGGATTGCCTTTCACCTTCTTATCCTCATTTCTATATTCACTGTAGAAAGGTTTTGGGAAACTGCCGCCGAGTGTCTCCGCAATGAACTTCGCTTGCGCCACGAAGTCATTGCTATTGATGAACTCCCCTGCAAGGTTGAAGATGTCGCCGCCCCTGCCGATGCCATAGTCATACCAGACATTCTTGTCCGTTGATACCCGAAGCGAAGGATTGCGGTCATTGCGGTATGGCGCATGATACCAAAGTCCCGAAGCCTTGTGCTTGACAGGCTCAATGCCGAGAATATAGAGAAAGTCCACGATAGGTACTTGTTTGATTTCATTGATGTCCATAGGCTCACTGTTTTAGTTGATGATGAACTTCATGCCGATGCCAAACTGCGTGTGGAAATGTCCCGTGCTGTTGCCCCAAACAAACCTTTCCTTAACGGAAGCGGTCAAAGCTATAGCATCCGACAGGTATATTTCCGTTTCCAATGCCACGGCACCACCATAGATAAACGCTCCCTTGTTCTGCAAGGTCGCGCCGTCCGACATGGTTCTCTTGCCCCAATTCACAGACTCATATCCAGCCAATGCCGAACCACCGACATAGAACAGCACCGTCTTACTGTTGTCGGAAAGGAAGTTATAGGAATAGCCAAACTCACCCGTCATTTGTGCTATTGGAACGGAAGTTTCACGGTAAGGCTGATGTACTTGCAGATATTCCGCCCCATACGTCCACTTGTCACCACCCTTGGTATAGCTCGAAAGTCCGAGACCTGCATAATAGCCAGCCTTGCAGGACTTCTTGCCGTTATACACTCCGTCAGCCATGCCGACCTTTACCTCGATGCCCCTCATCTGAGGGAGGCATCTTTGGGCGAATGCCTGCCCTGCTGTGAGGGCAAGCATTGCCATGATTGCGATGTTTCTTCTTTTCATCCGTTACTTCACGCTAAGTTCGTTGATTGTCAAGGCACGTACCAAGTCGCTGTTCTCCACCACAAACGACTGATGGCGACCGCCTTCCTTCTCGTTCAACTCCACGACAAGTTCCTTGTCGTCGGGAATGGTAAACTTTGGCAGACAGAACACTGTCTGTTCCGCTTTTTTCCTGCCACACGTACCACATAGTTGTAGGCACGAACAGGAATAAGCACCTGTTCCAAGTTTCTTGTCTCAACCAAGACTAAAAGTAGCCATTGATTGCAAAATATTCCCACTTTTGAATGTCGTTGGAGGTCTTGTTTGCAATCAATAGCCACTTTTAGCTTCGCTGAAGCCATTGATTAGAAAATATTTCTACTTTTGATACTC
>CAVDKC010000217.1:0-2862 GCA_963609615.1 Oribacterium sp.
CCAATAGCCAAGTCAAGCGTATTCTCCAACTCCTTTTTGTAAGCTCCCGTGTATCTCCACACCTTTTGCGACAGGTTCAAACCGCCTGTGCCTGTCTTTCTCGCAAAAAAGGCGTTCATGGCTTCTTGGTTGTGCTGAAAGTATTTTGCAAAGAATGGGTTTTCAATGGAGTTTGCACCAAACACAGCCTTTACAAGTTCGTCTGTATGTTGGTTTGAGGTGAGCCATTCTTTCTCTACACCCTTGCGTATGGTCTGATAGATACGGCTATACATATTGCGCAACATGGGCGTAACTTGCTCGCTATACCCATAATCAGCAAAAGAGAACGGCTTGCCATCCTCTAATTCTGTATTCTTCACCAAGTTAATTATTTTGGTCAGCACATCAAGGTACACCGCCCTAACATTGGCAGCATACCCCTCTGTGCGTCTGAATAGCTCGGCTTGCGCTTTCTTATAGTCTATCTGTGCCATTTACTTACTTCTTACTGAATTTGTCGCAACAGTCCCTTTCAAGGAACTTGGAGAACTCAAAGAACTTGCAACGGCACAATATCATGTGTCCGTCAAGTGCCTTGCTGTGTGGGTCGTATGAGTGTTTGCAATCCTTGCACGACAATCCTAATTCCTTGGGCGATTTCGTTTTCTTAGCCATTGAATAAATTTTTAATCAGTTCGTCTTTAGTCGGAAAGCAATTGCTATCCAAGAAATACAGGTGCTGTGGGTTGTTGCGTGTGCCTGTGTTGGTATGCTCCACGTTACGCACGAATGTACGCAATGAGTTTTGGAACACCTCAATGCCAGCGATACGGAAACAATGCGGTCTGTTGTTTAGCATAGTCCAGACTTCATCACCAATGTTGTACTTTGTCTTTACTTCCATTATTCAGCCTCCCCGAACACGTCCATTTTGTTTAACTCCATTTGCTGTGCAAGTCTTTCGGCTTGCTCTGTCTTGATACGCTCCATTTCTGCCTTGCTGTCCTTTACGAGGTACGACTTTTCAACATAGCTTTCAAGGCTCAATGCCCCATCGTTGTACTGCTTGGATAGGTCGGCAAGCATTTCACTTACATCATCGCCAAACGGCTCTTGGAACTCATGCCCCAACTCCAGCGCATCATACATCGCCTTGTGTCGGTAGTCAAGCACGTTGCCAAGTATGGCTTTCATCAAAGAGGCGTGGCGGTTCATGTAGCCATCGTGTTTTTCCTTGTGTCGCTCTGCCTTAATGACTGCAAGCAGCATGACTTTACGGATAGCCTTTGCCGACAGGTTGCCGAGGCTTTTCATGTTGTCAAAGTCAATATTGGGCGTGAACGACTTGGAAAGAATGTGCTTATCCAATCGCTCAAACTGATTTTTCTTGCTCTCGCTTGCCTGGTCCCATGTGAGGTAACGCACATCACCGCCATTTTTGAGGATAAAGAGCTTTGCCTCTTCCTCTGACTTGGGCAATGAGTTGAGTATTTCAGCCGTTGCGACCATTGCGGGATTGGCGAAGCGGTCGTTTACATCTGCATCCACACTTTCCATGTTTTCCTCACGCTCAATCATCGGCTGTACATCTGCGTGTTCCGTTTCTTGCTCAAACACCAACACAGGGATTTTGCCGATAGGGTTAGGAATGGTTTGCACTTCCCAACCCACATTGCCACGCTTGCACAGATAGATTGTGTTTGCCGTATATACATCTATGTGGTGTATCGTGCGGTTGCCTTGCTCTGTAAGGTAGTAACCCCACGCAAAGGCTTTGAGCCGCCCGTATTGGTCTTTGAGCGTGTATATATCATCATTGTTTTTCTTGCTCAACACATTCAGCAAGAGCCGTGGAGTGTTGCTTTCATCACGGTACACATGGTAAAGAATAGCTACACAACCCTCCGCACCTGCTGCTCTCTTGGCTTCACGCACGGCACTGTCAAAGCGCACTTGGCGCATCAGCTCAATGTAAGTAGAAAACGCATCATCTGTATTCTCTGATAATTGCGTCCATTTTACAGGTCTGCCATACAGGAATACAAGGCTTATCTCGTTTATAAACTTCTGATAGGGGATAGGAATTTTGTTGCGCTTGCTCCAGCGTAGGAAATTGCCCTTTTTGTCGAACACGGCTCTATCCTTGCGCTCCATAACCTTGTGAGTGCTTACCTCGTACTCCAACAGATTACGACTTGCCTCCTCTGAACGGCTGTTAAGCATAGCAACCGCCCTTGTCACATCGCCAGCGGTCAAAAGTTCATCGAAACTTTGCTGATACCCAATAGCCGCCTTTAACTCATTTGTGATAGTCTGAATTATGCCCATTGTATGTTATTGTTATGTTAAACCTAATATCCGTTCTATATTGTCTGGTATATCCACTTCGTTGTAATCAAACCAACAGCGCATCAAAAGCATATCTCGCCAGTCGGGGGAACACCCGATTTCAACCTTGATTTCTTCCTTTGGCTTTAGCTTTAGCTTTCCGTCACTGTCTGCTTTCCACGTTTGCAGTTGTTCCAGCTCTCTTGTTATCTGTTCCTTTTCAACTTGGCTCACTATATCCGCATCAATGCCTATTTCATTGGCGTTAATGTGTTCGGCAAGTTTGTAGCCGCATTGTGTCTGTAAGTTTTGGTAGTTCTCGCCTTGCAATGGTGTGGAGTTGTTCACAAAGCCGTTAATGTCGCAGAAGTCCACCACGCCACCGCCTACACCATCTTCATCTACAATGCACCTGTGGTTTGGTATTCGGTATTTCTTCTGCTTGGCGATTATCCATGTCTGAATGTCTGTCAGCTTGCTTGTAGGAAAGCAAATCTTTTCAACGATAAAGTAACCATCCCACACAGCCAAACGTGCGTAGTCAGCACCAAA
>CAVDKC010000217.1:3187-5358 GCA_963609615.1 Oribacterium sp.
AATCCGTATTCCTCATTAAGACAGCGACCGATACGAGTTTTAAGCGTGTCGTATGCTCCAAAGTTCACCTCACCGCCCTCCTCAATCCAACCGCCTGTAAACTCAATAGAGCCGTAGCGTTCATAAAGGGGGTCAGACGGTTTATATTGCAAGTCAAGAAAATCAATGCGTGAGCCGTTGTAAAACTGAATGTAGTTAAGTTGCCCGTTGAAACTCCAAAGTTCATCGGGAACACCATACATTGTGCATACACGCTTGAATGTGATATAAGTAGATTGGGTAATACGTTTCAACTCGGCACGACCGATAAACCACTTTGTACCCGGATAGGCAAGGCACATCATAAGCAACCACACAGCACCAGTCCACGACTTAGCACCACCAGCCGCACCGCCATACAGAATTTCAACGTGTTCTTCGTCTGTAAGTATGGTTAGGGCTTGCTGCTGCTTGTCGTGGTTCTTTCCGTCACGGCTCGTTATGAAACTGAAACGACCACGGCGGAAAAGCTCCACTTTGACTGCAAGAGCCATTGGCACTGATATGTTCTTATTGTTCCTTGCCATTCTTTGCGCTGTTCCTTATCTTATCAAGTAGCGTGTTGTATTGTATTAGTTCTTCATCGGACAGAGCCGACAAATCCATGTTGTTTGACACATTGGCATTGATTTCACCCTCTATGTTTTGGGTTGCCTTTCCGAATACTCTATCAAAGAGCATTTCAACCGTGGATGTGCGACCGTACCGAATATCTGAATTTATAGCCGAAATGATGTTCAATACCCAAATTGGCGTGTCCTTATTCGGCTTTGTGCGGTCGTTGGGGTCTTTCAACAATGGTTCAAGTTCGGATGTTGAACTTTCATACAGGTGTTGGATAACCTTTAGGATTTCCTCTTTACTACTTTGCGGATTTACCTTTTTACCCGTTGTGGTCTGAATGTATTTAAGCACGGAAAGATTGCCCCGACCCCTTTTCTTGGGTTGGTTCTCGGATGTAAAGCGGTTGCCTTTTTTGTTTCCTTTCTCAAATAGTGCCATTCGTTGTAAATTCGTTGATTTATTATATTTGCGTGTTTGATAAACACACTTAATAACTGCAAAAAATCGGACAGCGAATAAACACCGCCCGACTTCTTCACTTGGTAAATCGGCTTTTATGCCTGTTCCTGTGCTTTATACTTATCGTAGAACCAAGCGACCAAGCCACCCTCCATGTAATTATCCAAATCGTCATAGGCATCCAATTCTTCCATGAGTACCTCGGCTTTGTCAATTACGCCTGTGAGTAACTTCTGCTGTTCATCGGTAGCGTTCCACACTTCGATTTCTCCGTTTAGCTGCTGATTGATAACTTTTATCTCGTCAGCGTTAAGTTCAATCTTTTTCATTGTTATCTGTCTTTATTAAGTTGTTCCGTAGGTCTTAGAGTTTATACTTCTTGGCGATAGCCTTAACCGCCTTTGTGTATTTGTCGGACTTGCCATGTACCGCCTTGGTAACAGTTTCAGCCCAAAACTCGCTCACATTGGTTGTGGCATACTTGCCGTAACCTTTCTTGCGCTTATCACGGCTCCATTTCTTGTATAGAGCGTTTACTTCCTTGCCCGCTGCCTTTTGGTTTGCACCTGTCATGTGAGCGTTCCATGTAGCGTGTGCAAGTTCGTGGGTTACGGTATGGGCAACAGGCTTGTTTGTGGTCGTACTCCAACCACTCTTGTAATTCTTGGCGTGTTCCCTTGAAACATTCTTCGCTCCTGTGTCGAAATGCTTTCTATCCAGATACACAGCCTCAGACTTGCCACCCCTTGTAACGTGAACACCGTATGCACTACCGCCCAAGTCAGCAAGTTTAACATTCCTTTGGCGCACACCCATTACAGCATGATAGCGTGAAATAGCCTCTTTGGTTGCTTTGTACATAGCTTTGTCTTTCATTTCAACGAGTGAACCGACACGGCTTATTTTGCCTTTGAACTGCCCGCCACCGTCATTTGTTCCAGCCTTTACGCCAGCACTATTTCTTCCCATAGCCGTTTACTTTTGACGATAAAACAATGAGGGGTTATCAAGTACACTGTCAAGTACCACTAAACCCTTTTCTTTAGCCTTGATTTCCTCTTTGAGTTTTTCAAGTTCTTCTTTGGTGAGTTGGCTTTCGGTCAAACCGT
>CAVDKC010000218.1:0-5240 GCA_963609615.1 Oribacterium sp.
TATTGGTTTGAGGAGAAATTAAAGTTCTTTAGCCACGGAACTATGCAGATACTCCACTTTATATCTTCGGGCTTAATATATCTCAAGATACTATTTTGCAGCGTGGTATAAGTTGGCACTTTCGCAAAGGTTTGCGTGACTTTTTACAGAAAACATTACATGATTATCGTTTAATTTTTATACCTTTGCATTCGGGAAATTCAAAAACTAAAATAAAACAAAACAAACAAATCATGAAAGAGCTTAAATCTTTAAACAAGCGCACGGCTCCTAAGAGCGTAGCACCTGAGAAAATCATCCAGTTCGGTGAAGGTAACTTCCTCCGTGCATTCGTAGATTGGATTGTATGGAACATGAACAAGAAGACAGACTTCAATGGTTCTGTTGTTGTCGTTCAGCCTTTAGCTGGCGGTATGGTAGACTGGCTGAATGGTCAAGACTGCCTCTATCACGTTAACCTTCAGGGCAAGGAGAATGGTCAGGCCATCAATACCCTTGAGCGTATCGACGTCATCAGCCGCGCTTTGAACCCATATTCTCAGAACCAGGCATTTATGGCTCTCGCAGAGCAGCCAGAAATGCGTTTCATTATCTCCAACACCACTGAGGCAGGTATTGCATTCGATGATTCCTGCAAGTTCACAGATGCTCCTGCTGCTTCTTACCCAGGTAAGCTAGTACAGTTGCTTTTCCATCGCTACAAGTTCTTCGAGGGCGATCCTACCAAGGGTATGATCTTAATGCCATGTGAGCTTATCTTCCTCAATGGCCATCACCTCAAGGAGTGCATCTATCAGTATATTGAACTTTGGAAGGAAGATATGGGCGCAGACTATGAGGGCTTCAAGGATTGGTTTACCAATCACTGCTATGTATGCGCTACTCTCGTAGACCGTATCGTACCAGGATTCCCACGCGATACCATCAAGGAAATCCAGCAGAAGGTTTGCTACAAGGATAATCTCGTAGTAAAGGCTGAAAGCTTCCACCTTTGGGTAATTGAGAAGGCCGAGAACATGACCGTAGAGCAGATGCAGGAAGAGTTCCCAGCTCACAAGGCTGGTCTTCATGTTCTTATCACCGATAACGAGAAACCATACCACGAGCGCAAGGTTACATTGCTCAATGGTCCTCACACCGTATTGAGCCCTGTAACATACCTCAGCGGTGTCAATATCGTACGTGACGCTTGCGAGCACCCAGTACTTGGCCAGTATATCCACAAGGTACAGTTCGACGAATTGATGCAAACCCTCAACTTGCCTATGGAGGAACTCCAGAAGTTTGCATCGGATGTATTGGAGCGTTTCGAGAACCCATTTGTAGACCACCAGGTAACTAGTATCATGCTCAACTCCTTCCCTAAGTATGAGACACGTGACCTCCCAGGCGTAAAGGTATACTTGGAGCGTAAGGGTGAATTGCCACAGGGCTTGGTATTCGGTCTTGCAGCCATCATCACTTATTACAAAGGTGGAAAGCGTGCTGACGGAGCTGAGATTAAGCCTCAAGATGACCAGAAGATTATCGACAAGCTCACTGAGCTTTGGACTACCGGCGATACACAGAAGGTAGCAGAAGGTGTGCTTGGTTTCGACTATATTTGGCACGAAAACTTGAACGAGACAGTTCCTGGCTTGACAGCACTTGTCAAAAAGGATCTTGACCTGATTCAGGAGAAAGGTATGCTTGAGGCTGTGAAGACTATCCTCTAATCATTATATCATACCTCATAGGTAAAGGTGGGATGCGAGCCAGAGATTCGTTTCCCACCTTTTTACTTCCATAATTAGTGTTCACTGAATTAATTCCGCCAACGGGTTTATCCTTAGTATCTATATACATATAATTACCTTTAACTCCTGGCAAAATGTATACACTATCACCCTTTTGAGGATTTAAGTATTTCAGGTTGAACATTAATACATCCAAAGGGCTTATTTCTGACTCCTTTTTTTAAAGGCTCCCTATCTAAAGGTAGACATTGGATGTATTGCTTGTGCTTCCTAAACTTGAGTTTTTGTATTTTGACTATTTAGCTCCAAAAGAATCATTAGCCTCCCAGTCCAAAATTCTCAAAAAAATGAAAAACTTTCGTTTAGTTCAAACAATAAGGTCGCTACTCTTTCGAGTAACGACCTTATGCCATATAAGTGAATTTGATAAAATATCTCATTCAAACTCTTTCAAGGAAATTAATCCTTGAAGAAGTCCTTAACAGCCTCATTAGGTACCATCTTCTCATCGAAGACGTAAGCACCAGTCTTAGGGCTCTTAACCATCTTGATAACCTTTGTATATGCACGACCATCCATGTTACCTTCGTGGAGGGTAGCGACCGCTTTCTTTGCCATAGTCTATTCTTAATTGATAAAATTGTTATAAACCTCTATTGTAGAGCTTACTTAATCTCCTTGTGAAGAGTCATCTTCTTCAGGATAGGATTGTACTTCATCAACTCAAGACGCTCAGGAGTATTCTTACGGTTCTTGGTAGTCACGTAACGGCTTGTACCTGGCATTCCACTGTTCTTATGCTCAGTGCACTCGAGGATAACTTGTACTCTATTACCTTTTGCTTTCTTTGCCATGATATTTATTCTCCTATTACTTTAATGTCCTTCCAATCTACATAGCCCTTAGCTACTGCCTGATTGAGAGCAGCATCAAGACCTACCTTATTAATAAGACGAAGACCAGCAGCACTGATCTTGAGGCTAATCCAGCAACCTTCCTCTACATAGTAGAACTTCTTGCTGAAGAGGTTAACGTCAAAGCTTCTCTTTGTGCGGTGCTTTGAGTGAGACACATTGCAACCCAACTGTGCCTTCTTACCTGTAATTTGACAAATCTTAGACATTTCTATCTTTAATTTTCTAATTCGTTAATTGATACCTATTCCAAACAGGGTGCAAAATTACAAATAATTCCCGAATACACAAAAGAAAACATAAAAGAAACGCAACTTTTAAGTTTTTTTTTCAATTCAAAGAAAATATGTAACTATTCTGCGATAGCCATGCCACTCCCCGGTCGTGAAGCCTCCACCCCTATAACTTTGTATAGGCATCGCGCAAGAAAAGATAAAGAAAAAGTATATCAATTACTTACGCGATGTTTTTATCAGTTCTCGTTTTCCTTTGCCAATTCAGCCTCATGCTCCGCAATCAACTTGCCCTGGATGTCGTTGGGCACAAGCTCGTAGCTGGCAAACTTTGTGGTGAAGGAAGCGCGGCCGCCTGTCAGGGAGCTGAGCGAGATGGAATAGTTTGCCAACTCCTTCAAAGGAATCTTGGCACTCAGTTTCTGGTAGCCAGCCTCGCTGTCCATACCCATGATGAGCGCACGGCGACCCTGCAGGTCACTCATGACATCGCCCATGAAGTCGGCGGGCACATACACCTCCAGGTCATAGATGGGCTCCAGGATCTTGGGACCAGCCTGCTTGAAAGCATCGCTGAAAGCACGGCGGGCTGCCAGCATGAACGACAACTCGTTGCTGTCCACGGGGTGCATCTTTCCGTCATAGACGATGACACGCACGTCGCGGGCATAGCTTCCTGTCAGCGGCCCATGCTCCATACAGTCCATGATACCCTTCAGAATGGCAGGCATGAAGCGTGCGTCGATGGCACCGCCCACCACGGAGTTGAGGAACACCAACTTGCCACCCCACTCCAGGTCTATCTCCTCACGGCTCTTGATGTTCATTTTGAACTCCTGGCCGTTGAAGTTGAAGGTCGTCGGGTCAGGCATTCCCTCTGCATAAGGCTCTACGATGAGATGTACCTCGCCAAACTGTCCGGCACCACCGCTTTGCTTCTTGTGACGATACTCGGCGCGAGCCTTCTTGGTAATGGTCTCACGATACGGGATGCGGGGTTCGCCGAAGGTGACGTTCAGCTTCTCGTTGTTCTCCAGACGCCATTTCAGGGTACGCAGGTGGAACTCGCCCTGTCCATGCACGATGACCTGTCTCAGCTCCTTACTCTGCTCCACCACCCATGTGGGGTCTTCCTGTCGCATCTTCAGCAGGGCAGCCATCAGTTTCTCGGTATCCTGCGCATTGGCAGCCTTGATGGCACGGGAGTACTTGGAGTTGGGGTACTTGATGAAGTCAAACCTCCACTCAGCACCCTTTCCGTTCAGAGTGTTGCCCGTCTTCACGTCCTTCAGCTTCACCGTACAACCGATATCACCGGCGTTCAGCTGGTCCACGGGAATGCGGTTGGCACCGGCGCAGGCATAAATCTGTCCCATGCGCTCCTTGCTGCCACGGTCGGCGTTGGCCAGATCGTCGCCTGTCTTCACGCAGCCGCTCATCACCTTGAAATAGCTCACCTCACCGATGTGCGGTTCCATGCCCGTCTTGAAGAAGTAGACGCTCTCGGGACCGGCGGCATCAGGAGTGATTTCCTCGCCACGGGTGTTGTGCAATTTAGGCATCTCGCTCACGAAGGGCACCACGTTGCCCAAGAACTCCATCAGTCGGCGCACTCCCATGTCCTTGCCTGCGCAGACGCAGAACACCGGGAAGATGCTGCGGGTAACCAGTCCCTTGCGGATGCCCTCGCGGAGCTCGTCCTCCGTGAGGCTCTCGCTCTCGAAGAATTTCTCCATCAATCCCTCGTCGTTCTCGGCGGCAGCCTCCACGAGTGCCTTGTGAAGCTCCATCGCCTTGTCCATCTCCTCCTCGGGGATGTCCTCGATGGTGGGCGCGCCGCCCTCGGGCTTCCAGGAATATTTCTTCATCAACAGCACGTCAATGAGAGCATTGAAACCGGAACCCGTCTCAATGGGGTATTGTATCTGTACGCACTTGGGACCATAGATATCCTGCATCGTGGCGATGAGATTGTCAAAGTCGCACTTGTCGGAGTCCAACTGGTTGACGAGGAAGATGACGGGCTTGCCCAACTTCTCCGTGTAACGGAAATTGTTCTGCGTGCCCACCTCAGGACCGTACTGGCCGTTGATGAGGATGACCGCCTGGTCGGTGACATTCAGTGAAGTGATGGCTCCGCCGACGAAATCGTCGCTTCCGGGGCAATCTATGATGTTCAGCTTCTTGTTGTTCCACTCCACATGAAAAACGGTGGGAAAAACAGAGTAGCCGTATTCCAATTCAACTGGGAAGTAGTCGCTCACCGTGTTCTTATTCTCTACAGAACCTCTGCGCTTGATGATGCCTGCTTCAAACAACATACTCTCGGCAAGTGTAGTCTTGCCGCTACCCGCACT
>CAVDKC010000219.1:0-4979 GCA_963609615.1 Oribacterium sp.
CTGTAAAGTTTTGCCACGTCTCATAACCCAAGTACAACGCTATGGTATTTAGCGTGTACTCGTTGGTCTTACGGCTGTCGTTGACTGTACCCATAAGCCGTTTAAGCGTTGTCACTCCAATATTCCTTCCAGTCTCTGAGAAAATCTTGCCTGCCAAGACACTATAGTCTTTGGCTTGTTCGAGTAGCAACCCAGACTTTTCCTTTAGCTGCTTTATAATTTGCTCATTTAATATCATAATTCTACTTTAATAAACGAGAAATTATCAGAGATGGTTGATGCTTTATTTTCAAAGTCTGCCTTGCTCAACTCATTGAAACGTCTTGCATACACCATATCAAGTTCCTTATGATACCCATCCGTACATAGGATGAAGACATCGCCGTCCTCTACTGCTACTTTTCTTATAGGTGCTTCATCCACAGGACTATCACCCATGATGGCTTTTGTCACAATGGATGAAAACTTATCGTAGCTATCAGCACTGAGCGTCTTCATTTTGGCAAGTTCGTTTACTACAGAATGGTCTTCTGTCCTATAGACTTCTTGCTCATTCCTATACATATATATACGGCTATCACCAAGCCAAGTCAAGTATGCATAGCCGTCGGTTAGAAGAAGGACGGCTATCACACATCCCATTTTCTGGTTGGATGATGCTATACGTTCAAGCATCAATGCGTCATTTGCGAATGATATTGCTTCTCTGAGAATTTCTGATGGTGTGAATTGTTTAAAGTTTACCTCTACAAATTCTACAATGGCATTCGAAACTACCTTTGCAGCCACAGCACCGTCGCTGTAGCCACCCATACCGTCCGCCACAATGAATATGTCAGAGTTCTCGGGGAGAGAACTGTGGACAATATAGTCTTGGTTCTCCTCCCGATTACCTTTGTTCGTGTATTCAAAATACTTCATCATTTTACTGCTTGTATAGTGTCACCGCCGTGCTTGGTAACACGTGGGCGAATACTAATCTTTATTGGGCGTTGAGTAATCGTCTTGTCCGATGCCTTGTTAGCCCATAGGAAAGCTTCTCCAGAACCCAGGGCGGCCATCTCTGTCGCAGTCAATGTCTGCAAAGGGGTTATCGCTTTCTGAACGTGCTTAACCCAAGCAGGCGAGCTGAATCTGTGCATCACTACAATAGAACTCAACTCAATAATCTCTGTTGGCAGACTCATAGGGTCTTGGCTTGCTATCATGATTGACACACCTTTGTGGCGCATCTCTCTAATGGCTGTTGTAATTGAACCGACCAGTTCCTTGTTGTTCATATACTTGTGAGCTTCATCAAAGACGATGAACTTGTTGAATGCTCTGCCATCTATCTGCATGACAGACGAGAAAATGTTCAGCATCACAACGAATAAGCCCAGTGCTTCTTCCTTCTCAATGAACTCGTCACGCAAGTCTACAATGATAAGGCGGCCTGGTTTGAGATATTGTTGCAGTTTATTCCCATCTGTAATGTATTCTTCCGCAAAGTCCAATTTTTGCTCTGCCAAAGAGCGTTGAGAAGAACTCATGTGGTCGCTCTCTGCAACACCATTACGGATGTTTTGCAGACTCATGTTGTGACGGCATGCCTTCATAATCTGTTTAAGTTCCTTGATATAGGTAGAGTCGTTCCCCATTGCTCCCAACAGGAACATCCAATCACGTACCGCTAACTCTGATGAGTCGAAACCTATGCTGTGCACTTCAATGTCTGGATATTCTGTCTTGCGTATTTCTACTTGACTTTCGGGTGCCAACAGAACAACATCCTTAACGCTGCCTGGTTCTGCTCCATACTCAGCCTTGAGCTTGGCCAACTGACCGGCTTCATCATTCGGGTACACCATTGATGTAAACTCAGGGGCATAGTCCATACTGTCGCTATAATGGAAGATAACACTCGCCATTGGTGCAGGCAATTTGTTCACCTTAGAGAACTGACGAAGAACCATCTCTGTAATGGAGCCTATTGTGTAACTCTTTCCAGCTCCTTGCACACCAAAGAGGCTGATGGTATTACATTCGTTCAAATCTAATCCGATAACCCGTCCGTTGCTTACCATCTTTCCGAGAACACCGAATTGAGGACTATCAGAATTCTTTCCTATGATGACATCGCAAGTTGGTTCTTTATAATGGGGATCAACAGGCTCTTCTGTATGTTGTACGGTAGGTACATCATTATCGGACGGGGTGCTATCCGTCGGCTTTGTCTCAACAGTGACGGAAATGCTCTCTTCCATAGGCGTAGGATCATTCTCCGATTTTGGAGTGAACGAGACGGAAGGTTGGCTATTTGCTGTAATTGGATTCTCTGTCTCTTCTTTTGGCACTACAGGATGTTTAGGTATGATGATTTCATATTCAGAATCGTCATTTGGCATAGTTCCGTTCTGAGAAGCTGCATTTACCGCGTTTTCTACGGGTACATGAGCGACTGCTGGTTCTGAATGAAGTGCAAACGTAGGCTCAAAGAAGTTGACGAAATCCCTGTCCATAGCTTCGAGTACCTGAGTATTAAGCGTTGCATCGGTGTTGAGGATGTCTCCGATGACAGGTTCTCCCATTGTATAAATGAGAGCATTTCCATAGTAATCCTTCTTCTGACGCTCCTGTTGGGTAAAATCAAAGATAACACCAAGCTGCTTAAAGCGAATAGAATAGCCATCTGCCAATTTGCTCAAGAACAACAAATATTCGTGGGCACACTCTGGGTTAAGTTGTCCGTAACGCATAGAACGGCGGATATAGAACTCCAAAAACGATTTAAGTTCAATCGTTTTAAGTTCTCTATCTAAGCGGTCATAGCCATCAACGGCTATTTCAAAATGAGAGCGTAGTGCATAGATAGTATTCTCTATCTGATTTACTACCTTAGCATGCAGCTCCTCTGCATTATAATGAGCGTTACGGCATTTAATCTCTACTACAGTAAATAGAATCTCCTTCTTGGCAGGGTCAAGCTTCACCACCAGATTGTCGGCGCGTTCCTTGTTCTCGTTATCCAAATCCACAAACAACTCTTTATGCAAGTCAATCGGGATAAGGAAAGACTCTTTTGTGATATGTTTTTTCTCTAAGAATCGCTTGCAAAGAGTCGTACCAATAACCTCAAATCCCTTTCGGGAAGTTGCGTTCACCTGCATAATCAGCGAACTACTTACAGAACGCACGTCTTCAAGTATCTGCTTGAAGTTTTCATATTTTTCCAAGTTGATGCCATATTCATGGAAAAGTGGAATCATCATAGCTCCAATTTCACTTGTTGGCTTGGTAGTCAGATAGGAAGAAACACCCGTTGCTTCCTCACCAGGAACATAGTCAAGGAGATATGGGATGTCGTTATCACCAAGACAAGGCAAATCATAGAACTCAGGTCCCATATTCTTGTCAAACGTGATGACCCAATCACTACTGTCGTGGATAAAAGACAGCAACATCATGTCATTCTCTTTCAGTCGCAGCGTCGTTGCAGGTACAGACTCCTCCAAGGTTGATGACAACAACTTACCTGTAGTCTCCTGAATCTTCGCAAACAAGCCTACTTCCAGATTGGCAGACTCCGACACAGGGTTAGGCATAATCTTATTGGAATAATATCTGTTCCATACAAATGACCTACCTTCCTGAGATGCACTAACAACATCACGACAGATCGTACCGTTCAAATAGAACGAACGGCTTAACTCATCAGGACGTACCAATTCAGTATGAACTGCGAATGGATTTACCAAGAATGACAGGTGCGACTGATACTTGTCGTGGTCATTGATGAAGTCACTAATCTTGTTCAAAGAAAAGCGCAACTTAGGAAATAGTCTGTTTGCTGAAGCCTGGGAAAACACCTCTGCTTCAGGTACAGTGGCAGAATCAGGTGCAAGTAAGTCTTTTAGAGACTCACCTGACTGCAACATATTGTCATCAGAGAACAGGCGTATTTCATACGTCAAGTCACTTCCCAGCCCGATTTTCTCAACTTCAACTAATGCTTTTGCAAAGATAGCTGCATCGCCAGCATTAAACAGATTGATAATCAGCTTGTCTGTATATGGATGAGACAACGCATAGTTGAAGATATGGCGTACCACCAAGTCCAGACTCACGTCGCTGTCTATACGCTTTTCACGAGCCACGTTAAGCAACATGGCTGTATATGATTTTAGTTGGCGGTAGCCCGAAGCGAATGCTTCATCTTGTCCAAATGTAGGCTGGGCGTATGTACCCCATCCGAAGGTCAGTTCTCCTATATACTGATACGCCTCTTGCATTGAACTTTCACTCAATACCAAAGGAGCTATATCCATAGGGATTTTCCCTTGGAAGAGTTTGTCCAGTTTTCTAAACCATGCCTTTCGATACTTCGGATTTTCTAGAGTCTTTTCTTCCCAATCTTCATAAAGCTCATATAGGTTCACCATCCATGCCAAACGCAGCGGATGCAGTGGAGCAATCAGTTTGATGTCTGTTTTTGAACCGTCAGGCATCTCCACGGTAAGTTTTACCGTATCAAGGTTCTGAATACAGACAATCTGTTCTTCACTCAAATTTGCATTTTGTATGTCACGCAACCATTGCTCGTATTCGGACAGGTAGTTTTTGATAACTCCCATATTCTTGGAGAAATCCAATGTACATGTCAGACCACAGTCGTTGTCAACGGAGTCTTTTATCAAATCGAATAACTCTGAGCGCAAGGAGCTTAAACCATCAGGGATATTCAATTCCGTTGCAGCAACGAATTTCGGTTCTCTTCTTGCCGTGTCCGTAGGGTCTAACAGAGTCGCATCTGTTGGGTTTCCGCTCAAAAACGCTTCTACATGTCCAAATTGATCTTCGTTATTCAGGAATGTACGTTCCAGCTGTATCAATTTCTTTGACAACTGGATTTGGTAAGCAAACGAAGGCCCGAAATCAAATTGATATGTACTGTTTAGCGCACCTTCAACCCAAGCGTTTCTGTCAATACCTTCTTCGGG
>CAVDKC010000220.1:0-4726 GCA_963609615.1 Oribacterium sp.
TCTCGTACGCACCGCTTAGAAGCGAGGAACCTTAAAAAGTTCCTCGCTTTTCGTTAAAATGAAAATGTGCCGAATAGGTGCTTAAATCATTTGTTACGAGCTATTTAGTTGAGCTACGAAAGTAGCACGGAACCATTAAAACGAATATTCTGAAAGGTTCACAAGTAAAGGCACGAACTTTCTACGGTGTGCAGACTTGTGTGCGGAACATCATCCAGAGAAATTTCTATCCATTGGTTCATCATCTTCTTTAACATTTTTAACTAAATGGCGAAATCATGGTGAAGCTAAAATTCATTGTACGAGACGGCTTTCTTGTACTTCGTATAAGCGAGGGCAAGGAAAGGTACTACAAATCCGTCAAAAGTATTCTTGTTGGTAATCCTAACATTTTCAGACACTGGAAAGCTGACAAGGAGCGTTTTTCAACCTACGCAACCTCCTACCAGGAAAACAACAAGGCGTTAGAGGATTTCAAGCAAATCTACCACAAACTATGCTTGGAGCATCCAGAATACAACGCCCGACAGGTTGCGTCCTACTACTCCCATTCTAAAATCCTAAGTAAGGCTAACGGTACAGAAACAGAAGCTGCTGGTTCTGCCATGTTCTTGGAGCAATTCATTGAAGTTGTGATAGAGCGTGAAAAGCGCAAGCAGGGCTGCAACTTTGAGTGCTACGAGAAATTGCTTGCCAAGTGTCGTAAAATCATTCCAGACTTCAATCTCATCAAGTTCTCTGACATCGACTACGACTTCTGCTCTAAGATAGCTGGAATATTTGCAAAGTACAACGGTTTCAAGGGTACGGCAAAGGCTTTTAGAGCTATTCTTGGGCGAGCATCAAAAGACCGTGAGGTAGATTTCTCTCTTGTGCGTATCGGTGACTTCAATTTCAACGACTACAATCCGACCAAGTATGAGGATGATATGAAGCGTCCAGACGTGCTTACCAAAGAGCAGATAAAAGACTTCATGCACGTTGATGTATTCAACCTTACTCCAGAATGGGCAGACAGGGAGAAAGTAGAGCTGTACTACGATTTCTGTGTGTTCATGTTTCAGTCTTTTTTCGCTCCCTGTGACGTTATAAAGCTGAAGGTGGAGCATATTACCAGAAACCACACAATCCTCGCCAGACGCAAGAAAACGCACAAAATGGTGGAGATTCCGATAACGCCTAAGATGGACGAGATTATCAGTAAGTATGCTGGAAGGTCAAAGGATGGTTATGTGTTCCCAATCATGGATGACGAAGAAGAAAAGAAACACGTTACGAAGGACTACATCTTTAAGAAGTTCCGTCAGAAACTCAATATATGGCTCAAAGATGTAGGTGATGAGTTGCAATGTGATTTCGACTTGTACGCATACGTTTTCAGACACACGGCAATTACGGTTGCGCTCGATCATGGCTTACCGATAGCCTATATAGCCTCGGCTGCTGGAACGAGCGTAGAAGTCATCCAGAAACACTATTACAACGGCAATAGTGCAGACAATCAATACAAGCTGCAACAGGCGTTCATGCAAGCCTGTATCTAACAAAAATGACCGCCACCTACTCATCACGAGCAAGTGGCGGCTCCGCAACTGATATATAAATTATTTATGTGGTTAATTTAACTACTCCCTGACAAGCTGCCAGTCATTTGCGAATACATCGCTGGATGACGGAACCCATGAATCTGCTCTGCCATCGGGATTGATGATGAGCATCTGATTGGTATAGTCGATATGAGCGTCCTTGCGAGCCATTAAAATGTCCTTGGCAATCTGGGGAAGTGACTGCATGTTGGGAATGACATCCGATTTGATGTTGGCTGGAACTTGCTTGATGACAAACATTCCTTTTCCGTTCCATCCAGCTCTACGGATAGCACCGCCAGCTTTAAGGAACTTGATAGCTGTGCCGAAGTCATAATCTGTCGGGAATACCTCTTTATTTGACATCTGAGCCATTCTATCTGCCAACAGGTAGCAATACTCACGCTGTGACTCGTTCTGTGCTGAGAGAAGCGTTTTTGCCAGATAGTTCAAACGAGAGAATTGTTCGCTCTTAATGAACTTCTCGCCTTTCTCTTGGCGTTCCGATTCCTCAGCGTACTCAATCTCCATACGATCAAGAGGAGTGTCGGCTATCTTGTAAGCCTTCTCGAAAACATCTTTGGGAGACCAGCTATCATACACGCTGCCGTCTGGATTGGTGTACTGAACATGATAGCCTTTGCGTGGGCCAGCACTATAACCGCTTACCGAATAATTGCGAGCGTAGCCTTTCTCGTAGGCTTCCAGCTCATTCATTGTTTCTGCCGCAACAGCTTTGGTTCCGATATATTTCTGCATACCCACTTGAATTAAAGGTTGATGTATGTTTCCTTCTCTTTGCACCAAGTATAAACCAAGCCAATGAGCGAGAGAACAAAGATGCAGCCGACTACGCCATACATCCATCCAGGAACATTAAAGTGTTCAAGCGTCAAATACGCTGTAAGAGCCTTCCAAAACCAGTGAGCCTGTGCAGGAAGTTGTTTTCTACTAATTACTTTCATATATTCTTGTTAAATTGCCTACTCATAGTCCAGTCGGTCAATGATTGTAAGTAAAAAGAGACAAATTGGTAAAACAATCAAAACCAATTTGCCTCACAATCCTACTAAACAACCTAATTAACCTCAAAACTAAACTTTGAACCGCTGGATGGATTCGCACCATCTAACACACAAGGTATCACGTTGCATATCTTCCTAACTGAATACAGCGGCATCCAAATGACAAATCGCTTTGTGGAGAAGGTGAGACTTGAACTCACGACCCTATGCTTGCAAAACATACGCTCTTGCCATCTGAGCTACAACCCCATAAATCATTTGTTAGTTGCAGAGACTGGAATCGAACCAGTGACCTCCAGGTAATGGGCCTGGCGAGCTACCTCTGCTCTACTCTGCGATGTTGTTACGTTTATGAATAGCAAACAAGATTTCAACAAGTTTGTAAATTCAGTGATATTTTTTGAAAATGCTCCTATTCTCACGAACCAGAGCTTCCATTATGTAAGATTACATCATGTTTACTTTTGTGGAGGCGTGGGAATCGAACCCACAAGCCTGGAAGTTTTGCGTAAATTATGGATAAAAGGCTTCTACCATAACCTCCAAATGTACCGATATAATGCCCTGCTCGGTACCACACCGCCAGCCTACGTTCTGGACGAATCTAAACTTCTCACGCAAAATGGCCAAAAAGCGTGAACTTTCCTAAGTTGCTCGTGCCTTCGATCGGTTGTACTTCCCGCTTATTTGTTTCCAAAGTCAGCTGGAGTCTCGCCCCATTCCCTGTTATTCCAGTGACTGACTTCTATTGAATCTACGTCATAGGCAAAAGCCTTCAAGAAAATCTCCGCTTTCTGGAGGTCTCTACACTTCTTGTAGGAAGCAGTTGCCTTGTTCTTGAACCACGTTAGAGCCGTCACGCTGTCTGTATATATATGTCGTGGCTGGAAGTCATTCTCAATGATATATTTGACAGCTTCAACCACTCCCAGGAACTCACCTATGTTTACCGTCTGATTCCCTAAGTTCTTATAGAAAATCTGTTCGCCAGTAGCAAGGTCAATTCCTTGGAACTCTGTCACCAGATTTTTGGTTGAATGAGCAGCATCTACCGCAATTCCTTCAGTTGGCCTATTCATGTTACCAATACCTTGTTGGCATAGGAGCGACTAACAGTTTACCATCCTTCCTGCCGCATGGAACGAGCTTTACGGCATCGTTTACCCAGAATTTGCAGACAGGCTCATAAAAGCGTCCGTTCTTCTGTGTAACCTTATATAGCTGTATGGTTTTCCTGTACCAATCACGCCCCTGTGATTTGATAGCAGCCTTCTTCCTCTTTCGAGGAAGTTTAGGCTTCTTAGCGATATACTTTTCTTGCAAGTCCATCAGCCAACATTCTGTTAAGTAATGAGTTTGCAGCAGCGTCAAAGTCATCAACCACCTGTGTAAGGTTCTTGATGTCAACACGCTTCTCCAGAACAGCACGGCAAGCAGACAGTTTCTTGACGCTTTCCTTTGTTCCATCCATCGGATCGAAAGTGATACACTTGTTACCGAATCTCACGTCAATTCGGTACTGGATTTTCGGAATGTAGGATGTCTCGATGGTAGCCTTGAACTCGCAAGGTACAGCGGAAATCACCACATAGCCGTTACGCTCGTGCATCGGGATAAGCTCCACGTCATACAGGACGTTAGTAAGAATCTCGCACGTCAGCTTCTTATCCAGCACACACACCTTCTTGGGGTAAGGCGAATCCTGGCGAACACCGCAATAACGCTTTGTCTTGGGGTTCTGTGACACAAAGCCGACATAAGCATCGGTCTTGTCTGACTTCACGAATTTGAGCTTAGTACTGATTTTCTCGACTGGCTCCTTTACACTCTCTGTTTCTGAATTTTTGATGTTGCTCATTTATGTCAATTTTTTTGAATATGCTAAAAACAAATGTGGCACATCTCCCAGCCTTTCGGAAAGGAAATGCACCACAAAAGTACAGTTAATAAATAAGAAAAACGAATGATTTTCAGACTAATTTTAACTCTAAATAGCTGGTAATCAAGCGTTTAGTATTAAAATGGATTTCTGCTTCTACGGACTCATAACTGCTTGTTATTTAGTCAGATAAACGAAGATTCTGGATAACGAGCTGTCGTTATAACGAAAAAAGT
>CAVDKC010000221.1:0-4668 GCA_963609615.1 Oribacterium sp.
CATCCATTTCTTCTGTCCTTTGTGACGTATCCTTATCTCCGAGAAGTCGGTCTGTATCAGTCCTCCAATGATGATGTTGCGACGAATGGCCGTACTGTCGTGCGAACCGACACAATATTTACGTGCATCCTTTCCTGCCACGGCAAAATGATAAAGCGGCTTGTCTGGGTCATCCGGGTTTTTCTTCTTGTGAACACGTGTATTCATGTCATACGGCAAACTGCCAAGCGTATCGTCAGGGTCTGCCACGTCATTTTCCAGCACCGTTCGTCCACATTTTGCGCACATACAATATCCATAGCCAGTACCCTCGTTGTAATAGAGAATCTGGGCATAGCCAGAGTCACGGTTGCTTCTCACGGAGAACAGGTGCGGCTCTGTCACGAGGTCAGCCCAATCGGTCGTACCTATCAACTGTGCGTTGACGTGGGTGTATCTGTTGTTGTCTATCACTCGACTTTTGTCCTCGTTCATGTCAGGCACGAACCCTACGGGTTGCACCAACTCCAATCCGACCTTTCCGTTGACACTCCACCGTTGCTTGTTGTCCAGCGACGAGCCGCTGTCAATGACGCATTTCTCGGAGTTCCTGTAAATTTGCTTGAATGAACGTGCGCCCTGGTACATGTTGGCAAACTGTAAGCCTCTCACTACATATACCACTCCGTCCACTACGATGCTGTTGCCGGGAGCATATTGTGCGATGGCCTCACGCAAGCCGTATGAGGGGTTGGATGAAGCCGTAGTGCGATAGGCTGTGGACGAGCCAAGGCTGTTCAAGTCGAGAGACAGTACCTCAACAGGCATGTTTGCATTGGGCGTGAATCGGTGGGTAGCCCAGAAATTGAGCAACCGTTCAAGTAACACCTCATAATATTGCATCTTCAACAACGTGCGGAACTTGTCGTTGGAGGCATCTCTGAAAGCGAACTTCAGGTCTTCCAGTTTCATATTCAGTTCCTTGTAGCAACGTTTGTTGTCTTCCAGTGCATTGTCCACCACTTCCGTCACCATGCCGTCATATACAGTTCCTCGCAACAATTGCTCCAGACCTTCCCGTATGTCGTCATCGAGAGCGTTCATGCACTTTTGGTTGAATACCTCGTACATGGTTCCAGTCTGGTCACCCAACTTGTTGTTCGGCGAGCACTCCTCATTGTCTTCTGGTTTAACCACTACCGCATGATTGCCTTCTTTTCTTCCTATAAAATTGGAATAATAGTTATAGACAGCTTGTGTCAACCGTCCTCCACAGTCGCCGTCCTTGAACACGCCAAACGAACGTATTAGATAAGAGTTGACATGACGCTGTACCACTTGTGGACTCATCAAGTCAACCATTGGCACGCATACGGGTCGGCTGATGATGGAAGGAATCGGATTAAACAGAGTTCGCAGACCGATGGCATCACTTCCGCACAATGTAATACATGCACTTTTCACCTTATTGTTTCGGCCACTTCGACCAGCACGTTGCTTGTAGTTGGATGGCATAGGCGGCACGCTGGTAAGCATCACCACCTCCAAGTTGCCCAAGTCTACGCCCATTTCCATGGTGGTAGAGCAAGCAAGGATATTGATGGTGTGCTCCTTAAAATCGGTCTGTAACGTACGCGAAACGTCCTTGTCCACCTGCGCCGTGTGCTCTGCCTGTATAAAGAGGTTGGGCTGGGCGTAGATGTCTGTCAGGCGATTTTCAAACACGCCGTTCTCTCCCCATAGATGGTTGTTCCAAAGAATCTGTCTGTTATCTTTCGCCCAGAGCCTTACTTCTTCTTTCGACATGGCTTGCGTGGTGGGGAATGCAAGCCATCGCTCATGCCATTCTTCTTGGAGTAAGCATACCTTGTTGCCGCCAAGATAGGGTGCGAAATTCTTGAAGTGGTTCTCTATCGGGCGCAGACATACCGTGTGCTGTTGGGTGGCATCTGTATTTGTATCACATAGATACACATCCTCGTAGAGCTTGAAGCACAAGTTTTTCAAGTTCATACGATAAGGAGGATTTTCATCCTTCTGTTTGTCTGTAACGAAGCACTGCCCATCCTTGTCCCACGATTGTGACAACTGCAGCAACTCGGCACCCTCACGGGTAACGTCTTCCCATAGGGCTTTCATCAGATTGCTAATCAAGCTGAAATTCTCCCGATAGGCTTCTGAGGCGTTTCCACCCTGGTCTTGTTTCAGCAGTTCGCAGATGAAACGCACAGTACGTGCATTCGACATCTTCTTCGGGTCAAGAACTGGTTCCTTCACTGGACGGCGGCGAGGCTTCTCCGTAGCAAAACGTTCGCAGGCAAAGATGTCTATCGGATTGGAGTCTGCAATCTTCAGATACAAAGACTGGTTGGATCGCACTGTATAGTCCATGAATATCTGTATGAGATGGTGCCAATCCTCCTTGCTTATCTTGTTTTCCTCGTTGTGAATGTTCTCATTGAAACGTTCCACAGCCTCAGGCAACTCGATGCGTTCAATCTGCGGATAGCAGGTGCAGAAGAGTCCTAAGGTTTCCGGGGCTGCTGCTGATACAGGACGTGAAGACAGGTACATCACCATGATAGACTGGATGTATTTGTCCATCACGTCATTGCGTATGTTACCATTCACATCGAGTTCCTCGCTGTCGCTGCTTCGCTTCACAAACTGTGCGCAAAACACCTTGCTAAGCCTGTCGTTCTTCAACAGACTTGCCACTTCCATCCATGTGAGACATGACTTCTTGGATGCTTGCAGCTTTTGGATCTTTCCTGCTATTTCTGTCAACTTCGCAACGTCTGTCACATAGTTTGGCAACTCGGATTGTAGCTTGGCAATCTCTGCATCCACGGTCCTTTGATTTTCCACCTTGCGGCAAAGCTCATGGAAAATACGGCTATACACCCAGTCTCGTTCTTGCTCCAGATTCTGCTTCATAGTAGCCTTTGCCGCCATCTGTCGGCTGTCAGCGAAACTGAGGTATTGCTGACCATCGTGCAAGACTATCTTGTCTGCATCTGTAGAAGATACTTTGTCGAGATTGTCAAGTACCGACGGAGCCAACAGTCGGGAGATGAACTCTGGCGATGTCCTGAACTTCATCAGATAGGCACTGTCTGCCATTTCCTCCATATCCTTGCCCACATCCTCGTCGCTGTTTCTGCGTTTCGTCAGTTTGCTGTTGCAGTGCGGGCAACGGCACTTGGTGTTCACCACCAGATGCCAACCTGTAGACGAGAGGGTTCTTGCAGTAGAAGACAACAATTTGCCGTTCATTATCTCCATGGACACGTTATTGTCTCCGTTCTCATTGTCTTTGTCCGAGAGTCCGATGATGGCAAGTGGCTGCTGTTGTTCCTCATCACCTTCTTCCGCAAGATCAAACATATCACTGTCCTCACGCTCCACAGCCTTGTATTTGCCAAAGTCATCCCCCGGTTGATTATTGATTTGTGCCAATGCCACATACTCACCGCAGTGTTTGCAGCGGCTCAGTTCCAGCAAGGGGTCGTTCTTCTCGTCCTCCTTGGCATTGTTCATGGTGTAGAGTTTGAATGCCCCGTCCTCATGTTCGGTCAAGCGGACATAGAGTCCGTTGTTGGGCACACGATAGAAGTAATGCACCTTCGCCTTGAGCTGCGGCATGCCGTCCTTCATAGGTACACGGTCGCAAACTTCATCGAGCAAGGTGAGCTTCTCCTCGATGGACTTTCCTTCTGTTATCATTTCGTTCAGCGGAACATACTCTCTGTCAAAGAGCATCCGCCACTTCGCGCCGTCCTCATTGGCTGGTATGCAGTCCTCGCCGATACGCTTGCCGCCCACCACGCACACTTGGTCGGGGCGCAAGCCAGTGATTCCGCTGATAAACTTCTGTAACTGTCGTTTTTCTTCTTCGGGGTTTGCTCCGTTGCCGAAAGTGGCAGAAGAAGTGGCAAAGCGCACTTGGTTTGCCGATACACCGAAGGCAAGCAACACACGGCGCAGCAGCATCGCCAGTTCGGCGGCACCTGCTCCTGTATAGGTGTGTGTCTCGTCTATCGCCACCCATCTCAGACTCTTCAGCTCGGGGTTGGTCAGCACGGCATCCTTGGCACGCAGCAGGATATATTCCAGCATCGTGGGGTTGGTAAGCAAGATGTTGGGCGGGTTCTTTCTTACTTGGTCACGAGTGTAAAGGAGATGCTTGAATCTATAGTCCTTTGTCTTCTCGTCCCATCCGCGTATCTGCATGATGCGCTTTCTTATATGCTCGGCGTTGGCGGTATGGTCGTCTGCCTTAGGCTCCTGCTCGGGCAGGTCGCCATTAAACACGGTATAAGTCAGGTCGGTTCCGTCCAAGAGTTCTTCCAATCGCTGCTTCTGGTCTTCCATCAGGGCATTGAGTGGATAGAGGAAGAGTGCCTGTACCTGGTCTTGTTTTCGGTTATCCAGCAAGTCCTTCACCAGTGGCATCATGAAACACTCGGTCTTTCCCGAACCTGTGCCTGTTGTCACACATACCGACTTGGGCAATCCGTCGGCTGTCTTTTCTGCCAACAGGGCTTTCCAGCACAAGTACTGGTGCTCGTAGGGTGCATATTTGTCGCTCTTCCACAGACCGCTCACCAAGGCTTTTGCCTCTTCTGCCGTCACCGAGTGTACTGCCTCGTACGAGTTCATGCACTGCACTACCGGCTGGGCATCCTC
>CAVDKC010000222.1:0-4514 GCA_963609615.1 Oribacterium sp.
AAACGAACAAAAGGGATAGCCCATTCACATTCGGACATATACCTTATTATATATAAGGCTTCCACTTTTGACAACTTAATAACTACAAATCTTATGAACCAAAAGCTACTCAACAATCTTTTCGGCGGCATGCTCATCGGCAGTATGCTCATAACGACCTCGGCTGTACAGGCGAGCACAAAAGTCCCTTCTTTCCCGGGAGCGCAGGGCTACGGTATGTACGTCACCGGCGGTCGCGGCGGCGCAGTCTACCACGTCACCACACTCGAGGATACGGGCGAAAAGGGCTCATTCCGTTATGCCTGCAACCAGAGGGGTGCGCGCACCATCGTCTTCGACGTCTCCGGCACCATATTCCTCAAGAGCCAGCTTGACCTTACCAATGGCGACGTTACCATCGCCGGACAGACAGCGCCGGGCGACGGCATCTGCATCGCCGACTGGCCTTTCGTCATCAAGGGACCTAACGTCATAATGCGCTACCTGCGCTTCCGCTGCGGCAACCGCCACGTGAGCCGCACCGACGGAGACGGCGGTCACGAAGGCGACGGACTGGGCGGCTTCGACGGTGCCAACATCATCATAGACCATTGCACCGTAAGCTGGAGCATCGACGAGTGTCTTGCCGTCTACGGCAACCGCAACACCACCGTGCAGTGGTGCATGGCATACCAGAGTCTGCGTGAGTCAGGCCACTCCAAGGGCGCACACGGATACGGAGCCATGATGGGCGGCGGACGCACCACATACCACCACAACCTCATAGCCCACCACGACTCGCGCACGCCTCGCTACGTGTTCCGCAGCGGCGACGACACATCCAAGGAGCACCCCACCGACTGGCGCAACAACGTCGTATACAACTGGGGCGGCAACGGCGCATACGGCGGCGAGGAAATGTGCATCAACATCGTGAACAACTACTACAAGCCCGGTCCGCTGACGCAAACACGTGATGCCGGCTACCAGAAACGCATCCTCGCCACTAGCCATGGCACGCACTACGTGAAGGATGCCCAAGGCAAGAATACCGACGAGGTGTCCGAATACGTATGGGGACACTACTACGTGGCCGGCAACAAGAACACCGAATGGACGGACGTGACGAACGACAACTGGAAGATAGGCGTCATAAACCAAATAGGCGACGGAGCGGAATACGGATGGAACGCCACAACCCGCGACACCATAAAGGCTGAAGCTGCCATGCCGTTCGCCCTTGTCACCACGCATACCCCCGACAAGGCTTTCGAGAAGGTGGTGGCATACGCTGGTGCCAGCCTACACCGCGATGCTCTCGACAAGATCATTGCCGACGATGTACAGAATGGCAAGACCAAATTTACAGGGGCAAATGAGACGGACCGTCCGGGCATCATAGACTCACAGGACGAGGCGAAGACTGACGGCGACGACGCATGGCCAAAGTTGAACAGCACGACAGCCCCCGTAGACACTGACAGCGACGGTATGCCAGATGCCTGGGAGACTGCCAACGGACTGGACCCCAACGATGCTACGGACGGAGCGAAGGTGGCTGCCAACGGATACACCAACCTGGAGAACTACATCAACTCGCTCGTGGCAGACATCACCGAGGCGCAGTATGCCGATGGCGAAAAGACAGGTGAGGACATAGCCACGACAGGTCCCCTGACTCCCAGCGTTATAGACGGCACGAATGCCATCACTCTGCCATCGGACGAGTATTTCGACTTGACAAAAGCCACACAGACGGGCGGTTCCATCAAGGACGTGGACGGCATGGCTACCATAGACAATGTGCGCAACGGCCAGTATTGGAGCTTCGTCATCGACAATACCAAAGAGCAGACTTACACCATCTCGTTCCTGGCGGCGGCAAAGAACAGCGAGCCGAGTTTGGTAATGGACATCACAGATGCTGACGGCAACAAGGACTGGACAGGCACAGTGACAATAGAGAACACTGGCGACTGGGGCAAGTTTGTGGAGCATAGCATCGACACCAGTGTACTGCCAGCAGGACTGCGTTACCTCATCTTCAACTTCCAAGGTTCGAAATACACCTTCAACGTTGGCAACATCAAGTTAACGGCAAAGCCATCAACGGGCATTGCGGAGGTTAGCACCGCCACCACCAAGGAGGCGCAGATTTACACCATAAGCGGCATGAAGGTCAACTCTTCCCAGCTGCAGAAGGGCATCTACATCGTGGATGGCAAGAAGGTGGTTATCAAGTAAGGCGTTTTGGTTTTAATTAATAGTTTTTACTTTTGTGATGAGAAAATTGTTAGTTTATGTAGCGTTGATGTCCTTGTCTTGTGCCTTCGCTGCGCAAGACAAGGGGCGAGGAGTCGAGAACGATAACGCTCGCATGTCTTCTGACAATGGTGATGGCACGTTTACCAATCCGGTTATCCATGCCGATTATCCTGATCCCGACATCATTCGTGTGGGGGAGGATTACTATCTGGTGAGTTCGTCTTTCGTATGTATGCCAGGTATTCCAATCTGTCATTCCAAGGACTTGATCAACTGGAAGATTATCGGCCATGCCTACGATTCCATCAACTTCCAACCGCAGTATCGTATGGAGGGAGGCAAGACAGCTTATAGCCGCATCTGTTGGGCTCCTTCCTTCAAATACAAAGATGGTGTTTATTACATCGGTGTCAACATCAAGGATGATGGTTTCGTGATGTATAAGAGCGATCGTCCTGAGGGACCTTATAAGATGTATAAATACAACAAGACCCTCTATGACCCAGGATTCTTCATCGATGATGATGGCAAGAAGTATGTCACCCATGGCAAGACGAAGATTTACCTGACTCGTGTCAAGGATGATGCCACTGGTGTAGATTCTGATGCAGAGGACAAGCTCATCATCAAAGCACCTGAAGGTTATGGTCATCTCTTTGAGGGCTGCCACATGTATAAGCGCAATGGCTATTATTACATTTTCAATCCAGCCTTGGGTTATGATGGCGTGCAGATGATAAGTCGCTCCAAGAATATCTACGGTCCATACGAGACCAAGGTGCTTATCAAGGATGACATCAACTATGCGGGTGCTGGTGTGCATCAAGGTGGTTATGTAGAAACACAAAATGGCGAGTCTTGGGCATTCACTTTCCAAGACAGAGACTATATGGGGCGTGACCTCATGCTCTATCCTATGCGATGGGTAGATGATTGGCCTGTTGTCGGACCAGAAGGGAAACCTGGTAAAGGTGTGGTGACTTATCGAAAGCCTAATCTCCCTGTCCAACCGCTTTCTTTCCCTCAGCATAGCGATGACTTCTCCAGCGAGGAGTTGTCTTTGGTATGGGAGTTCAATCATGTTCCTGTCAAGGATAAATGGAGCCTAACAGAGCGTTCTGGTTATCTTCGTTTGCACTCCATCCCAGCAGCAGGGTTCTATTGGGCAAGAAACTCGCTCACACAGAAAGCTTCTGGACCTTCAAGTACTGTAACTGTGGCTCTCGACTTGAAGGGCTTGCAGAAGGGCGATTTTGCGGGTACAGGCATCATGGGAAGCAATCTCTTCCAGCTGGGTGTTTTGCGTACGACACAAGGAGATTCTTTGCAGTTGCGTGCTGGTTATCGTGAAAAGCCTGAGGTTGCCAAGGTCGCTTTGGCTATCGGCAAGAAGAATAAGCAAGGTGTCATGCAAGCTGACCGTGTCTATCTTCGTGTAGAGGTCACTCGCCGAGGTACGCTCTTGTTCTCTTATAGCTTAAATGGTAAGCAATTCAATCGTTTTGGCGGAGAAGAGGAGTCTGGTTTCTGGGGCTTTTTGGGTATTCGCCATACTCTTTGCCATTACAACCTCGATGGAACGAATGGTGGATATGCAGACTTCGATTCTTTCCTATTGACGAGTAAGGTGCGAGGCAATCACTACGATGCTTTTGATACCGTAGATTTCACCCAGTATGATGACCGTGAGGGCATGAGACTCGTTCGCATCCAGGGCAAGCGCCCTGCCCAGTACATCACGGAGATGAAAGCAGGAGACTGGTTGCGATTCAATAACCTGGAGTTTGGCAAGAAACCACGCCAGATGCAGGTGCTTTCCACTGGAGAGGGGCGTATAACACTTCGTGAGGGACGCAAGAACGGTAAAGTCTTGGCTACCTTAACACTGGATGCTTCGGGAGAAAGACTATGGCAAACCATCAATTTGGATGCTGCTTCGTCAAAGGCTCTTAAAGCTAAGAAAGCTACGCCACTCTACTTCGTAGTCGAGTCTTCCGAGGACAATTTTGAGATACAGTCTTTTAGGTTTATAAAATAGATTCAGATTTTTTGTTAGGTTTTATAGAATGTTTTCAGGTGATGCGAAACGTAATTAGTTTAGTAGATTAGTAAAGAAACAAGGAGGGGATGCCGCAGCGATTTGCGACATCCCCTTCGTCTTGTTTTCATATCCGTTGGCTTCCTTAAGATGGAAGGATGTTTACATTCCCATACGAAGGAAGGATTTTATTCTTTCTCTGCCTTTGCCTTCTCCCGGTATTCTGACGGCG
>CAVDKC010000223.1:0-4407 GCA_963609615.1 Oribacterium sp.
AGTATCGTTCATATTCCTTTTCATCCTTTCGACGACGTGCGCTGTAGGGGATGCTGGCAAGGAAGGCCGTGAGCGAGTCCATAAACTCCGTCAGCTTGCCTTGTTTCAGTTGGTGTACGGACTCTATCAGCCAACTGGCGGAGTCCTCTTTTGACTTAAGGTAACTGTTGGCAAGCACCACCATAAGCCCCTCCCTCACCTCGTTGTTTGGGATGTCAAGCAGGTAAGTGGCAGTGTCACGGTCGTATGCCTTGATGGTAAGATAACCACTCTGGTAAATCATGGGTAACGGTCTCTCTACATCAGCCTTATAGTCGTCAAACTGCGAGGTGGAATAATACCGTCCTATCAACTCATTGAAGTTTTGGTCGAAATGTGACAACAGGCGCACGAGATAAGTCGGCGTGCCACTCTTGAACCAATAGCTGCCCAAGTCCATGTGGTCAAACGCGTTAAGGAGACTGAACGGATTGAAGATATCTGTCAGTCGCTTACCGAAGTGATAGCCGTCATATTTCCGTTTCAGCAACTCGACCATTTCGTCGAAACTACATCCATAGTCTTCCGCAAATTCTTGAATTTGCTCAGAAAAATATTTCAGTAACTCATCCTTGGTTATACCACAGATGGCCTCGTAATCACGGTTAAGGCTAATGTCATTAGGCTGATTGAAACCGCTGAACATGCTTATCTGCGAGAACTTGGTGACTCCCGTAAGGAATACAAACCTCAAATCTTCGTCCGCCCCCTTGAACGTGGTGTAAAAAGACTTCAAAATACTGCGGTGCTTTTCCTCCAGTGTCATAGTCACGCCCAAGTGCTCCACCTTGAAGTCAAGGTCTATTACATCCAATATGGGCTTGTCGTATTCGTCTATCAATACGACAGCTCCTAATCCAGTTTGGATATGTGCCTCATGTAAAATCCTGGCAAAACGCAAAGAATAGTCTTCCGAGTCTGGCTCTATTCCATAGGCTTTCTCCCATTTCCTAATGCTTGCCCTTATTACCTCTTCCAGAGTACCATCATTAAGATAGTTGCCGGTATTGAAGTCCAGTCGAAAAACGGGGTATTGCTTCCACTCCGTCTCCAACTGTTCCACGGCCAGTCCCTCAAATAGTTCCTTCTGTCCCAGGAAGTACTTCTCCAGCGTAGACACCAGCAGACTCTTTCCGAACCGTCTTGGACGACCCAGAAAGCAAATATGGTTTTGCGCCAACTTCCACATCAGAGCAGTCTTGTCCACATAGACAAAACCACCCTTTCTAAGTTGCTCGAAACTCTGTATTCCTATAGGATATTTCATAGCTCTCCGTTTTTGCTTGCAAATGTAGCATTTTAATTATCCTTAACCACCTTCCAGTCTTTCAGCCCCCTGCTTGCTTTGGAGAATTCGATGGCTAAGCTGATGATTTTCTTGTCACTTGCCGCAAAGATGTCGGCATATTGGCGGGATTGTATCTGCTTGGTTGCTGAGTCCACTCCACCATTGTCATCCATCTTTAGCTCCATTACGTATACGTAGCCCTTGCCTTCTGCCACCAAATCTATTCTTCCAGAAGACATCTCCAGTTCTTCCTTCACCTCGAAGCAGCACAGATAGAGGATGTTCTTCAAGATGAAGCGGAAATGCTCCTCAAAGACAAAATGTTCTTTTTTCTGCGTGCTATAAGGCGTTTCGGCTATCAGTGCTTTGAGGCAAAGCATGGCTTCATCGACATTGCCAATGCCAAGATGCATTTTCAGTTTCTGAATGGACGAGTTCACCTCTGAAGACTGCTTGTGCATCAGCATAGGTAATACCAGCTCATACATGGCTTTCCTCACCTCTTTGTTGGGGTACCCCAACTCATAGTTGTCTCCCTTTACAGTCTTGATGGTAAGGTAGCCTGATTGGTAGAGGAACAGTTTCGGTTCGTCCATGTTGACATCGCTCATCTCCAGATAGTCGGCATCAATATAGCTTCCGTCCAGAGACGGCAGCTCATGGATAAACTTACTCAGCACCTTGTTGAGCATCTCGTTGGAACCGGAGGCTATCCAGTAGGAGTTCAGTCTGGAGCGGTTCAGTGCATTGAGCACACTGAACGGGTTATATACATTCTGCAGGTTGCGTGAGAAATGATAACCATCGTACATCGCTTTTAGTTCCATGAGCGTTTGATCTTCATTCATGCCGTAATTGGATGCCAGTCTTTTAATCTCCTCGTGGTAGGATGAGGAAAGTTCATCGTAAGTCAGACCGCACATAGCAGAGTACTTGTCATCAAAGCTTACGTTGGACAGCGTGTTGAGCATGCTGAATAGACTAATCTGCGTAAACTTCGTGATACCAGTAACGAATACACACTTGATGCAATAGCCATAGTCCTTCAGCCCTGTGAAAAAGTTGCGGTAGATTTCCCTGCATTCGTCATGCTGGCCGGTTGCAAAGGTGTGCTGCAAAGGCACGTCATACTCGTCTACAATGACCGCTATCTGTACACCCGACTGTTCGTAGGCTCTCTGTATGATACCATTCAGTCGATTGCCCAAAGACTGTTCGTCGGGGTTCTTCCCATATATCTTTTCATAAGCAGACAATGCGCTGTGCAAGTACTCCCTTAGTGTTTGTACGGAAGAGCCTCCAAGGCTCATGCTCAGGTATATGACGGGGCGCTTGACCCAGTCTTTTTCCATCTGCATAATCTTAAGTCCTTCGAAGAGGTCCTTCCGTCCTTCGAAATAGCACTTGAGCGTAGAGCATAGCAACGACTTTCCGAAACGGCGGGGGCGGCTCAAATAGTTGTATTTATCACCATTTGCAAGCTGCCATACCATGTCGGTCTTATCCACATAGAGATATCCATCTCTACGCATTTCCTCAAAGTCCTGTATACCCAAAGGCAATTTTCTGTCTTGCTTCATTCTTTGCTCTCCGTTTTTGCTTGCAAATGTAGCATTTTTTATTGGTATCTGCAAACTTTTCCGCTCCTCTCATGATTTACTTCTATACTATGCCTCTATAACCCAGTCGGTGATATTCCCCTGCTTAGCGTCGAAGTTGATGCCAACCTTTGTGACGGGCTTGCCACTTAGGGCGAAACGCTGGCGGTAGTTCTTTAGGTTGATCTGCTGCATCGCTGTCTGCGCGGATTGGTTTAGTTTCAGCTCTATGATGTAGAGGTCAGTCTTGGTGAGCAGTACGATGTCCACCCGTCCTTTAGGGGTGTGTACCTCCACGTCTACCAGATAGTCGGTGAGGAGGGAGAAGATGATGTAGAGCATCTGTTGGTAGTGGCCCTCGTAGTTGGTGACGTTGCAGTAGGGTACGGTGCCGAGGAATGTCTGTAGTAGTTGCAGTGCGCTGTCCATGTCCTGCTTGTCGAGAGCCTGGGCAATGCGGCGAGCTGTGTTGGTTGTGGCGAGCGTGTTAGGGGTGACGTACGAAGGGATGAGTGCCTTGGTCAAGCCCACCTTGACCTCCTTGTTGGGCACGTCGAGGGTGTAGTAGTTGTAGTCGCGGTTGTAGTCCTTGATGGTGATGTAGCCGCTCTGGTAGAGCAGCGGCATGATGGTGGTCATGCCTTCCGTCGGGGCATCGAACTCGCTCTCGTCCGCCTCCACGCGACAGATGTCAGCAGGAAGCGTATCAAACTTTCGCATCATATTGATGAGGTAGGTTGGTGTACCGGAGGTGAACCAGTATGCTCCCAGTTCGCGCTTTGCGAAACAGTTGAGCAGACTATATGGATTGAATACATCAGGAGAAGCCTTGGAGAAGTGATATCCATCATAGTGCTCTTTGAGTTTGGCGATGGTCACTTCTACCGACAAACCGAGAGCTTTGGACAGCATCTCTATGTCTTCCGACATGTTTTCCAACAGTTCCTCCTTCGTAATGCCGCAGATACCAGCAAATTCATCGTCCATCGAGATGTTTGTAATATTGTTCAGCTCACTGAAGATGCTGAGTTGCGAGAACTTGGTAATTCCAGTGAGAAAGACGAAACGCAGCTTGCTCTCTTGCATCTTCAATGGACTAAAGAAGTTGCGCATGATATGGCGCAACGCATCCAACTGTTCTCTCTCGTGAGTCACATCGAGCAATGGCGCATCATACTCATCAATAAGCACCACCACCTGCTTGCCGCTCTTCTCGTAAGCAGTGTTAATGAGGTCGATGAGTCTGTTGTTAGCACCTTTGCTTGGTGTACTTATTCCCCATTTCTTTTCTTCATCCTGCAAACGATATCCGAGGTAATCCTCCAAACCGTCCTTATCCAAATGTTTGCCACCGCTCATGTCGAAGTGCAACACAGGGTACTCCGTCCACTCCTTCTCCAGCTTTTCCATGGCAAGTCCCTTGAAGAGTTCCTTCTTGCCCTCGAAGTAGCTTTGCATAGTGGAAACCAGGAGCGACTTGCC
>CAVDKC010000224.1:0-4372 GCA_963609615.1 Oribacterium sp.
GCGCCGGTGACCGTTGGTTCAGCCCGTCGTTGGCACATTTCGCGAATCAAAAAAAATGCTCAAGTTATTTTTACACATTACTAAAATCGTCCATAATGTGAAATAATCCGTAAAATGATGATAAGTTCTCGTCCTTTTTATTATCTTTGCAGCCATATCGGATGTCTATTTTGGGTGTCTGCAACTATGAAGATAGGCAAAATTCCCGTATTGCCAAATCCAGGCCAACGTTTTATATACCAGGTTTGTAAAAACTATCAAAGAGTTAAGGAAAAAACATAACGCAATATGAACAACGTATTACTTGAAGCCAAACCTATTGGCGAAATTAAGGGCAACTTCTTTGTTCCAAAATACCAGAGAGGTTACCGCTGGACAGAGTCTCAGGTCCGAACGTTGATGAACGACTTATGGGAGAATTGTAAGCAAGATACCCAAAAGGAATATTGCTTGCAGCCGGTGGTGGTTCGCAAACGTGGAGAAGCTGACTATGAACTGATAGACGGTCAGCAGCGTTTTACTACCATCTTGATTTTGTTGTCTTACATCAAGCGTAACTTCCTTCCTCGTGTCGCTATTGACTACAAACTGGAATATGAGACACGGGAGGCTACGTCGGAGTTCCTTTCCAATATCACTGAAAAACGTGCACAGGAGAACATCGATTTCTATCACATCTACAATGCAGACAAATGCATTGACACTTGGCTGAAAGAAACTTGCGAAGACAACGAAAACAAGATGTATGCTGCTCTGATGGTTCTCTTTCCCTATATTCAGGAGAAAGTTAAGGTGATTTGGTACGAAGTCGGTGACGAAGAAGACCCAGTGGCCCTTTTCACACGCCTCAACATCGGAAGGATACAACTGACCAACGCCGAACTTGTCAAGGCACTTTTGCTCATTAAATCTGTTGACGACAACCAAAAGGACACACGGCAGGAACGTGCCATACAATGGGACAATATAGAGAAGGAACTTAGTGGAGAGAAAAATGAACTTTGGTATTTCCTCACCACTAAGGATGCATCCGCTTATCCTACAAGGATAGAACTGCTCTTTGACATGATGGCATGCAAAGCACCCGGCGAACGAGAGAAACACTTTACCTTCTTTTGGTTTGAAAAGGAAATAAAGGAATATGGTGTAACTGCCATTTGGGAAAAGATACAGCAGTGTTTCCTTCAGATTAAGGAATGGTATTTTGATAATGTTCTCTATCACAAGATAGGTTACCTCATAGCTTCAGGCAACAAGACAATGGTTGAGATATTCCAACAAGCCCAAGGAAAGCGGAAAAGCCAATTTGTCAACGAGCTTGATGTCATGATTGCAGAAAGCATCAACTTCAAGATGAAGGACGGCGAGACTTATCAAGACCTTGATTACAGAAGACATTACGATGAAATCAGCCGAGTGCTTCTTCTGTTTAATGTTGAGAGCATCATTAAGGAAGATGTCTATCAGCGTTTCCCTTTCAGCAAGTACAACACGCTGGAGTGGAGTCTGGAACATATCCATGCACAAAACTCACAAGGTTTGAAGACAAAAGTCTCACAACTACTATGGATAGAGAAACATATTGACTCGGTGAAATCGGTCTCTGAAGATGGAAAATACGATGACTTGATAAAGAAAATGGAAGATGTAGTCAATACACGCGATGTCAATGCAAGAGGTTCTTTTGACGATTTGGCAAACATGGTTACCAGCGCTTTGTCTGAAGATACCAATTACGATTACATCGATACGTTGTCAAACATGGCATTACTCTCTAAGGATGATAATTCAGCCCTCAACAACTCCACTTTTGACGTGAAGAGAAACATGATAGTGGATATGGATCGAAGAGGCGCCTTCATACCTTACTGCACCAAGATGGTCTTCCTGAAATACTATACTCCATCTGGCGAGAATCAGATTCACTTTTGGGGACAAAAAGACAGAGAGGCATATATTGGTGCAATGGAAAAGATGCTGAATCCTTATTTGTCACTCATCAACAAAACTTTTTAATTTATGGCAACAACAAAACTACATACACTTATCGACCTCTTCAAGAGTCAAGAAGGCGACGAGTCTCTTCCTTTGTCGAAAATAGAGATTCCGATGATACAGCGCGACTATGCCCAGGGACGCAAATCGCCTGATGTAGACAGAATCCGCAAGCGGTTCTTGTCTTCCATCTACTCTGCATTGACAGAAAACAAACCGCTAAAGTTGGACTTTGTCTATGGTGACATCAATGAAAACAAGGTGCTGACTCCTCTTGACGGGCAACAACGGTTGACCACCCTGTTCCTGTTGCACTGGTATATAGCTCGCCACGAAGAAATCGAGGCCTCGAAAATTGAATTTCTTCATCACTTCTCTTATGAGACACGCTTCAGTGCCCGGACTTTCTGCCAGCACTTGGTGGATTATACTCCAGACTTTTCAGTAGGCAAACTGTCGGAAGACATCATCGACCAAAGTTGGATGCCTCTCGACTGGAAGAATGACCCTACAATCAACGCCATGTTGAATATGTTGGATGACATTCATAAGATGTTCAGGGAGACTTCCGGATTGTGGCCCCTGCTTGAGGATGGTTGCATAGGCTTCTATTTTCTGTCTGTCAAGGATATGGGACTGACCGATGAGCTATATGTGAAGATGAACTCACGTGGCAAACCACTTACAGAATTTGAGCACTTCAAAGCGGAATGGGAAGGTTGTATGCAGAAAATCGATGCCGATGTTGCAGATAGAATCAGTAGGAAGATAGACCTCTCATGGACAGACATTCTGTGGCCATATAAGGGCGACAATGACATCATAGATGATGAATTCGTTAAATATTTCAGATATCTGTGTGCTATCATCTATTACAAGAAATATTCTACAGAACAGATGCCGGAGGATATCTTCGACATCACGAAAGCATTGTTCTCCGACAAGGCTGACGATGCGAAGGACAATCTGCTGTTCATAGAAAAAGCCTTCGACTGTCTGGACGGATTTAATATCATGGCTTGCTTCGACACTTTCCTGACAACCGAGCAGCATGTTGACAACAAATCCCATGTGGATGCCCCGATTGATATCTTTGAACAATGTTGCCGTAGTTATGGTGAATACAATAGGGGTGGGCGTGTGAGAGTTTTCTCCATAGGACGCATGCTGCTACTCTATAGCTTCATCCTCTATTGGCAGAACAAGACCGATATAACTGAAGAGCAGTTTTCCAAACGTCTCCGCATCGTCACAAACCTGATAAAGAGCTCAGAGTTCGAGTTGCGCGAAGACCGTATGAATGCATTGACGGAACAAATTGAAGAAATTGTCCTTGAAGGCAAGATTGAAAACATCGACGGGCGCAACACGTTCAATGCATTCCAGATACAAGAGGAGATAGAAAAAACGGAATGGCGCAATAGTCACCAAGACGAGGAACTCATGCTCCAGAATCTTGAAGATCATCCATTGTTGCAGGGTTGCGTACGGGTTGTTGGTTGGGACAACCTCAACTATACCAAAAGGTTCCACTCTCTGTTCAGGTGTGACCGTGGACTTGTCAATAGAGCATTGCTCACCATAGGAGACTACTCTATCAAGGTAAATTGGCGCTATCAAATAGGCTCAGCCAAGAAAGCCACAAGTTGGAAAGCCATCTTCCACAGCAATAAGGACAGTATTAAGAATACACAAGCCATCTTGCTACAGTTGCTTGCAAAAGCAGAAGTATTTACAGATGACATTCTGCGTGACATCATTGACGAGTACCTTGCTGAGGCCACACATTACGACTGGAAGTATTATCTCGTGAAATACGACTCCATGCGTCCTGAGGAATACGGCATGTACTATTGGTATGAACACGACACGAGAGAAAAGGCTTCCTACAACGTCCTGATGATGATGACAGAGAAAAGCATCGGCGGCCGTAATTTCCAGATATTTCTCAAGGCACTGTATGACAAGTTTACTGCTGTCTATAATGACAAGGCTGCAAGATTGGGCGAGTATGCCTATTCTGGTGACGGTAACAAACTGGAACTTCTCTGCATCAACAAGCGGGTTTACTTTACGGACAGCGAACTTGTCGTAGAAGATTATGCGGACGACTCCGAGGAAGTAAATGCAATACCTATACTCATTGAGCAGGAAAACGATGTGGACGTAGTTGACCGGGTGGCGCTGGCATGGAAGGAAATAGAAATTCTTCTTGCTAAGTAACGTGTAAAAAATAACTTGAGCAGATTTTTTGATTCGCGAAATGTGCCAACGACGGGCTGAACCAACGGTCACCGGCGCAATACGCCCTGTAAGGGCAGAAGCACATAGCCCAGGGCAAGCGAAGCGGCACCCTGGGTTTTATATCGATGTGGTT
>CAVDKC010000225.1:0-4137 GCA_963609615.1 Oribacterium sp.
GAATACGCATCCTTGCACTGCCAAGACACATACAACGAAACACTGACGGCTGACGGGTTCAGACAGGGCGGTTTGGGCAGTGGTCCCGCTGTTGATGGCTCACAGTGGAATACATGGGGTGGTTACAATCCATTCGTGCCTTGTGGCGTTACTGCAATCCTCGGAAACAATACAGGTCGCATACCTTATGTTATCAAAGGTTGGACGGGTGGCGATAAGACCGTGTATGTGACATCATATCGTGGACTTGAAGCACCGTTTGAGTATTTATGGCTGTTGGCTGATGATGTGCTTATACGCCATATCCCCGACACAGAGGGCGGTAGGAGTATAGCCTATCTGTGCCAAGACCCTACAAAGTTCACCTCACATTCAGACAACGCAACAACCGTTCCCGATGGCTACGTTGAAATGAGTGATTTGCCCCGTGATAGTGGTTATATACTCCATTTCTCCATATCCACTAATGGCATTACATTCCCCGATGCAATAGGTGGCAGCAGCAATCAAGGTGCTTGTGATTACTATTGGCATCCGGGTAGAACAGCAAGTGGATGGTGGGGTTGCCTCCTGTCTGCTAGTGCGCTTTATGGTGCGAATGCGGGTTTCGGTTCTCTGTATGCGGGTAATCGTTCCTCGTCCTCGACTGCGTACGGTGGCTTCCGCTTGTGCCGTTTTTGACAGACTGCAAAAACGGTTCACGGCGCAACGAAAATCGGGGCAATGTGAGTGAGTAATTAAACAGGAAATATTAAAACAAAATATTTTAAGTGTCGGTAGTTTGGGGTTGCCTCCTGTCTGCTAATGCGAATAATGGTGCGAATGCGGGTTTCGGTTATCTGAATGCGAATAATCGTTCCTCGAACTCGAATGCGAACAGTGGCTTCCGCTTTTACCGTTTGGTTTCAATTGAGAAATAAGATACTGAAGCTGCCGACACTTTACCTCTTGGTAGAAAAATAGTGATTAACACGGTGCGAGTAAGTAATTGAAAGCTCTGTATTAGACTAACGGCACATATAGGTAGATGAACGCAAATACATATTTGTATCAATACTCCGACTTTGAGGATTGCGGTCTTTATGTTGGTGACACAGGCAAGCTCGCTTGTTCTCCAAGCAAGATGATAAAGAACGCATATCACTTGCTCTACACAAGCGAAAATTTGTGCTTGGCTCAATACAATGCACAGCATGGCAAAGGTGAACGCAGTGAGATTAACGATTTCAATGAGCATATTTGCGAAAGGCTTGATGAATTGTATGAAATGTTGGCGTATGAAACGTATGTACCCGGCAAGTATAAGGAAAGAAAGATATTCGACCCCAAGGAACGTGTCTTGATGATTGCCCCATTCTTTCCCGACCGCATCATTCACCATTGCGTGATAAATGTGTTAGGTGAGCATTGGACGCATCTATTCATTGAAAATACTTATGCTTGCATCAAAGGGCGTGGTGTACACAAGTGTATGCTTGATGTGCGCAGTGCGCTAATGCGTGACAAGAAAGAAACACGCTTTTGTCTGAAAACTGACATACGCAAGTTTTATGATAACATTGACCATGCCGCATTAAAGATTGTGATAAGATACACAATAGCGGATGTACAGATGTTGCGCCTGTTAGATAAGATAATTGACAGTAACGGTAAAGACAAGGGGTTGCCCATAGGTAACTATACAAGCCAATACTTAGCCAACTTGTATCTGGCTTATTTCGACCATTGGGTTAAGGAAGTTCTTGCACCGTATATCCTACGCAGATTTGGCGTGAAACTATATTATTTCCGCTATATGGATGATATGGTTTTCCTGTGCGAGAGTAAGGAAGCACTGCACTATGTCCTTGACATGACAGGCTTGTATCTCGCAGCAGAGCTGAAAGTGGAGTACAAGGCGAACTGGCAGATTTTCCCCGTTGATGATAGAGGCATTGATTATGTCGGCTTTTTGCAGAACCACTACAATGTATTGCTTAGAAAAAGCATATTGTTGAAGTTCTACCGCAAGGCATCCATTATCGCTAAGAAATGTCCTATTAAAGATGAGAGTGATATAAAGCACCTCTTTTCGTCTGAGTATGGTTGGATAAGCAGATGCAGCGAGGCGCACAAAAAGAATGTCTTTAATAAAATTACGAACTATGGACACAAGTATTTTATCAATGGGTCTTTTGTCAGAACAGCGTCCGCAAGTGATAGACCCTTACAACAACGGACAGGGAACATTCCTCTACAACCACAACATAAAGGAAGTGGAAGTTGTAGCAGACGAAATGGGCAGTACGCACATAACCCAAGAGGGGGAAACTCCAACTGGCAAAATGTGGCAGTACGACAGCCTCCGTGTTGAATACCCCAAGACAGCCGACAATATCTTTAGCACGTTAATCACGGCAAAGTACCCGGCTAAGACAGAGAGCAAGCTGGTGAACGAGTATCAGAGTGCCACGCTTGGACTGATGGAAGAATCTGCAAAGAAACCCTATGAGGATTTCTTGAAAGACCGTCTGGCTATCCGCACGATGATAGACAACGATTGTGAAACTCTTAACATTCCAATGGACTTATGACAGAGATAGAAGATTTTGTAGAAGACCCCAACGAGAACAACGACCTTTTCGATTGTGAGTTTACATCCGTGGATGCGGTTGTCAATCAGATAACGGTGTTCACGGGTTGGCAGAACAGAGCAACCGAGAATGGCGACCGTACACTTGTCGCTTATGGAGAGGGTTACAATAGGTCGGCTTTCTTTACCGACAGCAAGAAACTGAAAGATGTGTTTTGCAACCCCAAAAGGCGTTATCCATTCCGTGCAATCATTAAGGTTGTGAGCTACGGCAATATGTACGGTTTTCGTGTGTTCTCGCCTAACAGTGAGATAACCAAGGAAGATAAAGAAAACTTTGACTTCTATAAGCGTACTAAAAACAGAAGAAGCCGATGAACACGACAGATGTAACAACCGTTGCACACGGTATAAGCGATTTCGGAATGATGGCGGTTACGGCTGCTTTCTTCTTGGTATTGTCGGCTGCAATGATGGTGGCGATATTCCAATGGTTCAAGTCTATCATTAACCAGATGATGCAAGACAACAAGGAGAGCTTACAGGAACTCGCCAAGACTACCAACGCACAGAATGATATGTTACAGGATATTTCCGAGGGGTTGCGTACAGAAACACAGCTACGAATACGCAACCTTACAGGCTTTGCCTTTGACCTATCCATTGAGCAAGTTTGTAGGCTTATCAAGCGAGTGCGTGAGGAAAACCACATCATAGACCATGAGGCAACCGCTATGAAGATACGCAAGTCTTTAATGGTTATCCACAATGACCGCAACAGCCGTTTTGACCCATTCACATACAGGGGCAAGCCAATATCGGAGTATTGCAACACTGATTGGGTTGAGGATGTGGCAAAGGTCGTGGAGAATGAAATTTACAATGAGGATGGAGCGAACAATGCCCGTGCCTATACAAATGTAAAGCTCGCCTACGACAACATCAAAACAGACTTCTACCAACGGTTGAACGCATAAATACAACTTTTGCGTAAAATTATATGCAGATTTCTACAACATTTTAAGCAGATTATATATTATGGTTAAAATTTTAATCGACAATGGGCATGGAGAAAACACCAAGGGCAAGCAATCGCCCGATGGTCGTTTGCATGAATACGCTTATGCAAGGGAGATTGCAAAGCGTGTTGAGAGCTGCCTCATGTGCAAGGGCTACGATGTTGAGCGCATAGTGCCAGAAGATTTTGACATTTCGCTTTCCATTCGTTGCAAGCGAGTGAACGATATATGCCGCAAGGTCGGCTCAAAGAATGTGCTTGTGGTGAGTATTCACAACAACGCTGTGGGCAGTAATGGCAAGTGGTACAGTGCAAGGGGATTTTCCGCATTTGTCGGACTTAACGCCTCTGCCAACAGCAAACGCCTTGCTGCCTGTCTGTGGGATAAGGCTATTGAGCTTGGCTTGAAAGGCAATCGTGCTGTGCCTAACGAAAAGTACATCACACAAAACCTTGCTATCTGCCGTGACACCCTTTGCCCCGCAGTTCTGACAGAAAACCTTTTCCAAGACAACTTGGAAGATGTGGACTTCTTGCTTTCGGAAGA
>CAVDKC010000226.1:0-4063 GCA_963609615.1 Oribacterium sp.
TATGCGAGTTACCAAATCTCCAAGGGCGAAAAGGATAAGTCGGAGGATTACTTTTCGGTGATGTATGTGGGATTTTGGGACGGGGTGTTCCGTCAAAAACCGTTCCAACCGCATCCGATAGTGGACAAAATCGAGGTGTGGGACGATTTCACTTACCTCACATCCTCGTATTCCTTGCGACTGAACGAGGGCAAGATGAATGCGCTGCGCAGTGTGCTTTACCGCATTGACGGAAAGAAGAAATACCACTTTTCGTTTATGTCGGACACGATTCCGTCGCCGTGTGCTTTGTTTTACATCCGTGGAGGAAAGTATGTGTGCGAAAAAATAACTGCGACGTTCCATGAAACAGGAAGGTCGCAGCTACTGAAAGGCATCTTTTATCGTGTCTTAGAGGATTGAGCGTTGCAGGGCAGTGGCGTGTCGCTCAATGGTGGAGTTCAAGATCTTCGCATAGATTTGCGTAGTCTTGATGTTCTCGTGTCCGAGCATGCGTGCCACATTCTCGATAGGCACGTCGTGCGCAAGGGCTAACGTGGCGAAGGAGTGACGGGCGACATGGAACGTGAGGTTCTGCCGGATGTGCAGTTCCATTTGGATAACGTGCAAGTAGTCGTTCGCCTTTTGGTTAGAAATCTTCGGCAAGCGGTAGTCGTACTTTTCCAACACCTTCATCGCCGGGGCGAGGATAGGGGTGAAGTACTTGGTGTCGGTCTTTATGCGCGAGCCGTCTATATAATAGAGGTCGCCTTCCTTCTTCGTCATGCGCTCGAAGTCGAATGCCTGTGTGTCGCAGAACGACAAGCCCGTGTAGGCGGCGAAGATGAAGAGGTCGCGCACCTTGTCGAGCTTCGGGTTGAACTTGTGCAGACGCATCATTTTGAGTTCGCTCTCGGTGAGGGGCTCACGCTCCTTGCACTTGCCGCGCTTCACGGTCACGGTCTCGTAAGGGTCTTGTGCTATCTCGCCCGTCTTGAAGAGCTGGAGCACCCACTTGTGTACGTTCTTGTGGTAGCCGTAGCAAGTGACATCCGTCCGTGTGCCGTCGTGGAGCCAGGCATCGAACGCCATGATGTTTTGCGGAGTGAGGTCGCCGTAGGTGGTCAGCCGTCCGAAGCGTTTCACCGCATCGATCACCACAATCTTGTGGCGGCGAGTGCCTTCACGGAGTTCTTCGCCCTCCAAGGCAAGCTCCATGTAGCGGATGAAACTCTTCTTGCTTGTGTCCGGCTTCTCGTCCTTCTCCATCTTTGCTACTTTCGGCTTTTTGTCCTCGCCGTCAAAATGGGCGTTGAACACTTCCATGGTCAAGTCCTCGTCGAGAACTTTCATGGCGGCGATGATCTTCTCGCACTTCTTGACAAGGCGAACCACCTCGTCGGAGTGGGCGAGTTCCTCTTGCTCCTCGGGAGTTACTTGACCCATTGAGAAGTAGCGACGTTCATTGCGTCCCAAGTAAACGCGTACTTCAAGATAGCCAAACCCTTTCTTTGCAGAAATCTTTCTGCGGTCATAGATGACATCTACAAATTGTCTTTCCATGCACTTTTTCGTTTTGCGCACGGGTTCGTCATTCTATTGGGAAGGGGGAGGAGAAAAGGAATTAACAAACTTTAATATCGTCGTTTGTCCGATTTGGTTATTCAGCAACAGGATGTGTAACGCAGTGCGTGACGTGTAACGCATTTGGTGTGACGTGTAACGCAATTTGTAACGCAAATCCGTCCCGTTGTGTCCTTTTATGTCCTCTTTTGTCCACATAGCTTGATTCCGCCGTGCAGTTAGACATTGTGTTTGGACTTCTAAATAACCTCAAAATGCAGCGTTAAACTACTGCTATTAAACTGAAAAAGAGGACTTTACCACCGTAAAGACCTCTTTGTGCTTCAATTTCCTTAGAAATATACCTTGTGATTCCGCAGGAATCTCTGTGATCCGCTTGGAATCTTAAGTGATTCGGCTGGAAACACTAAGATTTCCATTTCCGCGTATCTTTCTAAATGGCTGATAGTCACCCTCAATCAAAACAATTTCAAGGACTTGTATGCCATTTTTCTCTTTGCACAAAGAAGAACGTCAAATCGCTAATTTCAGCAGTGTCACACAAGTGTCACACATTATACCTACCTACTTACATAGCAAGCACGGATTGCCGAGACAGCAGCTTCAGATTTGAACGCTTTTTAATGAACGCTTGTTGGCTCTACATGAACGGCATGTACCCTCGTGTATCGCCTAATGTGTTAAATAGTAGGTATGTAGGTACTATTAAACGCCATTTCCTTACAATCTTTCTTGTCACCTCCATACCTTTGCGAGTGTTAAAATTGACGACGGTAGAAGGCATGCTATCTGAATGTGTCGGGTGGAGTTCGCTTAGATGGACATCCTCTAAATAACTATGCAAAGATACGAAAAATCAATGGTAATACCTATGATTCATAAACTTTTAACTAAGTTGTATTAAGCAGAGCGAAGTTCATACCCGACATTATTCACTACCAATCGGACCAATGTTTAATTTCAAAAACCATCAACAATGGAAAAGATTATTAACATTACAGATTGGGTTAGAAGCATCAAGTTAGATGAGGTCAAAGTAGGATTCCTTCCCTACAACCGCAGCAACTCACTGAATATGCTTGCGTCTCGATACAATATTTCAAGAGGACGCGAGAGAGGGTTATTCGTTCATTATCATTACAACCATGACTTGGAAGTGGCAGTCATCATCTGCCAGGCAAGAATGGAATACCTTAACGACAAGAGAAATGGCAACATGTACAAGTGGAGGGAGCAGATCCCGAAAGATTACCGTTGACGAACTGAAGCAGATCGTCATCGATTCTGAAGAGACGGTGTGGAGTGTGGAGAACATGGCGCAGATGCTCGGCATCTCGTGTCAGGCGGTGAGGAAACGCATCTTGCGTGGACTTATCCCGGCACACAAGGATGGGCATTTGTGGTACATTCTCAAAAGTGAATACATCAGCCGTCTACGTTCAAAATGATAGACATCCTCTATAAATATGTCTAAGACCACACGCTCATTGTTGCGATAACAAAGGGCGTGTGGCAATTTTTGCAAGCTATACGAATATGATAAGACAAGAAATCATCGACACCATCACTGAACGCACGGACATCGTCCAACTCATCAGTGAACACGTCCGGCTACGAAAGTCGGGCTCGGGCTATATGGGGTGTTGTCCGTTCCACAACGAGCGCACACCTTCTTTTCATGTGTTCCCCAACACGGGTACTTACAAGTGTTTCGGCTGTGGGGAAGGTGGCGATGTGATACGCTTCGTGGAGAAGATAGACAACAAGTCGTTTGTTGAATCGGTCAAAACGCTTGCAGAAAAAGTCGGTGTTACCATTGAGGAAACACAGGAGGATGCGGAAGAGAAACAAAAGCGACTGCATCGTGAGGCTCTTCTTATCGCTCTTGAAAAGGTGGCGAAGTATTACCGGGAGCAGTTTCTCATAAGCAAGGAGGCACAGGCGTATGCTTATCATCGTTGGGGCGAGGAGTACTGCACGCTCATTGACATGGGCTTTTCGCCTGACGACGGACATGGCATCAGCGGTTTGGGCATCAAGACGGAGTTCTTGAAGGAACTTGGTTTGCTGAACCGAGGCGGATATGACGCACTGCATGGGCGTATTGTCATTCTCATCAAGGACCGGCTACGACGGATCATCGGATTCACAGCGCGCACGATGGGCGACACCCAACCGAAATATCTCAACTCGTCGGATAGCATTCTCTTTCATAAGAGTAAGGTGCTTTTTGGCATTGATGCGGCATGGCGAACGGCGGCAAAACAGGAGAAACTCTTTCTCGTGGAGGGTGCGCCGGATTGTATGCGCTTACAGAGCATTGGCATTCTCAATAGCGTAGCGGTGCTGGGGTCTGCCTACGGTGAGCAGCACTTTTCGATTATCAAGAAGGTAGCAACTAAGGTGTGCTTTCTTCCCGACGATGACCCTCCGAAACAAGGGGAGCAATTCGGGCATGGCATTCAAGTGGTGATGGATGCCGGGAAACGGGCAATGGAGT
>CAVDKC010000227.1:0-3961 GCA_963609615.1 Oribacterium sp.
ACAAGAAAGTGAAAGACCCGAATCTTGTTGCATCACTTTCGGGACACACAGATGGTAGCCGTGCTTTCGCACGATACCGAGAGATAGACAACGAGATGAAACGGGAACTGGTAAAACTCATTGACTAATGAACGATATAGAGACATGAACATAAAGGAAATCGGCGAGGATCTTGAACAGCAGTTCGGGAAGCCTCGTAATGTGACGGAAGAGAACGCAAGGTTCATGCTTTCGCTCATAAAGGAAGAATTTGACGGAATGAAAGTGAACGAGGATGTCGAGAAGCCAAGTCTTGATGCTTTCGGTACTACCATACTTGCCGTAATGTCATATCAGACTACACCTTGGGAGAAGTTGGCTAAGAAGCCTTCCATTCGCAAGACCTTGAAATACATAGCCGTCAGAGGGAACAACCATTATGACGAAATAGAGGTAATGACCAAGGAACTGATGCGCAAGCATTTCAACGGCATCACCCAAAAGATGATATTCGGTTTCTTGAAGATTATCCGTGGATTGTCGAATGAGGAGCATCCAACAAAGCTGATTGAATATACACCATTTGCAGCACAATATTATGCTATCAGCCACGGGCTCCACCAACTCATAAGAAGTGAGCATCCCGATGATGCAGCCGTCATTATCCATTGCGCCATAGAGGACGGCATATTGTTCCCTACCATTCCTCGCAGTCTGTTGGTTGACGAGTTCAACTTGAAGAAAAGCAGTTTCGACAAGTATTTCAGCAAGTATCATGTAAACTTGGAATACGAATCGGATGTCGTTAAGAAACAGGCGGAGGAGAAAATAAAGTACCACAGAACCGCTTTACACAACGCCATCGGCTACGCAATAGAAACCGATGGCACGGTACATTTTTATAATCGAAAGTTAGGACGCAAGAACTTCATATCCATCATTATTGCATATTGCCGTAGCATATTCCGTTTCTGACAAATTGCATCCATTTCCAATCCTTAGCCCAGATGCGAAATTGCATTTGGCTAAGGATTTTTGATAAATCCAAGTTAAATCCATTAACAAAGAGTAGTTAATAGTAGTCGTATCCTACCGCCTATTCAATTCTCATTCAGAGCAGTCAAAAGCCATATACCTTTGCACCGTCAATCCGACAAACCAGCGGATTGGCGGTGTTTCTTTTTTATCACGCTGCGAGAAAGAGCATCCTGGTTTACGAGCAAGACAGCGTATGTATAACGAATATCAAAAGAAAAAATATGGTTGACATCATGTCATTGACAAAATTGGGAGGACAGGTCGCACTTACCGTCACTCCCGAAGACCTTCATCACTTTGCAGAAATATTGCTGTCAAAGTCACGCAAAGAATGGGAGGAGCAAACTGCATCCGCTCACAAAGAAGAAGCCGAAGATACCTTTCTTTCGACAGAGGAGGTTTGTAAGATTTTCAATGTCTGTCCTGCTACTTTATGGCAGTGGCACCGCACAGGTTATTTGCAACACATCAAGTTCGGCAACAAGAACATGTATCCAGTTTCGGCTATCAAAGCCATTACACACGCCCGGTCTATGAATGAAACTGTTGTAGGCTATTGCAAGCGGTCAAGCAAGGTTGATAAAGAAATGGGAACATTGAACAATAGCGAGAGAAAGGAGGAGCAATGACCTACATCGAATACATGAACCAGTTATGGCGGTCGGCTCTGTTATCTCCAATGCCAGCAAGCGAGATTGCACTGTTCGCCTATCTTGTCAACGAGTGCAACAAGCGTTTTTGGAAAATGCCTTTCGCATGTTCCACCACACGGATTTGCGAAGAATTGCGCATGTCAAGGCAGACGGTCATCACGGCACGGAAGCATCTCGCAGAGCGTGGGCTTATTGCATTTTCAGAAGGCAGGTCACGTCACTTACCATCCAAATACACAATGCTTGAATGGGCGGATGGCTTGACGGTAAACTTGACAGATGGTTTGACGCATGACTTGACACATATAAAAGAAAAAGACAAAGAACTTTTTATAAGGAAGTCGAGTGAAATTTTCAATAGTAAAAATCAAGCAAAGAATGGATTCAACAAGCAAAAAGAGAATCGCAGAATATGTCCAGTTTCTGCAGAAGGGGCGGACTATGATAGCACGTTTTAGGTTGCCAATGAAAGAGGATGAAGCGTATGAACTTCTGATGGCGGCGGTAATTGCAGAAGTGCAGTTCCGTTATCGAAAGTTTGTCTACAACGAGTTCATTGACGACCAACTTCAACAGATGGCAAAATGGCTTACTACTGTTACCCCAAAATTCGGCATCGTGCTTTGTGGAGGGTGTGGTAACGGCAAGACAACCATGCTCAAAGCCTTGCAGAACCTTCTGCGACGTTTGCAAATACGCAAGCCGACGGCACCTCTGGGAAGCTCCCATGGTGCCTATTATGGGCTGACCATTGTTGATGCCTTGCACATTGCCCAACTTTGCAAGACTAACCACACAAAATATCTTGAACTGACGCAAGACGATATGCTTGCCATTGATGATTTGGGAACAGAGCCTGTTGAAGTGATGGACTATGGCAACATCATGACTCCAGTAATTGACCTGCTGACAAAGAGGTACGAAGCCCAGCTATTCACCATTGTAACGACAAATCTTGACCCCAAAGATATTCGCAAACGCTATGGTGACAGAATCGCAGACCGTCTCAATGAGATGATGGCGAAGATAGTGTATCGCAATCCGACCTATCGCACGGATGAGATACAGGCTGACAACATGGATTAGGGCTTGCTTGGAATGTGTGTCGACTTTTTGCAAAAGTCCATGAACATAATAGGGACTTTTAGATTCACTTGCTGACGCTGTTCACTTAAAAAGTCCTTCTATTATGCTCAGGCTCCGCCCGAGACCTGCTGCCATTATACCGAGTTACGCCTTTTACAATGTACAACAAGACTGAAATACAATATGCAAAGCAACATACCACGTGCCGCTATCCATGTCGGCAAAGACAAGAAATCTTTCTCCGCCCAAGTGGGTAACGAGGCGGAACGTAGAGGTTGGGACGAGAATGTCTATCGGTTGAAGAATGCCGACAAGGACAAGAACAACCATTATAATTTCTCTCGCAAGAATCTCAATTTTGAAATCGTCAGAGGCGGAAAGTTTGTTCCGCTTGGATCTAACCCTATTCCACTCCACAATCGCATTCAGATGCGTCTTGATGAATTGGGCTTCAAACCATACATGGATGCCAGGCATCCCGACCAAGTATCAAAGAACAGTCCGAACTGCACTGTCGGCATAATATTCAGTGGCGACCACGACGTGCTGTACAACCTCGCATTTGGCAACCAAAAGATTGACACCGCCAATCCTGATGCAGATCATAGCAACATCGTATTGCAACAAGGCATCTATCAATGGGCAAAGGACACCTACGACTTTGCCTGTCGCAAATGGGGCGAGGAGAACATCATTAGTTTTGCCGTCCATTGTGACGAAACGAGCATCCATGCCCATGTACAGACTATTCCTGTGGAGAAAGTCAAGAAACGTGGACGCATAGGCAGCAAGTATGTCAACAAGAACAATCCCGACATAGTGCTTTCAACTAAAGAATGGAGAGCATTACCCAAAGAGAAGCGAGACAACTACACCAAGCATACTGCCTCAAAGGATTATGTTGAGCGTGTGTCTTATGCCAAGGTGTGGGGAGAGACGAGAAAAGCAAAGTCGGAATATCTCTCGCAACTTCATACAGACTATCACAATGAGGTTGGCCGCAAGTATGGTCTTGCACGCGGTATCCCTTACAATGAATTGTCCGAGGAGGAAAAACGAGGACGAAGGCATAAGAACAAAGTCGTTCTTGAAGCCGAGCGACAGGCGAAAGCTGCTCTTGAAAAGGTAGAGAAATACGCTGTTCTTGCCACTATTGACAAGCAAGAGCTCACCTTCCCTCTTCTCAATATCAAGACACCCGTTCA
>CAVDKC010000228.1:0-3922 GCA_963609615.1 Oribacterium sp.
AGACTGGAGAGAGTATGCTGGAACAAGTGAAAGAAAAGTTGGTTTGGAAAGAAACAAGAATAGAAGATTCGATGCAACCTCCACTAAAAGCACCATTTCCAAAGCCTGAGACAAGAGAACAGTTTTGGCTTGATTTCCAGACCAAAGACTTCTCCTATATAGCAAAGAAGTATGGTGGTGCTGGATTGAAAAATAAAGTAAGGGGATTCCTTGGCAGGGTAAAGAGAAAAGTAAAAAAGTTGGTGAAATGATGAGATATAAATCCATAGATGTATTAAAGCTAATATGTGCTTTTCTAGTTGTGTGTATCCACATACCGCCTGAAATCGGGGGGGGTACAGCGTTTCATTATGTAGGATTGGGGTACCAATCTTCTTAATGATTTCAGGATATTTTTATAGAAAAGAGAAAGCAGGGAAGCAGATAAAGAAGATTACAATGTTGTTCATTGAAGCTAACCTGCTGTATATTGCTTGGAGTATGTTATATGGAGTTGTTTCTGGGAATTATCCGGCAGTAGGAATTAAGGCAATCCTGAAATTCCTTGCACTGAATGTATCACCATTCGGTTATCATCTATGGTATCTTGGTGCGATTCTGTACGCACTGATTGTGGTATATTTGATTGATAAGGCTGGATGGAGGAAAGTGCTGTATGATGCCATTCCATTTCTATTGCTTGTTGATTTGGTTCTTGGCAAATACTCTATAGTACTGTTTGGTAGAGAATTTCCTTACATTATAGTTCGTAACTGGCTATTCACAGGCATTCCGTTCTTTGCTCTTGGCATGTTGATGAAGGAGAAGGAAAAGTTCAGGATTGGTGCCTGGGGAATCCCAGTGTTTGCGATAACCACAATAGCTGAACGGTATTTATTAGTATCCAATGGATTGAATGCCACCAGAGACCAGTATATCAGCACAGCGTTATTATCGATTGCAGTGTTTTCTTTTACTCTTGAGTATAAGAATGATGTGAGCGAGAAAATGTAAGCGCTCAGTGTTAGGCCGTATGGATAATCGTGCTCTAAAATGCCATAATGATGGAACCCGAGCACGATAGTCTCACTTCCATCAGTGGTATTCACAGTAGTGGATCATTTCACTACACTGCCCATTCTCATATGTGGACTATTTCGCTCTACTAAAAAACAGGAGGAGTCCCATAATGAGTAAACGAGCACCGCGCCGATCCGATGAAGAATGGCGTAAGATCATCCTTGAAGCCAGATCCTGCGGAGGCAGTGATTACGAGTATTGTAGAAGCCATGGCATACCACATAGTACCTTTTACCGAGCGCTGTCCCGCCTACGCCGGCACGCTTGCGAACTGCCGGATAGATCAGCAGCTGTCGAATGCCGACAAGAGGTTGTTCCGGTCGACATTTCTGAACTGCCGCTTGGCGATATCGTGCCTTCACATCCGGCATCAAGGGTGGAAGGCACTCCTGTGCCAGGTGCATTTGAAGCAACCATGCGCATCACTATCGGAGGCAGCATACTGGAACTGACGAATCATGCGGATCCCGCGATGATCGGCAGTATCGTGCAAATGCTGGGAAGCCCATGTTAGGGGATATCTCCAGCGCATCCCATATCTACCTGGTGACAGGTTATACGGACATGCGCAAGAGCATTGACGGGCTAATGGCCATCGTACGAGATGCCTATTCACTGGATCCGTATAGCAATTCCGTATTTCTCTTCTGTGGTCGACGTGCAGATCGTATCAAAGCACTCCATTACGAAAAGGATGGCTTCTGTCTTTTGTACAAGCGCCTTGAGAAAGGGGCCAATGACACGTTCCGATTCCAATGGCCGCGACACGCAGCAGAGGTTCGGAACCTCACCAGACAGGAATTTCGGTGGCTGCTTGAGGGGCTGGCGATCGATCAACCGAAGGCCATACATCCGACCAGCGGAAAACACGATTTTTAGTTTTGGCAAAGTTTCACAAACTTTCCAAAGTTACGCAAAGCTGTCCTGCCGGAAGGCCTCTGAGGCCTAGGAAATACGTGCTTTTTGCGGTATAATCGGCACAGTTTTGAAAGGATGTGACAGGCCATGACCAGTGCTGATCTCAGCGGAAAAAGCAAGGACGAGACAATAGAATACCTGATCCAGAAGAACAATTCTATGGAACTGGAACTCGCTAAGCTAAGCCAAAGTTTGGCAGAGGCCAATGAGACCATCGAAAAGTTCAAGCGAATGATCTTCGCTTCCAAATCCGAGAAGAAGCACGTGGGATATGAGAATCCACAGCAGCTGACCCTTGCAGATCTTTTCAATGAGGCAGAGTTAGCCGCAGATCCAAATGTCGAGGATCCTACTCCGGAAATAGTCGTCGAAAGCCACCATCGCAAAAAGGCTGACCCCAAAAAGAAGAAGTCTTCCTATGAGGAGCTCTACGATAAACTGCCTTCCAGAGATATGCTGTGCTCGCTTGCTGATGAGGACAAGATTTGCCCAACATGCGGCAGCCTCATGGATCGAGTTGGCTGGGAGTATGTACGTACCGAGCTGGAGGTTATTCCGCCGCAGATTCGTCTGGTCAAGATTTATCAGGAGCGAGTTCGCTGCCAGACGTGTTTTGATGCGCTGGGCATGGCAAAGTTCACTTATGCCCCGGTGCCAGTTCCTCTCATGGAGCACAGCATAGCTTCTCCGACGACTGTGGCTTATGTCATGTATCAGAAGTACATCAACTCCATGCCTTTGTACCGTCAGGAACAGGAATGGAAGCAGCTGGGAGCCCCGATCCGCCGTGCAACGCTGGCGAACTGGTGCATCTACTGTGGCATGAAGTACATGAAGCCGGTGTACGAAGCAATGAAGAAGCATCTGCTGGAGCGAACGACCACCTGTGCAGATGAAACACCTTGCCAAGTGCTCAAAGAGGACGGCCGCACGGCACAGCAGAAATCCTATATGTGGATTCACTGCTCGTCGAATCTCGATGGTCTGCCGCCGATCATGCTCTATGAGTACAACTCATCCAGAGCGGGCAAGGTACCACAGGACTTCTATAGTTCCTTCAAGGGCAAGTATTTCCTGGCAGATGGCTACCAGGGCTACAATCATCTGCCAGATGGGGTTCTCCGATGTGGATGTCTGGCACATTTCCGACGGAAGTTCTACGATGCAATTCCTGCTGCTGATCGGAAGAAGGGTAAGTCCAGCTCACCGGCGGTCAAAATCGTAAATCTCTGTTCGAAACTCTTTGAGATCGAGCGGAAATTCATAGACCTGACACCGGAGGAGCGAAAAATCGAACGAAACAACTCCAAGGAACGTGAGATCTGGAAAGAGATCTGGGAATCCTTGGATCTAATCTCAGCAAGCAAGAATAGCCTGTTGGGGAAAGCGGTGACGTATGCCCAAAATCAGAAACCGTACATGGAAACCTATTTCCTGGACGGCAGCATTCCGATTTCGAACAATTTCACCGAGAGCTGCGGTGCCAGACCGTATGCCGTGGGACGGAAAAACTTCTATTTCCATGACACACCGGCAGGTGCCGAGGCCAGTGCAATCATCTACAGCCTGGCCCAGTCAGCTAAGATCAACAACATAAGCGTCTTCAAATATCTGCAGGCGGTACTCCTTTACATGCCGGACTACCTTCATAAGCCCGAGGGCATTGAAGGATTAATGCCGTGGTCAGATCGAATGAAGAAAATTTGCGCCATAAATGACAAGGCGACCATCGAAGGCAAAGACTAAAATTTCAATGCCATGGGATGGTCGGCTTGGTTTACAAAAATCTCATTGAGCGCTTACCTCGCATCAGCAGCTTACGATCTGTCTGGGATTTCCACAAAGCAAAGGGACAGGCGCATCATGCGTCTGTCCCTTATAGCACTCATATCAATGGCCCAAACTGCCATCCCGATCCTTCACAGATCTTAGTCTTCGCGTTTGC
>CAVDKC010000229.1:0-3916 GCA_963609615.1 Oribacterium sp.
GGCGGTCGTATCGCCATGACCAACCTCGTCTTCCCCGTGGCACCTTACGAGAATGTGAAGTTCTACACCAAGGGCGGCAAGGCTGAGTTTAAGAATGTGAAGGTTCACAAGTTGGGCTTGTAACCACAAGTAGCAAAATAGCAATATTGTTTTATTGGCAGGAAGACAAAAAATCTTTCTGCCAATAATTGTATTAAATTGGCAATAATTGCCAGTTTTTTCATCCTGTTCTCTCCTTTTGCAACCGTGTTGCATTACCTTCTTCGTACCTTTGCACCCGAAAAGAAGAATGTAACACATAAAAGGAACGTATTATGACTGAAACGAAACATCATCACGAGGCTTGTTGTTGCTCCTGCCACGGGCATCATTACGGACATCACCACGAACATGGCGAGGGCAGTATGAAATCGAAAATCGTTAAGATATCCTTGACGGTAGTGCTGCTGGTGGCTGCCGTATGGGTGGAGAAGAACTTTGACTTGGCTACCTGGCAGTTGCTCTTCATTTACTTGATACCTTATCTGTTGATAGGGTATGAGACGTTGGGGGAGGCTTGGGAAGGTATCGAACATGGCGACATCTTCAATGAGAATTTCCTTATGGCCATCGCCACCATCGGTGCCCTCTGCATCGGCTTCTTCCCAAAGACGGAGACGGAGTTCACCGAGGCGGTGTTCGTTATGCTCTTCTTCCAGGTGGGTGAGTTGTTCGAGGGCTATGCCGAGGGCAAGAGTCGCACCAGCATCTCCCACTTGATGGACATCCGACCCGATGTGGCGAATGTGGAGAGAAACGGCAAGGTGGAGGTGGTGTCGCCCGAAACCGTAAAGATAGGGGAGACCATCGTCGTGAAGCGAGGCGAGAAGATTCCGCTCGACGGTATCGTGACAGAGGGTACAGCCTTGCTGGACACAGCCGCCCTGACTGGCGAGAGCGTGCCGCGCAGCATCGGGCAGGGGGACGAAATCTATTCTGGCTGCATCAATCTGAAAGGGGAAGTAAAAGTGCGCACCACTAAGACGTTCTGCGACAGCACCGCTTCCAAGGTCATTGCCTTGGTAGAGAGTGCCAATGCGCATAAGTCGAGGAGCGAGGCTTTCATTACCCGTTTTGCCCGAGTCTATACGCCAGTAGTGGTGTTTGCGGCATTGGCGTTGGCGGTTGTTCCGCCAGTCTTTGTCGGCAATTTTCCCTTATGGCTCAACAGGGCATTGATCTTTCTGGTGGTTTCGTGTCCTTGCGCTTTGGTCATCAGTGTGCCGTTGACATTCTTCAGCGGTATTGGCGGTGCCTCCCGTAACGGCATCCTCGTCAAGGGTGGCAACTATATGGACGCACTTGCCAAGGTGGGCACGGTGGTGTTTGACAAGACCGGCACGCTGACCCACGGCGAAGTACTCGTGCAGGCAGACGAAGGCACTCCCGTCGTGGTGAACGACAGTATCAAGGAAGGTAGTCGTGAGGCCATCGCCCAACTCAAGCAGATGGGCGTAGAGAAGACCGTGATGCTGACGGGCGACCACGAGGCGACAGGCAAGCAGGTGGCTCAGCAAGTGGGTATCGATGAGTATCATGCCGAACTGATGCCTGCCGACAAGTTGACGCATGTGGAGCGTTTGCTTGGGGAGAAACCGCAGGGAAAGACCCTTGTCTATGTGGGCGACGGCATCAACGATGCACCTGTGCTGAAGCGTGCCGACGTGGGTATCGCCATGGGAGGACTGGGCAGTGATGCTGCCATCGAGGCTGCCGATGTGGTATTGATGGACGACGATCCGCGCAAGATTCCGCTCGCTGTCAATATAGCCCGCCGCACCATCCGTATCGCCCATGAGAACGTGGCGTTCGCCATAGGTGTCAAGGTGGCGGTACTGCTACTTGCCACGGTGGGGCTCGGCACGATGTGGATGGCGGTGTTTGCCGACGTGGGTGTCACTGTCCTCGCAGTCCTCAACGCCATGCGGGCGTTGAGGAAAGGATGAATGAGTGAAAAATGTTCAGTAGGCTCAATATTTTTGCAAAAAGCAAGCGTAATTCAAATAATTTTGTGTAAGTTTGCAAAATAATAGCAAAACGCTGAGGTTATGATGGAAGAAATGAACGACAGAAGGCTGCCCGTAGGCATCCAGTCTTTTCATACGATAAGGAAGGAAGGGTATCTGTATGTTGACAAGAGCGACTTGGTTTGGCAACTTGTCAACAAGGGTAAGAAGTACAATTACCTAAGCCGTCCACGCCGCTTCGGCAAGTCTGTGCTCGTGGATACCCTACAGGCTTATTTCGAGGGGAAGAAAGAGCTCTTCGAGGGACTCCGTATCATGGACATGGAGAAGGACTGGACCTGTCGTCCCGTCATCCGGCTGGACATGAGCCGAGGCGGGGCCAACGCCGAGACATTGCGCTCCTATCTGAACATCCGTTTTCGCCAATACGAAGAGTTGTACGGCATTACCCCTGAAGCTACCGCCCAACTTGCTGACCGTTTTGACGGCATCATCACGACAGCCTACCAAAAGACAGGTCAGCAGGTTGCCATTCTCGTTGATGAGTACGATGCACCTTTGCAACACTCCTGGAAGACTCCTGAACATGATAGATGTACGGAAGTGTACCGAGAGGTATTTGCCATCCTGAAAGCGGATGACGAATATGAGAAATTCGTCTTCATCACGGGCATCACCAAGTTTACGCAGATTTCCCTCTTCTCCGTTCTCAACAATCTCAGCAACATTAGCTTTGACGCTCCATACGCTGCTATCTGTGGCATTACCAAGCAGGAAATTACCGACAACTTCATGCCGGAGATTGAGGCGATGGGAGAGAAAAACGGGTGGACGGTGGAGGAGACGATAGAACAATTAAAGGCCAACTATGACGGCTATCATTTCAGCCACGGCAACATGGTGGATGTGTTCAACCCCTTTAGTCTCATCAATGCGTTGGATGATGGAGAGATAAGAAATTACTGGGCATCATCGGGAGCCACCTCCCTGTTGCCGAAGTTTGTGGAAGACATGGAAATCCGTCTTCAGGATTTCGACCATTGTGCCATGGTGGGACGAATAGTCGAGACTTCGGATGTGACAGGTGGCGGTCCGGAATTGTTTCTCTATCAGACGGGTTACCTCACGATTAAGGGATATACGGATGGTATCTATTTGTTGGGTATTCCCAACCACGAGGTGCGCCAGGCACTCAACGAGATGGTATTGCCCGCCCTTTCCCTGCGCAAGGGCAACGAGATGCAATCCACGCAGGCTTTCCTCAGTCTGTATCTCAGTTCTTGCAACCTCCCCGAGGCGAAGAAATGCCTGAAGGCACTCATCGCCGACGTGCCTTACAGCAACAAGAAACTTGCCTCGATGGATATGGAGGAACGTTATCGCCTGATCATGAGTACCATCTTCAATGCCTTAGGATTCCATGTGGAGGTGGAGCGTATGCTTTCTACCGGCAGGATTGACATGATTGTGAAGGCATCCCGTTACATCTATGTGATGGAGTTGAAGCTTTCCAAGAATGGCGGTATGACTGCTGCTGAGAAGCAAATCCTATTAAATCAATACACAGAACCTTTCAAGGCAGACAAGCGGAAGGTTGTAGCCCTTGCCGTGGAACTGGACGATATGGGCAAAGGACTGATAGACTGGAAGAAAGTGGAGGCATGATGAATATAATTACCATTATCTTCGGTAAGACGGACATTTTTCAGATAAAACTAATCGAGGGAACAGGAGGATGCCATCAATAACTGTTGATGGCATCCCAGATCATGAACTGCTCTGCGACGTATCCAATCTTTCCGTTGACTTTCAACTTGAACCAGTAGCCTTTGTCCTTTTCATAGATATAGCCCAGACAGGGGAATACCTCGGGAATCTCGCCGGGGCGGTAGGCGATGGAACCTATCTTC
>CAVDKC010000230.1:0-3816 GCA_963609615.1 Oribacterium sp.
ATAAGGTGATGTTTGTCGTTGACCGTCACGACCTTGACTCACAGACGCAAGCAGAGTACGAGGCGTTTGAGCCTGGCGCCGTTGACAGCACCGACAACACGGATGAGCTGGTGAAGCGTTTGCATAGTAATTCGAAGATTATCATCACCACCATACAGAAACTCAATGCCGCTGTCAGCAAACAATGGTACAGCAGTCGTATTGAGAAAATCCGCCATTCTCGTATCGTGATGATTTTCGATGAGTGCCATCGCAGCCATTTCGGCGACTGTCATAAGAACATCGTCAAGTTCTTCGACAACACTCAGATGTTCGGTTTCACAGGTACGCCTATCTTTGTTCAGAATGCTGTTGATGGTCATACCACAAAGGAGATCTTCGGCGACTGCCTGCACAAATACTTGATAAAGGATGCCATTGCAGACGAGAATGTGCTTGGTTTCCTTGTGGAATATTACCATGGTAACGTGGATGTGGATAATGCAGACCAAAACCGCATGACCGCGATTGCCAAGTTCATCCTTAAGAATTTCAACAAGTCGACATTTGATGGTGAGTTTGACGCTCTGTTTGCCGTGCAGTCTGTGCCGATGCTTATCCGTTATTACAAAATATTCAAGAGCCTTAATCCGAAGATTAGGATTGGGGCAGTCTTCACATATGCGGCAAATAGTAGCCAAGATGATGCCCAGACAGGCATGAATACTGGTGGTTATGTTAGCGAAAGCGTAGGCGAAGCCGACGAACTGCAGGCCATCATGGATGACTATAATAATATGTATGGCACTGGCTTCACCACCGAGAACTTCCGTGCCTATTATGACGACATCAACCTGCGCATGAAGAAAAAGAAGGCTGACATGAAGCCTCTTGACCTCTGCCTTGTAGTCGGGATGTTCCTCACTGGCTTTGACAGCAAGAAACTCAATACGCTCTATGTTGACAAGAACATGGAGTATCACGGATTGCTTCAGGCGTTCAGTCGTACCAACCGTGTGCTGAATGAGAAGAAACGTTTTGGCAAGATTGTCTGTTTCCGTGACATGAAGAGCAAGGTGGACGAAGCCATCAAACTTTTCAGCAACAGCGAAAATCCTGAGGAGATTGTGCGCCCTGCGTATGATGTGGTAAAACAGCAGTACAATCAACTTACCTCGTCTTTCCTCGAGCAATACCCCACGCCGAGCAGTGTCGACTCGTTGCAAAGTGAAAATGACAAGAAGTGTTTTGTCCTGAAATTCCGTGACATTATCCGAAAGCACGCCGAATTACAAGTCTACGATGAGTTTGACGAGAATGATCCTGAGTTTTGCATGACTGAGCAACAATTTCAGGATTACCTTAGCAAGTATCTTGACCTGTGTGATAGAAATATAGTAAATCCACCAGGACCAGATGAACCAGGACCGGATAAACCTGGACTTCCGGATATTGATTTCTGTTTGGAGTTACTCCATAGTGATGTCATTAATGTGGCATATATCTTGGAACTCATCGCAGACCTCAATCCAGATAGTGATGATTACAAAGAGCAGCGCAAGCGTATTTTGGACATTATGATAAAGGATGTCGAGTTGCGCAGCAAAGCAAAACTGATTGATGGCTTCATCCAAAAGAATGTGGATGAAGACCGTGACAATTTCATGGCTCGCAAGCAAAAGGCTGACGGAACAAGCGACCTCGAAGAGCGGTTGAACAACTATATCGCCACGGAGCGTAACAAAGCCATCAACGCGCTTGCCGGGGAAGAAGAATTAGACGCGTCTGTTCTCAATCATTACCTTTCGGAATATGAATACCTTCAAAAGGAACAGCCGGAAATCATACAAGAGGCCCTGAAGGAGAAGCATCTTGGATTGATTAAGAGACGTCAGGCGCTTACTCGCATCATGGATAGATTAAGAACCATCATTAGAATTTTCAATTGGGAATAAACAGAAAATAGGATATGTCTGAAGAGCTACAGCAAAATTTAAGGAATCAACTCTGGGAAGTCGCCAACAAGCTGCGTGGCAACATGTCGGCAAGCGACTTCATGTATTTCACCTTGGGCTTCATCTTCTACAAGTATCTGTCGGAGAAGATAGAGAAGCACGCCAACGAAGCGTTGACAGATGACGAGGTGACATTCAAGGAGTTGTGGGCAATGGAGAAAGATGCCGACATCGAGGCGTTGCAAGAGGAAGTAAAGACTGAGTGTCTTGAAAACATTGGCTATTTCATTGAGCCAAACTTCCTGTTCTCGTCCGTGATAGAGAGCATCAAGAAGAAAGAGAACATCCTGCCGATGCTGGAGCGTTCCTTGAAGCGCATTGAGGACAGCACGCTCGGACATGATAGCGAGGAAGATTTCGGCGGACTTTTCTCCGACATAGACCTTGCATCGCCCAAGTTAGGAAAGACCGCCGATGACAAGAACAAGCTCGTCAGCAACGTGCTTCTTGCGCTTGAGGACATAGACTTTGGGGTTGAGGCGTCACAGGAAATTGATATTCTCGGTGATGCCTACGAATATATGATAAGCCAGTTCGCGGCTGGCGCTGGTAAGAAGGCCGGCGAGTTCTACACTCCGCAGGAGGTGAGCCGCATCTTGGCGGAGATTGTTACCATTGGCCGCTCCCGACTGCGCAATGTCTACGACCCTACTTGTGGTAGTGGCTCGCTTTTGCTTCGTGCTGCGAGCATCGGTAAAGCCAACGAGATTTTCGGGCAGGAGAAGAACCCGACTACCTTCAACTTGGCGCGCATGAATATGCTTCTTCATGGCATCAAGTTCAGCAATTTCCGTATTGAGAACGGTGATACGCTCGAAGCGGATGCCTTTGGTGACACCCAGTTCGACGCCGTCGTCGCCAATCCGCCATTCTCTGCCGAGTGGAGCGCGGCGGACAAGTTCAACAACGATGACCGTTTCAGCAAGGCGGGACGCTTGGCGCCGAGCAAGACGGCCGACTATGCCTTCATTCTCCACATGATTTACCACCTTAATGATGGTGGCACTATGGCCTGCGTAGCTCCTCATGGCGTGTTGTTCCGTGGCAATGCCGAGGGCGTAATCCGTCGTTTCCTCATCGAGAAGAAGAACTACGTGGATGCCATCATCGGTCTCCCTGCCAATATCTTCTACGGGACAAGCATTCCCACCTGCATCCTGGTTTTCAAGAAATGTCGCAAGGAGGATGACAACATTCTCTTCATCGATGCCAGCAAGGAGTTTGAGAAGGTTAAGACGCAGAATAAGCTCCGTGATCAGCATATCAAGAAGATTGTCGATACCTACCGTGACCGCAAGGAAATAGAAAAGTACAGTCATCTTGCCACATTGCAGGAGGTCGCCGAAAATGACTACAACCTAAACATCCCGCGTTATGTTGACACATTCGAGGAGGAGGAACCTATCGACATCCACGCCGTGATGAAGGAAATCAAGGAGTTGGAAGCCAAACGTGCCGACCTTGACAAGGAAATTGAGGGGTATTTGAAAGAGCTGGGGTTGGTTGAATAAGCTTATCTTACAAATTGAATTTGTCCACCAGCCTGGTAGATTATTGAAAAAGGTATAGAATATGGCAGGAAATATGACATTGGCAGGAAACAGCGAGTTCAAAAGTTGGGTTTCGCAGTTGAAGAAAGATATACGCAGCACACAAGTTAAGGCGGCAATCAAGGTTAACACAGAATTGCTCCGCCTTTATTGGCGTATGGGGGCGGATATTTGTGAGAAGCAGAAGTCCGCCACTTGGGGCGATGGCTGGCTTAAAGAGTTGAGCCGTGAACTAATGTCTGAGTTTCCTGATATGAAAGGCTTTTCACATA
>CAVDKC010000231.1:0-3811 GCA_963609615.1 Oribacterium sp.
CCCTCCAACAAACCTTCCACCAACTTGTTGTATCCTCCGATAGGGATTCCTTGGTAAGAATCATTGAAGTAATTGTTGTCATAGGTCAGGCGGACAGGCAAACGACGGATGATAAAGGATGGCAAATCCTTGCAGTTCCTGCCCCATTGCTTCTCCGTATAGCCCTTGATGAGTTTCTCGTAGATGTCCTTTCCAACAAGCGAGAGGGCTTGCTCCTCCAGGTTTGTCACCTCGCCAACAAACCTTTGCCCATTGATTTTCTCCCATGCCTCCGTTGGCGTATTTACACCCCACATCTGGTGGAAGGTGTTCATGTTGAAGGGCAGGTTGTAAAGCTCGCCCTTGAAGTTGGCTACAATATTCAAGGTAAAACGATTGAAGGAAACGAATTGGTTCACGAAGTCCCACACCTCCTTGCTCTTGGCATGGAAGATATGGGGACCATATTGATGGACATGAATTCCCTCAATATTCTCACAATGGACATTGCCACCGACATGGTTGCGTTTGTCGATGACAAGGCAGGTCTTGTCCTGCTGATGTGCAAGGTGGGCAAACGTGGCTCCGAACAAGCCGGAGCCAACGATTAGATAGTCATATCTCATTTTCTTCTATCATTTATCAGTTTAAACAACGGAAACATCCTTTCCATAACAGACTGTTCCCTCGAAGTTACATAAACTTCCGCATGGTGTCTCCAGACGGCTCTTTTTTCCACATTCTGTGGGGTGTCGAATTCCATGTCTATGGCATAGGAGCCATCGAAAGGGTTGGCATAGCTCGCTATCGACGTGATTTTTCCAGAAAGTCTCCGACCATAGAATTGAACCTCAACGCCCCTTTCCTTTTCCACGACTTCCCGCAAGTCGGCATTGACACGTCCCCTTCCCATCATCTTGTCCTTTATGGAATCAACCATAAAAAAGAGCAAGTCTCCCTTGTCAACAAACTCTCCATCTCCAGTAGGTACACAAGCGTATGCGATGCCGCTAATGGGAGCTAGCACATACGTGGTATCATCATCTTTACCGTGACTACCAGTCATCACCAACAACGTATCCCCTTTATGCGACATTTTTCGCAAGGGGACGCGACCCACAATGATTCCACGTTGCCTGGAATTCACTTTTTCCAGCACATCGGTGTTGCTCAGTTCTATGGGGAAAGAGTATGTCTTCGGCACTTTCACTAAAATGCAAAGAATCAAAGACACCGCCACCAGGACAAACACAAAGACCAGCTCCACACGTAAGATTGCCGGTGGAATCCTTCCCATCAGTTCCTGCACCTCCATGCTATATGACTCCTCCCTATCCAACCCATTTGTCTCCTCATTCCTTTCCATCATGTTCCCAATTCCAGTTGATTTCTTACCAATTGATAATACTCGCTTTTCTTTTTCACAAGTTCCTGATGGGTGCCCACCTCCATGACCCGTCCCTGTTTCATCACCACGATTTGGTCGGCGTCCTTGACGGTACTCAACCTGTGGGCAGCCACCAGGACTGTCTTCCCATGATAGAATTCCCGAAGGTTTTCCATGATAAGCCGCTCATTGGTGGTGTCCAGGGAGTTGGTCGCCTCGTCAAGGAATATATATTCGGGATTCTTGTAAATCGCCCTGGCTATGAGCAGCCTTTGGCGCTGTCCCTGACTGAGGCCTCCCCCCTCCATGCCGACCTTGGTGCCATACCCCAGGGGCAACTTGGAAACGAATTCGTCGAGGTTCGCCATCCTTGCACTGCGAAGCAGCCTGCCCATATCCACATCGTCCGTCTGGAGGGCGATGTTACGGGCTATCGTGTCTGAGAAGACGAAGCTATCTTGCATGACACTTCCTGTCCTGCTCCTCCAAAGGTGGGGATTGATTGCATCCAGATTGACACCACCCACCGTGATGACCCCTTCGTCAGGCTGGTAAAATCCTTGGACGAGTTTGATCAAGGTGGTCTTCCCGCTTCCACTCTCCCCAACAATCGCCGTCACCTTATGGGCAGGAATCGTAAGACAGATGTCATCCAGTACCCTGTTGCGATGCGAGCCGTCGTAGCTGAAGCTGACATGCTCGATTTCAACCTGCCTGTTCTCAGGCAACACCGCCAGCTTGTCCCCGGAGTCTTGCCTCTCGTCATCCTGGGCATGTATCTCGTTCAGTCGTTCCATGCTGATGTTGGCGTCCTGAAGCGAGCGGATGAAGTTGACAAAGTCATTGACCGGCGCAGACACCTGGCCTATAATGTAGGTGAGCGACATCATCATGCCCAGGGTCATGCTTCCACCGGCCACGGCCCTTGCGGCGATAAACGTTATCAAGACATTGGTAGCCTGGACAAAAAAGAAGGAACCAGCCTGCTGTATCTGCCCGATGGTCAATCCCTTGACACCGATTTTAAAAAGCCGCACCTGTATCCGTTCCCATTCCCAGCGTTTCTGGCACTCACAATTGTTAAGCTTGATGTCCTGCATCCCTTGGATGAGCTGTATAATCTTGCTTTGCTCCGTGGCAGCCTGGTTGAAACGCTTGATGTCTAGCTCACGCCTGTATCTCATGAACAGAAGGACCCAGGATATATAAAGGGCGTTTCCCAGCAGGAATATGGCGAGGATGCCAAGGTCATAGTAAGCCAATATACCGCCGAAGAGGACAAAATTGGTGAGAGAGAAGACGATCCCTATGGAATTGCCCATCAGCAAGTTCTTGATGCGAGCGTGGTCACCGATACGCTGCATGATGTCGCCAGTCCGCTTGGTGTCAAAGAAATGCAAGGGCATGCTCATCAGCTTTGCCAGAAAATCGGATATGAGCGAGATGTCTATCCTTGCGTTGACATGCAGAAGCAGCCAGCCACGGATGAACCCCACGCTGAGTTGGGCGAGGAACAGCACCAGCTGTGCCACAAGAACCAGCGTGATGATATCCATGCTCTTCTCACCGATGCCCCTGTCCACCATCATTTGCGCCAAGAAAGGAAGAAGCAATTGTATCAGGCTTCCCATAACCATACAGAGGAACAACTGAAAGAATTGTCCCTTGTAGGGAAGGAGATACGGCAGGAACGAAGAGAGGGTGCGCCTCTCCACCTCCACCTCGTCCGCTTCCTTTCCAAAGTTCACGCCAGGCTCCAGGAGCAAAGCCGCGCCCTTGCCGTCACCTCCCATGCCCTTGCTAGCCCAGCACCTGAGAAACTCCGCTTTCCCATAGCACAGGCGCTGGGAGGCAGGGTCGGATATATATATCTTGCATTTGCCCTTTCTACCCTTCGTTATTCTATAGCATACGACAAAGTGATTCTGGTTCCAGTGCAATATGCAAGGCAACATCGCCTCATCCACCAGTTGCTCAAAGGAGATGAGGACTCCCAGTGTACGGAAACCGATATACTCAGCCGCATCGCTGATTCCCAACATGGAGACGCCCTCCCGGGAGATATAGCTATGACGGCGCAACATTTCCGCGGAATATTCCTTGCCATAGTGCTTGGCTATCATACGAAGGCAGGTCGGGCCGCAATCGGCTGCGTTGTGCTGGGTATAATGAGGAAAACGACTAATTTTCATCTTGCTCCTGTCTGCTATATTCTTGCACACTCACCAGGTTCATATTAAGTACCAAGTAGGCACTGATCAACCTTTCCGCCAAAAACGAGATAGCCCGCTGTTGATAGTCCACATTATCATACCTGAAGTCACGCTCCGCCTTTTGACGGTATTTCTCAGGATTCATGTCAAGATGATTCTTCCTGTCATAGGCAAAAAGAATTGGAAAAAGGAACTCACATAGCTTCTCGAAGTCCTCGTAGCACATGATGAA
>CAVDKC010000232.1:0-3805 GCA_963609615.1 Oribacterium sp.
CTAATATTTCTCCTCCAAAAGCTTGCAGTATCAAGGATTTTTTGTAATTTTGCCACGTCACATTTAATAATTGAAGAATATGAAATATCTGGATCCCAAGGCAGACTTGACCTTCAAGAAGATTTTCGGCAAGCATCCCGACTTGCTGACGAGCCTGCTCAACGCATTGCTGCCACTTGGCGAGAACGAGCAAATACAGAAAATCAAGTATTTGCCCACGGAGCTTGTACCAGAACTCTACCAGCACAAGAATTCCATCGTAGATGTATTGTGCGAAGACATCACGGGCAGGAAATTCTGCGTAGAGATGCAGATGGAATGGAGCAACTCCTTCAAGCAGCGTGTGCTCTTCAACGCCTCCAAACTATACGTCACCCAGGCAATGAAGAAGGAGAAATACAGCGAGCTACAGCCCGTGTACTCCCTCAACCTCGTGAACGATGTCTTCGAGCACGACATGCCCGGGAGGTTCATCCACAACTACCGTATCGTGCATGACAAGAGTAGCGACAAGGTGATTGAGGGACTGCACTTCACATTCATCGAGCTGCCCAAGTTCACGCCCCACAGCATCTCCGACAAGCGCATGATGGTGCTATGGCTCCGATTCCTTACGGAAATAGATGCCAACACCCAAGAAGCCCCTACCGACCTGCTTAACGACCCGGACATCAGCAAGGCGTTGGAGGAAGTGAAAGTGTCTGCATTCAACGAGGAAGAGTTGCGGGCATACGATAAGTTCTGGGATAGCGTGAGGGTGGAGAAAACCCTACAGCACGACAGTTACCAAGAAGGAAGGGCTGAAGGAAGGGCTGAAGGAAGGGCTGAAGGAAGGGCTGAAGGAGCCAACGACGAGAAGGCAGCCACGGCAAAGCGTATGCTTGCCGCCGGATTCACGCCCGAGCAAGTCTCCATCGCCACATCACTTCCCGTGGAGGACATCAAGAAGCTATAGCATAGACGTTTATTTCACCCAAAGGAAAAATCGTCACAGTGTCTTTGACCAAGAGAAATCACAAATATCAATAATAAAATGACAAAATCAATTTCAGATTATTTCAGCCGGGAAAAAACGGAATGTTTGAAGGGATGGCTCGCCATAGGAGTCTTGGCGCATCATCTGTTCCAGCGAACCGACCTGATTCCCGCCAATTCTCTCCTCGGCTTCTTGTTTGGTAGCTTAGGAATCTATTGCGTAAGTATGTTCTTCTTTATCTCCGGCTATGGGTTGATGGCTTCCTATAGCAAAAACGGGGGGGGTATCTGACTAACTTTCAACGTAACAGAGTGTTACCTATTTTTTCCATCAATGCTTTCTTGGTATTTCTCTACTCCTTACCGAGACTATTGAGTGGAGCGGGGGTAACAGCAACCGAAGTAGTCATGTCCTTATTTTATGGGGGAAGCATTGTTATTTACGGGTGGTATCTGTTGTGTATCATGGTGCTTTACGAATTGTTCTATTTGAGTGTCAAGTTCTGTAGTCGCCATGTGTGTTTGGCTGCCGTGATGATGACTATGCTATACATGGTCTTGGCAAAGGGCATAAATATGCCCAGCTATTGGTACTCGTCATGCTTGGCATTCCCTTGCGGAGTGTTTTTCTGGCAGTACAAGATGCGTATAGATACCATCTTTCGTCAACGCCATACAGTTTTCTTTTGCTTGGCATTAGTTTTGTTCTTGGGCAGTTTCGCCTTCTCTTATGCAACAAGTGGAGAAGACAATAGCCTTGCAAATGTCTACATTTTCCGTTACCTTCGTTATCTTGCCCTTATGACCATGGGGATTTTCTCTTCGCTCATGATTGTCGGCGCACTGATGTTGTTGGGCAACCACATTCACGAGGCTTCTGGCATAACCAAGAAACTATCTGCCATCTATCTGGAGATTTATGTCATGCAAGGTCTTGCCATGTGGCTTTTGCGAAACTCACGGTGGGACTTGGACAACGACTACCTGTTCATCGTCTGCACCGTCATCCTTACCCTTGCATTAACCGTAGCCATTCGCCCGGTGTTCCGAAAAATCACATCGTGGGTGAAGACATAGTGGCAACATAGATCATTCGTAAGCCATCAGTAAACCCCGTATTTCCTGACTGAGATTTTGTCCGTACCTTTGCGCGGTATTTAAATCTATCGCGTATGACATACATGACAATTGAACAGTTCCGTCAGATTTATGACGTAAGCCATCAGTAAACCCCGTATTGCAGGGTTTACTGATGGCTTACGTTACAGTAAGGGTTTCTATGATTTTCTTTTAGAGTCCATTACTTATAAAATCCACAATTTACGGAATTTTAATCCATAAATCACGGAAATGGAATCCACAATTTACGGAATTATAATCCTCAAATCACGGAAAAGGTTGTTTTTTATTTGGTATTCTGAATCTTTCCATGTAATTTTGCAGCAGTGAAATCAATAATTTAGAATTATGTCAGAGTTTGAATATAAACCTCGGGTTGCAGATGCGGTGCTAGAGAAAAAATTAAAATCAGCTGGTGCGGTTCTTGTGGAAGGACCAAAATGGTGTGGTAAAACAACTACGTCTGAGCAACATGTTAAAAGTATAAATTATGTATCAGATCCTGTTAATCTCAATAAAAATATGATTTTGGCAGAGATGAATATCAATGCACTTCTTGAAGGGGATAAACCAAAATTGTTGGATGAATGGCAAATCATTCCACAACTGTGGGATGCAGTGCGATTTGCTGTAGATCATAACAAGGGAATAGGGCAATTTATCATGACAGGTTCTGCTGTTCCTCTGGAACAAGACAAGCAGGCTAAGATACATCATACAGGTACTGGTCGTATAACCAGCCTAAGGATGCGTCCTATGTCTTTGTGGGAATCTGGAGATAGTAATGGTGGTGTCAGTCTTGCGGAACTTTTCCAAAATCCAGACACTCCTATATTCTGTGAGACAAGTGCTCAAATCGAAGACTTGGCTTTCTTGATTTGTAGGGGAGGATGGCCTATTGCAACCACTCTTGAACCTGAATATGCTTTGGAAACGGCATTTTCTTATTACAAGGCAGTTGTTGATACCGACATTTCTCGTGTGGACGGTATCATGAGAAATCCTTCTAGATCGCGTCGCTTGATGCGTTCGCTTGCTCGTCATCAAGGTACGCAGGTCACGATAGCGGGCATTAAAGCCGATATGATGGCAAATGATACAGAGACGCTTGATGTTGATACGGTTTCTTCATACATAGAAGCACTGAAAAAGATATTTGTCATAGAAGATATGGAGGCTTGGAATCCTAATTTGCGCTCAAAGGCAGCTATACGTACAAGTGATACAAGATACTATGTTGACCCCTCAATAGCTACGGCTGCTCTAGGAGTAGGCCCTGCTGACCTAGTAAAAGACCTTAACACGATGGGATTGTTTTTTGAGACTATGGCTGTACGCGACTTACGTGTTTATTCACAGGTTCTTGACGGGGAAGTCTATCATTACAGAGACAGCAATGGACTGGAATGTGATGCTGTGATACACTTGCGAAACGGACAATATGGTCTGGTGGAAATCAAGTTGGGTGGACAGAAATTGATAGAAGAAGGAGTTTATACTTTAAATAAATTTGAGTCTTCGATAGATACAGATAAGATGAAAGCTCCATCGTTTAAGATGATTTTGACAGCAGTCGGAAATATAGCTTATAAGCGTAAGGATGGAATATATGTTGTCCCTATCAGTTGTTTGAAGGATTGATTTTATAGGGATGTTCTATAGGATTAGGGCAGCTGAATAGTTACCACTAAGAGGCTATTGGCAAGGAAGA
>CAVDKC010000233.1:2586-3707 GCA_963609615.1 Oribacterium sp.
CTAAGGTAGCGAAATTCCTTGTCGGGTAAGTTCCGACCCGCACGAAAGGCGTAACGATCTGGACACTGTCTCAACAATAGGCTCGGTGAAATTGTAGTACCGGTAAAGATGCCGGTTACCCGCAGCAGGACGGAAAGACCCCATGGAGCTTTACTGCAGCTTGATATTGAATTTTGGCATTGCATGTACAGGATAGGTGGGAGACTATGAAGGTAGTACGCCAGTATTGCCTGAGTCACCGTTGGGATACCACCCTTGTAATGTTGAAATTCTAACGGCGTGCCGTGATCCGGCATCCGGACAGTGTCTGGCGGGCAGTTTGACTGGGGCGGTCGCCTCCTAAAGAGTAACGGAGGCGCCCAAAGGTTCCCTCAGTGCGGTCGGAAATCGCACGAAGAGTGTAAAGGCAGAAGGGAGCTTGACTGCGAGACATACAGGTCGAGCAGGGACGAAAGTCGGGCTTAGTGATCCGGTGGTTCCGAGTGGAAGGGCCATCGCTCAACGGATAAAAGCTACCCCGGGGATAACAGGCTGATACCCCCCAAGAGTCCACATCGACGGGGGTGTTTGGCACCTCGATGTCGGCTCGTCTCATCCTGGGGCTGAAGTAGGTCCCAAGGGTTGGGCTGTTCGCCCATTAAAGAGGTACGCGAGCTGGGTTCAGAACGTCGTGAGACAGTTCGGTCCCTATCCGCTGTGGGCGTAGGAAATTTGAGTGGAGCTGTCCCTAGTACGAGAGGACCGGGATGGACGCAGCTCTGGTGCACCGGTTGTTCTGCCAAGGGCATAGCCGGGTAGCTACCTGCGGAAAGGATAAGCGCTGAAAGCATCTAAGCGCGAAGCCCACCACAAGACAAGATTTCCCTGTAAGACTCGTGAGAGACTATCACGTTGATAGGTCGGAGGTGTAAGTACAGTAATGTATTGAGCTGACCGATACTAATAGGTCGGGTGCTTGACCAAAAAAGGTTTAAAGGATATATGGTATTCAGTTTTATGGTAATCCGGTGATAATAGCATGAAGGAAACACCTGTACCCATCCCGAACACAGAAGTTAAGCTTCATAGCGCTGATGATACTTGGTGGGCGACTGCCTGGGAAAGTAGGACATTGCCGGTTT
>CAVDKC010000234.1:0-3679 GCA_963609615.1 Oribacterium sp.
TTGGCACGCTTCACCTCGCGGGCGATCATTGATTCTTTTGCCATATTGCTTAATCGTTTTTAGCGTTTTTAAAAGGAAGGCCGAATGCCTTGAGGAGAGCGTAGCCCTCTTCGTCGGTTGTAGCCGAGGTAACGAAAGTGATGTTCATACCCTGTATGCGGTCAATCTGGTCGATGTTAATTTCAGGGAAGATAATCTGCTCCTGAATACCGAGGGTATAGTTGCCACGTCCGTCGAACTTGCTCTCGATGCCCTTGAAGTCGCGGATACGGGGGAGTGCGATGCGCACGAGTTTCTCAAGGAACTCGTACATGCGCTCGCGGCGCAGTGTCACCATAACGCCGATAGGCATCTTCTTGCGCAGCTTGAAGTTGGCGATGTCCTTCTTTGAGTAAGTAGCCACAGCCTTCTGGCCTGCGATGGTGGAAATCTCGTTGATGGCCACGTCAATGATTTTCTTGTCCTGAGTAGCGTCACCGAGTCCCTGGTTGATGACGATTTTCTTCAGCACGGGAATCTGCATTGCAGAAGAATAGTTGAACTGCTTCTGAAGTGCCGGAGCGATGCTCTCGGCATATACTTTCTTTAACTGTGCTGTATCCATTATTTGATTTCCTCCCCAGATTTTTTAGCGATGCGTACTTTCTTGCCGTCGTCACCGACCTTGATGGCGATGCGAGTAGCCTTGCCACTCTTCGGGTCGATAAGGCTCAGGTTAGAGATGTGTATCGGAGCTTCCTGCTTCACGATGCCTCCTTGAGGATTCTTGGCAGAAGGCTTTGTGCTCTTCGAGACGATGTTCACACCTTCAACGATGGCGCGGTTCTTCTCCACCTGCACCTTGAGCACCTTGCCAGTCTTGCCCTTATCCTCACCGGCAAGGACAACGACTGTATCATTTTTCTTGATATGTAATTTACTCATTACTTGATTGCGTTTTTAAACATTAAAGAACCTCAGGTGCCAAAGAAACGACCTTCATATTCACTGCACGCAGCTCACGGGCAACGGGGCCGAAGATACGGCTTCCGCGAAGTTCGCCGGCGTTGTTGAGCAGGACGCACGCGTTGTCGTCGAAACGGATATAGGAACCGTCAGCACGACGTATTTCCTTCTTAGTGCGAACGATCAAAGCTTTAGATACCGCACCCTTCTTCAAATCGCTTGACGGGATAACGTTCTTGACAGCTACGACAATAACGTCACCAACACTTGCATAACGGCGTCCGGTACCACCGAGTACGCGGATGCAGAGAGCTTCGCGCGCGCCGCTGTTGTCACATACTGTAAGTCTTGATTCTGCTTGTATCATAATTACTTAGCTTTTTCAATTATTTGAACTAATCTCCATCTCTTGGTCTTGCTCAAAGGACGGGTTTCCATGATGAGCACAGTGTCGCCCATGTTGGCTTCGTTCTTCTCGTCGTGAGCGTGGTATTTCTTTGTCTTCTGGACGAACTTACCGTAAATAGGGTGCATCTCCTTGAACTTAGCTGCGATAACAATGGTTTTATCCATTTTGTTGCTAATAACGACACCCTGTCTTGTTTTTCTTAAATTTCTTGTTTCCATCTGGACCATTGTTATTTGTTAAGTTCTCTCTGGCGGATTTCAGTCTTCAGACGTGCGATGTCACGACGAACAGCCTTTATCTGTGATGGATTTTCAAGAGGAGTTACCGCGTGGTTGAGCTTGAGTTGGTCAAGTTTTTCCGTGAGGTTCTCCAAGGTCTCTGCCAAGGTCTTGGCATCCATTTCTCTTACTTCTTTACTCTTCATAGCTTAAGCGTTTTTATCGTAGTCACGTCTTACAACAAACTTTGTCTTTACAGGAAGTTTCTGGGCTGCGAGGCGGAGGGCTTCCTTTGCGATGTCGAAGCTTACGCCTTCAACCTCGAAGAGGATGCGTCCCGGTGTCACGGGAGCCACCCATCCTGCGGGATCTCCCTTTCCTTTACCCATACGCACGTCAGCCGGCTTGCGGGTGATTGGTTTGTCCGGGAATATGCGTATCCAAACCTGTCCTTCACGCTGCATGTAGCGGTTAACGGCCACACGAGCAGCCTCTATCTGACGGCTGTCTATCCATTTTGCCTCAAGTGTCTTGATGCCGAACGATCCGAAAGCCAATTGTGTGCCTCTGTGGGCGTTGCCTTTGTTGCCGCGTCCGTCTTGCGGTCTTCTATATTTTACTCTTTTTGGCTGTAACATGATAATCTACTGGTTTTAGCGGTTATTGTTTCTCTTACGGTTACCGCGGTTGCCGCGTCCGTTGCTTGAACCACCGTTCTGCTTTTCCTGTGCGAAATTGGGTGTCAAGTCGCAGTCACCGTAAACCTCGCCACGGCAAATCCATACCTTGATGCCCAAGAGTCCCACCTTTGTGAGGGCCTCTGCCTGGCAGTAATCGATATCTGCGCGGAAAGTGTGCAGCGGGGTACGTCCCTCTTTGTACATTTCCTTGCGTGCCATTTCGGCACCGTTCAGACGGCCAGTGATTTGTATTTTCACACCCTCTGCGCCAGCGCGCATTGTATTCTGGATAGCCATCTTGATGGCGCGGCGGTAAGCGATTTTGCCTTCAACCTGACGGGCGATGTTGTTGCCCACGATAGTTGCATCGAGTTCAGGCTTCTTTACCTCGTAGATATTGATTTGGATATCCTTCTTGTAGAGTTTCTTCAGCTCTTCCTTCAATTTGTCTACATCCTGACCACCTTTGCCAATGACGATGCCCGGACGGGCTGTGCAGATTGTGATAGTGATGAGTTTCAAAGTACGCTCGATGACGATTCTCGAGACGCTGGCTTTCTCCAGACGCTTGTTGAGATACTTGCGGATTTTTCTGTCCTCTACGAGGTTGTCTCCGAAGCTCTTTCCACCGAACCAATTTGAGTCCCAGCCGCGGATGATGCCGAGGCGGTTGCTTATTGGATTAACTTTCTGTCCCATTCTACTTATTATTTTTCGTCATTAGTTTTGGAATCAACAAACAGTGTAACGTGGTTGCTGCGCTTGCGGATGCGGTATCCACGTCCCTGCGGTGCCGGTCTCATGCGCTTCATTGTCACGCCTTCGTCAACGAACACCTTCGAGATGTAGAGTTCGCCGTCTTCTGCCTTGCGGTCGTTTTTAGCTTCCCAGTTGGCGATAGCCGAGCGCAACAGTTTCTCAACGTCAGCAGCGGCCTGCTTCTTGGAGAATCGGAGTACTCCGAGGGCGCGGTTCACCTCCATGCCACGCACCATGTCAACAACATAGCGCATTTTGCGTGGTGAAGAAGGAACGCCCTTGAGCTTTGCGAAGTACAAATTCTTACGGGCTTCTTTTCTTTTTTCAGCCGATATATGTTTTCTTGCTCCCATTATTTGTTTCTTGTTTTAAATGGTTTTAACCCTTTTTACTTTCTGTTGCCGGAATGGCCTCCGAATCGACGTGTCGGCGCGAATTCGCCGAGCTTGTGACCCACCATGTTCTCGGTTACGTAAACAGGGATAAATTTGTTTCCGTTATGAACTGCAACAGTGTGTCCCACGAAATCGGGTGAGATCATTGATGCTCTGGCCCAAGTCTTTACAACAGTCTTCTTGCCGCTTTCGTTCATGGCGAGAATTTTCTTCTCAAGCGACACGTTGATATATGGACCTTTTTTTAGTGAACGACTCATAATTTACTCTTGT
>CAVDKC010000235.1:0-1785 GCA_963609615.1 Oribacterium sp.
AGATATTTCTTTAGCTGACCGCTGTTGAGCACATCGTAGCTCAGCAAGCCGGCTTTCTGCAGAGGGGCGATGTTCTTGCCCACGCCGTCGTCGAGCTTCGGGTCGTAGCCGCTTGCCAGGAGCTGGTCTATCTTGTCGGCAAACTGGTGGAGCTCTTGCTGCTGCTCCTTGATTTCGGCTGCCTCTATCTTGCCTGTCGCCGACGTTGGGTCGAGGGCGGCAAGGCGGTCGTTGAGACTGCTCTCACGGTTGGCGAGATACACGCTCTTGATGCGGAAGAGGGTGTCGCGGCTCCAAGTGTAGATGCTCACATAGAGGTCGATGGCTGAATGGCCGCTTGCCGGGTCGCCACTGGTGAGGTGCCAGATGAATGGGGTCTTTGGCAGATACATGAAGAGGTTGAGGTGGTCGCTGAGCTGCTGGAAGAACTTTTCGTAGAGATACTTTCTCAGGCTCTTGCCGCTGCCCTGGTTCATGCAGAGCATCTGCTCTATCTGCGAGATTTGTGCTCCGCTATAGCCTCGGTCAGCCAACTCTTGCTCGATGCGCACATCCAATGGCTCTTCGCCCATTCGTTCGCAGAGTGGGATGACACCATCGTCGTCTTTTGCCAAGACGGTGCGGATGACATCGGTTATCAACTCGAAGGCAAGGCTCTGGGTGCGCTGTGGTGGGAGTACACCAGCTTGGCGGAACTGATACCACACCTCGATAGGGTTCATGCGATGGTTGTCGCTGCTGCAAAACTCTTCCCAACCATAGTTGTTCTGGTAGAGCTTGTCGAAGTCGGAGATTTGGGGCTGCTCATTGTCGATGGTGAGGTGCGACAAATGCTCCCAAACCTCTGGAGAGGCAGGGAACTCCGTGTTCTCATCCTTCAGCCATGCCTTGTAAGCATCCAAGGCTGCTTGCGACACGCTGAGGTCGCCCACAGGGATGCCCTCCTTGTCCAATACCATCTGGCGGTCGTGCTCGCTTAGCTCATAGACATCAAAGACAATGCGGTTGATGATTGCCTCATTGAGGAGGACTTGGGTCAAGAGGGCATTCTCGTAGTTGTAATAACGAGTTAGCTCGTCCTGTGGGGAAGAGGTTGTGCCGATTGGAGAGTGAGAATAGTTGACCTCTTCTATCCGAAATTGGCGGATATATTTTTTTATTTCAGCACATGCTTGACTTAAAGTATGTAATTTCAACTTTTCATCTACACTTGGTTCATTATATGGCATTCGTTTGACATCACCGACTGTAGTATTTACAGTAGGATTTAAGCTGTCAAAAACATAAAGTCCTAATGAAGAGTTTAATATAGCAAGCAAAACATAAACGTCTTCTTTTTCAGAAAAGATGGAACGCGACCCCGTATCAAAAACAGAATTCTTTGGTAACAATCGAAAACTTACACCTTTTGAGCCAGCACCAGTAAATGTAATACCTTCCTTAAAGTAACAATCCTCATTGTTTGCTGTCGCTTTCGCATCAGACTTAAAATACTCGCCGTTTTCTCCCCATAAAAGTTCCAACCATAAATTACCATACCATTTACAGTATTCTCCTCCTTTTGCATACATAGGATAAATTTGAGAATTAAAATTTCTATGTTTGTTACGTTCCCACCAAAAACGTAAAAATTTAAAATTATTGGCAGTTTTACAACCTTCTGCAACGGTACAAACATCATTAAAGGTGCACAAGCTAAACTTCTCTCTGAACTCATCGGAAATCCAGTAGATGAAAGGCCATGACTTGATAGCCTTCAACTTATCTTGTGGAAGGAGATAGACA
>CAVDKC010000235.1:2577-3653 GCA_963609615.1 Oribacterium sp.
GGCAAGGTGAAGTGGGAAGACACCACATTGCAGTAAGTAGGCATCTTGCCACGACGACCCTTCAACTGCATCGCCTTGATAAACAGTGCTATCTGGGTGAGCTGCACGGCACGCTCATCCAAATCCACACCATAGAGGTTGTTCTCCACGATGAGTTTAGGCACATCTCGGCGGCTGAACTCGGCACCATAATTGTCTATCTGGTCGATATACATGTCGTAGAAAACCGAAAAAGCATAAATCAGGAAGTTGCCGCTACCACAGGCAGGGTCTATGAGCTTGATGTCGAGGATGCCACGCTCCTTAGGGTGGCGCATCTGGCGACGGGGACGATTAGCTATGAGATACTTTACTGCCCCCGTCTCCTCATCCATCATGAAATGGCTGTCGGGATACATCTCCAGGTATTGCTTGCCCAAGGTGTTGTCCACCAAGAACTTCACCACCCACTGAGGGGTATAGACCTGGCTCTGGAGCGACACCTTGTCGTATTCCGTCTTCTCGCCACTCTCCTTGAGCTGCACTTTCTCCACGGCATTGAAGTTCTCATAGAGCCAGCCAAGGATGTCATCTCCCTTCCAGATGTCCTCGCCACATTGTGGGTCTTGCTCTATGCTATTGAATGCCGTGATGATCTCATCCAGTTCGTCGGCAGTAGGCAGGATGGCGTATGGATGGTCGGCCTTGTAGAGCGGGATGCCATAGCTCTCGAAGAGTTCGGCAAATTGAGCCCGCAAGAAGTTTTTGAGTCCCATGCGCTCGGCGGAACGCTCCTCTGGGTGCTCCTCCAACCACATCATGTGCGAATAAGACAGGTTGCCATGTTCTGCACGACGGCGAATCACCTCAGGGAAGAGTTCACGGTCTTCCATCACCTTGACAGCCGCCAGACGGTTGAAGAGCGTGAAGACAGATTCCTTGACAGCCTCCTTGCGTGCCGCCGCATAGTCGCCCATCGCCTTCTGATGGGTGGCGATGATGGCCTCAGGCTCGCCAAAACGGGCAAAGTTATTCTCCACAGCCTGCTGAATGAGGCCTCGTATTTTCAGAACATGATCTATCAGTTTCATATCTAT
>CAVDKC010000236.1:0-3627 GCA_963609615.1 Oribacterium sp.
AAAAGGTAATGATTCCCGCAGCCTATGAGAAGGAATACCACCCGGAGCAGTACAACGGACAGCGTTATGCAGACCCGTATATCTGGTCAATATCGACCGTCCGAACGATTCTGAATCGGCAGGAGTATATCGGACATACGGTTCTTCACAAATCCACCGTCAAAAATTTCAAGAATCATGAGAGAAAAGAAATCGGAGCGGACGAGCACTATGTGTTTCCCAATACTCATGAGCCGATTATCTCGCAGGAGCTTTGGAACAGCGTACAGAAGCAAAGGAAACGAGTACAGCGAGCTTCTGCCTGGGGTACGCACAGTCATCGCTTATGCGGCTATCTCTACTGTGCCGACTGCGGCAGAAGAATGACCTTGCAGACCCATTACAGTAGGTCAGACGGTTCTGTACAGTACAGCTTCCGCTGTGGTGGCTATGCAAGCCGAACCGATTCCTGCACAGCGCACGGCATTACCGCCGACAATGTGGAAGCCCTTCTTCTGTCAACTATCAAGCGGATAACCCGTCATGTTTTGGAAGATGAAAAGGCATTCGCCGAGGAAATTCAATCCCAATGGAATGCCCAGCAGGAAGCAAAGCCTCAGCAGAGCAAATCGGACTTGAAGCGTTTGCAGAAGCGATATGACGAGCTGGCAGACCTTGCCCGTGGTCTGTATGAGAACTTTGTATCGGGCATACTCCCTGAACGACAGTACAGGCAGCTCATGAAGCAGTATGATGATGAGCAGGCAGAGCTTGAAGTCAAAATCTCAAATCTGGAAGCAAGCATTTCTGAAAATAACAAGGCGCAGCTGGATATCAACCAATTCATTGAACTGATTCACAAATACAAGGAGCGTGACGATATCAGCGATGTCATGTTCAGAGAGATGGTCGATAAAATCATCGTTCATGAAGCGGAGGGCATCGGCAGTGCCAGAACGCAGCAAGTTGATTTCTGCTTCAACTACGCCGGAGAAATCCACATCGCCTACACCGAGGAAGAGCTTGCGCAGATAAAGGAGCAGGAAGAACGAGCCGAAGCAGAGCGCATTGCCAGAATCAAGGCAAGGGAGAAAAGCTACCGGGAGAAGCGTAAGGCGAAGAAAATCGCTGAAAACGGCGGCGAGATTGTCAGAAAGAAGATTTGTCCGCACTGCGGTAAAGAATATGTTCCGGGGAGCAACCGCCAGATATTCTGCTCAAAAGCCTGCTGGGCAGCGGCACAGCAAGCCAAAAAGCAGGAACAACGGGAAGCAGAGCGTGGGGATCATTATTATCGCCAACGCACCTGCACCATCTGCGGAGAAACCTACTGGCCGACACACAGTCAGCAGAAACGTTGTTCCGTAGACTGCCGCAGGATACACCATAACAATGTCACGCTGGACAGTTACCACAGAAAGCAAGCCATGAAGAAGGCTGAGAGCGTTGAAGCGGAAGCATATGCCTCTGTCTGAGACCAATATGAAATCAAGAGCCATGGAAGGAGACCAAAATGAACATCAATTATATCAAATGCGGAGATTACTACATTCCGGACATCAAGCTGCACGACACGCACATTCACCTGGGACGCTACGGTATGATGCACAAGTCGTACCTCAAGCAGTTTCGTCCTATTCTCTACAATTCTCTTGTTTTGAGTGAAAGACTTTACGAGCATTGTGCAGAGGTCGAGAAAGCCGCACGAATGCGCATGGAACTGATGATGCCGGAGCTTGCAAGGAATGCAGGAGCAACGGAAGAACTGAAAGCTGCTGATCCGCTTGCATGGGCGGGCTTGATGAACGCCTGCAAGGAGCAGGCGGAGGAAATCATCCTGACGGAACTGATTTACTGCTAATGGCTCCGGTCAGGAGCTGAAAATTGAAATTAACTGCCAGAACGCTTCGGACGATGAATGTATCGCCGGAGCGTTCTGCCTGTGAAGGAAAAAGGAACATCAAAATAGTCAGATAAATGATACGAAGCGGCAGACCAATATATTGAAAAATTCACAAAGTCGTGATATACTGGTTGCAATGATGCCGTATTATCGGATATTGGGAGGATATCACAATGGGCGTGAGCTATGACAGACTGTTTCACATGATGATTGATCGTAAGATTACCAACGCGCAGCTCATGAAAATGTGCGGTTTCAGCGCCAATATCATCACCAGACTAAAAAAAGATGAATATATTTCGCTGGAGAGCGTAGAGAAAATCTGCCGCACCTTAAATTGTGGTGTGGATGATATTTTGAACTTCATACCGGAAGAAAAGGAGCAGAAAACAGATGATTGATACAAAGAAAGAACAGGAAAGAGACGAACTGCACCGCGCGATATGGGCGATTGCAGATGAGCTTCGCGGTGCCGTGGATGGCTGGGACTTCAAAAACTATGTCCTTGGCACGATGTTTTATCGTTATATTTCCGAGAATCTGACCAACTATGTCAATATCGGCGAGCAGGAAGCCGGAAACGATGCATTCGACTATGCCAAAATGACGGACGAGCAAGCTGAGGAAGCGCGTGAAGGCTTAGTTGAGGAAAAGGGATTCTTTATTCTCCCATCGGAGCTGTTTGTGAATGTCAACCAGCGCGCTGACGGCGATGAGAATTTGAACGAAACCTTGGAGCGTGTATTCCGTCACATTGAGGAATCTGCAAAGGGTTCTTCCTCTGAGAGCAGCTTTGCCGGACTGTTTGATGATTTCGATGTAAATAGCAATAAACTTGGTTCGACGGTTGCCAAACGCAACGAGCGCCTTGCAAAACTCTTGCACGGTGTTGCAAATATGAACCTTGGCGATGTGAAAGACCACGACATTGATGCATTCGGCGATGCCTATGAATATCTGATGACCATGTATGCATCCGGTGCGGGTAAGTCTGGTGGCGAGTTCTTCACACCTGCCGATGTTTCCGAGCTGCTGACGCGTCTTGGCACCGTTGGGAAGACCGAAATCAATAAAGTATATGATCCTGCGTGCGGTTCAGGGTCTCTACTTTTGAAGGCTGAAAAAGTTCTTGGCAAGGATGCGGTACGAAACGGCTTCTTCGGTCAGGAAATCAACATTACGACTTATAACCTCTGCCGTATCAATATGTTCCTGCATGATGTGGGATTTGATAAATTTGACATTGCCTGTGAGGATACGCTGACCGCACCGCAGCATTGGGATGACGAGCCTTTTGAACTGATCGTCTCGAACCCTCCATACAGCATCCGATGGGCTGGAGATGATAATCCGCTTCTTATCAATGATCCGCGCTTTTCACCGGCAGGTGTACTTGCCCCGAAATCCAAAGCAGACCTTGCCTTTATCATGCACTCTCTGGCATGGCTTGCAACAGGCGGCACGGCGGCAATCGTCTGCTTCCCGGGCATCATGTATCGCGGCGGAGCAGAGCAGAAAATCCGAAAATATCTCATCGATAACAACTTCATTGACTGCATCATTCAGCTTCCCAGCAACCTTTTCTTCGGAACATCCATTGCCACCTGCATCATGGTGCTGAAGAAGGGCAAAGCCGACAACAAGACACTGTTTATCGATGCGTCCGGCGAGTGCATCAAGGTTACAAACAACAATAAGCTGACGCAGGAAAACATTGAACACATCGTCGCTACCTTTGCCAATCG
>CAVDKC010000237.1:0-3563 GCA_963609615.1 Oribacterium sp.
TGGGAGGTATAGGAATATATGTCAAGCCCACTGTAATTTACATTCGTGTAGCTGCGCTGATTCAGCAGGTTGTTGCATTGAAGTTCCAAATCTGTATGCCTCCACTTCAACTTGGCAGACACATCCCCAAACCAAGCATGGCGATTAACTGCTGTCAGGTTGTTGTAATTGTCCTCCAACGAAGCCGTCATGGTTAGTTTCTTGCCTATGTGAGCGTTCATCTTGACTCGCTGCGAGGCAGACCGCACATTTTGCCCATTCCCATTGACTTCAGCCTTTGTTTTACTGGAACTCCACGAATAACCACTGTTCCAAACAAAGTCAAGCCATGAGAATGGCACGATGCTTCCTCCAAGCCCCATGCTGGTGAAACGTGAGCGAAATGGATACACATCATTTCCCATAAGCCGTTCGCTAGTCATATACCTATAATTTGCCGAAAAGCTAATCGAGGTCTGCAACCAGTCGAAGCCCTTGCTGCCATTGGTCTCAATGCTGTAGGTATCGGACTCTGAATGTCTGTCTATCACTTGCACGATACTGGTTCCCCCTTGGTAGCTTGTCCCAAAGGTCTGGTTGTCACGCTTATGCCCATACGACCCACTGATGCGAAGAAAAGTAGCGTTTATGGCACTACGATAGCCTAAGCTTACAGACACGTCAGTACGCTCGGTCTCAGACAGACGTTCCACATAGCTGCGCTGAAAGGAGCGATAGTTGCTCATGATGTACCCTTGATAGATTCCGTCGGGACTGCCGATGTTTTTGGTATAGCCTGTGCGCAAGCTTCCGCTCCAGTCCCGCCACTCATAGCCTATTGAAACCATAGGGTTGACCAACAGGTGAACATAGTCGTTTCGGTCTCTGCGTATATGGTCGTCCAATGTCTGCGAGTAAAGGATCAGCGGACATCCCAGCGACACTCTCCACCCTGCCCTCTCAAACTTGTAGTTTTGGCGTAGGGCCACCTCATAAGCATTGTACCAAAGATTGTTGTGATTGGAGTCGCCACCATCTCCGAAACCATCGAGTGTAGTCGTAATTCCGTGGAGACTCGCATCGGCAAGAAGCCCATAATTCAGCGTAAAGTCACCCAGGCGAAGGCTGTATTGGGTATGGAAGTTACCTGCGATATGGCGTGACATCATATCCTGCACATAATGGGATGACTTATCCTCTGCCAGGGAGTCGATGCTCACCTCCAGGGTATTGGGACGTTGTGAGTAACCTGCGGAGAAATGCAAGTCGAGCGTATGCTTTCCTGTGTTGCGAATAACGTTCAATGTATTGCTGACAGAGAGCTGCGGACGATCGAAATATTGATGTGTCACGTCCTCACCATATTTCATAGGCTGCAAGCCTGTGCGTTCCGAGCCGAGCGTCCCATCCACCTTGTCCGAATTCCAGCCCACATCCAGTTTCAAGACCTCTGCGACGAAGTTGCTGGAGGCGTTTTTGTTGTATCTCAACTGTACGTTCAAGTTATCTGTCTTCGTTATACTTGTCAGGGACTCCTGTGTCAACAGTCGCTGACTATCATTGACGAAAAGGTTGCTCACGCTGTTTCCCTCACGGCGGACACAATCACTGTAATAAGCTACGTTCAAGCCTATCTCGTTGTCCTCGCTCAACTTCTCCAAATGGTTCAAGGTCAATATATGCGACGAGTTGTCGAAAGTCCGTTTTTGCGGAAGCCCCGACCCATTCGGCAACAAGGCACCCATAGGGCAATAGGGATACAGGAACACGCTGTTGATACCAGAGTAATGCTTCCTCAGTTCCAGTGAAACGTCATCCCCCGTATTGTTGCCTTTGTACAAGGTGATGTCCTGTCTTCTCTTGTTGAAGTACATACCTACCAGCTCTGCCGTCCAGATGCCATTTTTCTTTCCCTCCGCACCTCCACCTACCATGGCGTTGATGCCCAAGGTTCCCTTGGAGGAACTTTTCAACTTGAGGTTCATAGCGACATCATCCGTCAGCACCTTTCCCTTCAAGGCCTTGACAGGTTGATGGTTTTGGAGCACCTGCACGGAAGCGACATCCTGGGCATTGACATTGTTGGTGGCGATGCCGTAACGTCCCTGCAGCAAGTCCATACCCTCCACATAGAACTTGGAGATGCCCTTTCCATTGAACTTGATGCCGCCATCACCACTCACCTCTATGCCCGGCATGCGCTTCAGCACGTCGCCTATCACTCTGTCACCTTGCTGCGCAAAGGAAGCGACATTATAGCTTAAAGTGTCACCGTCCTGTCGTATCTTCTTGGCCTTGACCGTCACTTCTTTCAACTGGAGAACCTCCTCTCTGACTCGAAAGTTGAGACGTTGTGACAGGTTCGCCACCACCTTGGATTGATTGCCGATGGTCAGTCCCGACGCTGTTACGGTAACAGAATCGGCATCCGTCTTGAACGACAAGTTGTAGGTGCCTTTTGTATCAACATCGGCATAAGCAAGGATGTTGCCTGTCGCCTTGTCTGCCACAGAAACGTAAGCCTCCACACATTTTCCACTAGCAGTTAGCACTGTTCCCCTTATGACAGTTTGGGCTTGCAGACAGACTTGGCCTGTCAATAGTAATATGGTTGTTGCTATAGGTATTCTCATACGAAATCATTCCTTTTCCAAGGGGTAAAATGTTTGTTTTTTACTTGAATGTCCATCACTCCATGCCATACCTATGGCATTCCAGTAATCAGCATTGTATTTTTTCTGCAACTTCCAGATACGACTGCGGCTAGTTTTGGGATAAAGCCTCTCTGGGTATTGAAGTATCGGATAGTTTCCTCGCTCAATGGAAACAGCCTCCCAAACATATTTCTTCTGCAAGTCATAGACCTTCAGTATGCAGCCAGGTAAACCACCAAATTTCCATGGACCGCTCTTTATAGGGATGTCCGCAGCAAACCATGCCACGAAATCATTGCCACGATAGTGACAGGTGGCCTTTTGGCAGTGATGGCCAAGAACCTGCAAATAATCATTTTGAAGTTTCCACTGCATCAATGGCCAAGGCTCCGTATATCGTCCATTATTGTTCTCAGCCCAAAGAGGCATACATGCCCACTCTGTGAGTTGGTTTCCCCTCACAAAATATTCAGAAAAGACCAACTCACTCCAATGCTCCTTGTGCTCCTTTTGCCCTCCCATCCAAAAGGATTTCGGGACATTTCCATGCCTTTTCGTTTCTCGTTTCCACTGGATGGCTTTTCTGTCTGATCGAGAAAGAAACTCACTGGAATATTTTGTCATTCCCTTACCTACTTCCAACTTGCCCAAATCCAGATATGTATCCTCATTTCTTATGTCCTTCGCATTGAAGGAGTAAAGAATACGCATGTTGGCATTTCCAATGGGTTTCCGATGTTCAAATCCCCTCTTCTCACGAATGGGGACACGCCCATTTTGTTTTGGTTGCGCCAAAATGGAAAGGAAAGGAACAAAAAATAACAGCAAAAGAAGTTTTTGTCTCATAACTACGGTCTTTGTTGCAAATATGAATCAAGCATGGTTTTGGATGACAACTCCATAACCCTCATAATCATCCTTGGTAACTTG
>CAVDKC010000238.1:0-3457 GCA_963609615.1 Oribacterium sp.
ATCCACTTCGACCAAAGGCTACGGCAAAGTCCAAGCCTGTCGCAAAACTATTTAGCCTCGAACCGAAGGATTGCTATACCATTGGCGAGATTTGTAGAAAGTTTAAGGTAAACGACAGTACGGTTCTCAAACATATACGCAAGTATTCCATCCCTACAAGGTATATCGGAAATTTCGTGTATGCCCCCAAGAAAGAAATCGACAAACTATATAAAGGAGCAAAGCTATGAAGAAGGCGTTAGTCAATACAAAAGTGGCGGTAAAACTTCGCAAGTCGGAAAATCGCGAGGAATGGTATCTCTACATAGAGTCGTATCCTGTCTTTCAACCAGGCAAGGATAAACCGCAACGCATACGCGAATATCTCAACCGCACCATCACCACGCCTCTATGGGACAAGACTCGTACTGCAAGAACCGATGCTGCCGGCAAGTCTACGTTCAAGCCTAAGCGTGACATCAACGGTGTGATACAATGCAAGTCGAAACTTGACCAGGAGGCGTGCGTCTATGCAGACGGTGTGAGAAAACTTCGTCAAAAGGAATACGACAATGCAGCCCTCTATTCCGCCACCGACCTTCAACAGGCTGAACAACTGGAACGGTCGAAATGTAACTTTATTGACTACTTCGACCATGTTACGCGCACACGCCATGCCCGCAGCTCTGACTCTATCATTGTCAACTGGGACCGAGTGCATGAGCTTCTCAAAGTGTTCACCCATGGAGAGCCGCTTCCATTCTCAGAAATTGATACCAAACAGGTAGAGGCATTCCGACGCTTTCTGATTACAGCTCCTCAAGGTGGAAACAAGAAGGGCATCATTTCACAAAACACCGCAGCCACCTATTTCTCCATTTTCAAAGCTGCACTCAAACAGGCGTTTATCGATGACTATCTCACGATTGACATTTCTGCTAAGGTGAAAGGTATTCAGGAACAAGAAAGCCGACGGGAATATCTGACCATCGACGAACTGAACCGTTTGGCTCAAACTCCTTGCGATGCACTACTGAAGCGAGCCGCATTATTCTCAGCCCTAACGGGTATCCGACATTGCGATATTCAGAAATTAAAATGGTCAGAAGTGGAGAACTTTAACGACAACTACCGTCTAAACTTCACACAACAGAAAACAAAAGGTGTAGAGTATATGCCCATATCAGAACAGGCTTATGAGCTATGTGGCGAGCGGCAAGACGACAACCTCTTGGTATTCGCAGGGCTTCCCGACCCGTCATGGATAAACAAACCAATCAAACGATGGGTGGAAGCTGCCGGTATCAAGAAACACATCACTTTCCATTGCTTCCGTCATTCTTATGCTACACTACAATTGGCAGGAGGCACGGACATTTATACTGTAAGCAAGATGCTTGGTCATACCAATGTCAAGACGACCCAAATCTATACCAAGGTAATTGATGCCAAGAAAGAAGAAGCCACAAAGACAATAACACTTGACCTTCACAATAATACGCCACAAGAGTAAAGAGACACTCCTTTTATATATTAAGCCATCTGTACGAAAATGTATGGGTGGCTTTTTTATTCTTACCTATCACCTTTCCTTATGACCGCCTTATGATATCCTTATGACAAGAGCCATAACCGAAACAAAATGATAATGATTTTCTGCGCTACCACGGTTGTATATCAGCAACTTGCGCTTATGACAATGATGTTTCGTTTATGCATTCTTGGGTGATGCTATTCGCCATAAAATCAGTATTCGGAATCGGGCTTACTTTGCAGCAGAAATTCAAATACACAACGCATATGACCAACGAAACAATTACTCCTATTACATTCGAGGAAATGCCCAAGGCAATGTACTTGATGATGCAGAAGTTGAACGAATTGAGCAGCAAGGTTGACCTTCTGAAAGGCAATGCCGCCCCGACCCCCCAAGACGAGTGGATGAACCTGAAGGAACTTTGTGCATACCTGCCCAATCATCCGGCAGAGCAGACGGTCTACGGATGGACGAGTACGCACCAGATACCTTATCACAAGCGCGGCAAACGCATCATGTTTCTCAAGTCGGAGATTGATGCATGGTTGAATGACGGCAAGGTAAAGTCGCAAGCGGAACTGGCACAAGAGGCTGCCCGTTACATCAGTTCAAAACGTAAACCGTTGTTCTGATGGAAGCACTTGCATTATGCAACAGTATCCGCAAGGAGTTTGAGGGTATCGACGAAAGTAAGATACCTCTCGATGCCTTGCCGGAGAAGATGCAGGACATGGTGTTTGCCTTGCATCGCGAAGAGAACTATTCCATTGAGTACACCATCGCCTCACTCCTCATGGCGGCATCCACCGCCATAGGCAATGCGGTGAGCATCCGAATAAAGGGAGGATGGACAAGCAGTCCGATGCTTTATCTCATATTGGTGGGCAGACCGGGCATGGGTAAGACGCCACCGCTTGACTTTGCTTTCCGTCCGATACAAAAGCGCGACACGGAACAGACCCGCAAATACATGAAGGAGAAGGAAATCTATAATGCAGCAGTAGACGGCAAGAGGAGCAACAAAGATGACGACATCGACTTGCCCCCGAAACCGGTTTTATGTCGTACGATGATTTCCGATTTCACTCCAGAGGCAATGATGCACGCCCTCGATGACAACCAACGGGGCATCGTACTCTATGTGGATGAGATTATGGGCATGTTCAACTCCGTGAACCAGTACAACCGAGGACAACTCATCGAGCAGTTGCTCACAGCGTTCAGTGGCAAGCCGCTCAACATACTCCGCTGCAACATGCCTGTCCCCATCCATATCGAGCAGCCTTTTATAAACATCGTCGGCACGATGCAGACCACCCGTGTGCACGAACTGATAGAGAAGGGCTATAAGGACAACGGCTTGCTCGACCGCATACTGTTTGTCTATCCGTCCTCGCAGAAGATTACCGATTGGATGGTAGACGCAGAAAGCACATCGTCGTTCGACAGGTATTCCGCATGGTGGGAGGGCATCGTCAACAAACTGCAAGACTTGCCATTTTCGATAGACGAGATAACCGGCAACACCAATCAAACTGTGCTACAATTTTCAGCTGATGCAAGCCGACATTTCATCAAGTGGCGCAACGATGCCATCCATGCCGTCAATGCCATTGAGGATGACAGTTTGGTGGACAGCCGCATTATGAAAACTCCGATGATTACGGCTCGCATTGCGCTCGTCGTCCAGTTGCTCCGTTGGGCATGCGGCGATGCGGACAAAGACCATGTGGACATCACTTCCGTGAAATCCGCCATCGCTCTGAGTGAATATTTTGAAGGCTGCTATACCTCTATCCAACGTTTCCTCCTTATGGACGGTCTGGAACCTCAGAAAAAGGAATTCCTCGACAACGTTCCGCAACATTTCACCACCGCCGATGCGGTAATGGCTGGCAAAGAAGCCGGACTGTCGGAACGCACCGTGATGTATGACCTGGT
>CAVDKC010000239.1:0-3427 GCA_963609615.1 Oribacterium sp.
TCTCCCCAACGAAGAGGACCTGCGCCGGCTTGTCAACGGGATATTAGGAAAATAAGCAACCGTGGGAACAAGAACAGAACTTACAGTACAAAACACGAATAACGACCTTTACAAATAAAACGATTAGGCATGGCACAATTCAAGATAGGAGACCCAGTTGTCAAGGTAGACAGCGACGCTCACGGCACCGTGATAGCGGTGAAGAGCGCCAGAGGAAGAGTGATATATACCGTAGTGTTTAGCGACGGCACGCAAGGAAGCGTGCTGGAGCCAGACCTGCGTGCAGATTTCGACCTAAGTGACCCCTTTGAACGTTGCAAGAGCGGCATTTTCGGCAGCTATTCCGACTACTCGAAGAAGAACACCACATTCAAAATCAAAAACTCCAACAACTCCACCATCTCGTCGCTCAAAGCTTCGAGAACCCTGTTTCGTGCCTATCAGTTCAAGCCGTTGCTGAAGTTCCTCAATTCGCCCAACCGTCGCTTACTGGTGGCCGACGAGGTGGGTCTCGGTAAGACTATCGAGGCCGGTCACATCATGCTCGAACTAAAGGCGCGCAAGGAACTGCGCAATGTGCTCATCGTATGCCCCAAGTCGCTTCAAGAAAAGTGGAAAGCCGAGCTGTACGAGAAGTTTGGTCTGACATTCAAGATAGTAGATACCGCCAAGGAACTCATCAACGACCTCAATGCCAAGACGGGCACGGTGAGAGCCATCGTGAACTACGAAAAGATACGCGGACGCAGAAGCAAGGCTAAAGCCGGGGACACCAAGAAAGACAAAATGCCCAATACCCTTATAGAGTACTTAATGGAGCATCCGCAACGTTTCAGCATGGTGCTTTGCGATGAGGCGCACAAGATGCGCAACCGTGAGACACAGACGTACAAGGGTGCGGAAGTGCTGATGAACCTTGCCGACACGGCACTCTTTCTGACAGCTACCCCCGTGATGATCAGTCAGGAGAACCTGTACAATCTGTTGCACTTGCTGGACAACTCACGCTTCTTCCGTTATGACATTTTCGAGAACCGCATGGCGGAGAACCGTCCGTTCATAAAAGCCCTGTCGCAAGTAAACAACAATGTTCCGCTCGAAGAAATCAAGAATCAGCTATTGGTGTCTGAAGTAAAGCAACATTACTATTCTGACGAAAAAGAAATCTTTTCCGAATATACTACCATTCAGGAGATATTTGCGAAAGACCCCATCTTCCAGGAAATAATGGAGCTGTGCGACGGTGAGGACAGCACCAAGGTTAGGGCACGTCTGCAATACCTGTTTTCATCCATGAGTATGATGAACAGCGTGTTCTCCCGTACAAGAAAGCGTGAGGTGACTACAGATTTCTCCCAAACCGAGCGCAAACCACACCCCGTAAGGATAGACCTTACGCCCGAGGAGCAAGAAGACTTTGACGCATGCATAAACCAATATGCAGATGACAATTCCTATACGGATGACTGGGGCGACGAGCATCTTACACAAGGCGGTGCATTGGGATTGGTGCAAAAGAAGCGCATGATAGCCAGCAGTGTGTGGGCTTATGCCAACGATGACAGCGATTTGGAGCGTGGCTATGATGCCTATGCCGACTGTCGTGATGCCAAGGTGGAGAAACTTCTGGAAGTAATCAAGGAAGTGTTTGCCAATGGTACGCACAAGCTGATAGTGTTTGCCCTCTTCCGCAAGACACTCCGTTACTTGCAGATACGCCTGAAAAAAGCAGGCTACAACGCCGTCGTGATACACGGACAGATAAACAACCGTGACGAGATACTGCAACAGTTCAAGACAGACAGCAATATTCAGATTCTCTTGTCATCAGAGGTGGGTAGCGAAGGTCTTGACATGCAGTTCTGCAACTCCATGGTGAACTATGACCTGCCATGGAACCCCATGGTCGTGGAGCAACGCATCGGTCGTATTGACCGTTTCGGGCAGAAGAGTCCTGTCGTGAACATCTACAATTTCATCGTAGCCGGTTCTATCCAGGAAGAAATCTACATACGCCTCTTGGAGCGCATCGGAATATTCCAGGGCACTGTGGGGGACATGGAAGCCATACTCGATGCCGAAATACATTATGATGGTGAAGAGATGACCATACAAAAGGTTTATTCCAAGATGGAAAAGGAGTTCTTTACCAAGCAATTGACCCAGCAGGAAAGAGAAAAGAAGATAAAAGAGGTAGAACAAGCCATCGCCAATGAGAAAGAGCATTTGCAGCATTTGCAGGAGGGGTTGAGCAACACGCTGACCAACGATGCCTACTTCAGAGACGAGATACATCGCATACTCAACAACAACTCGTATGTTACCAAGGAAGAGTTGCAGAATTTCCTGCTGTCCGCCATCCGCCAAAAGCTCACCACCTGCAATATGGATCAGGTAGGGACAGACGTATGGGAATTTAAGATACCTGTAAGCCAACCTACTGTGCTCAAGAATTTCCTGACACAATACTGTCCGTTCAATGACGAGAACAGCATCAGCGTCAACCAGTTTAAGCGCAAGATAGATGACAAACTGAAGTTTCTTGTCACATTCAGCCAAGACGTGGCCTTCGATGACAGAAGTATTTTCTATCTGAACATCTATCACCCGATGATACAAGCTTGTCTGAAATACTTTGAGGAAAATGCCGACGAGACAAAAACCTCGTTCAGTTATTCTCTGCGTGCAGATGGAACACTTCAGAAAGGAAACCGTTATTATATGGGCCTTTACGAGATAGACTCTCAACGAATGGTACAAGGCGTAAAAAAGAAAAACTCAGTGCTGCTTCCTGTTGTATTCAATCTGCAAACGGGAAAAATGGAAGATGACCCCAATGTTGTTGACAGCATTTACCGCCGCTCGCAAGTGGAAGGAGCGGAACACAATGCCACCAACGAAGACATCAAGGCGGAGACCATCGATAACATGAGTTATGACTTCACCGAGTTTGTAAGCGGCGAAATACGCTCACGTCAGGAAGAAGAGAAACGTCAGACAGAAAGTGACCGCTTGCGAAACGAGCAGCAGACCAAGGAATACTATAGGTCGCGCATTGCTGGATTTGAGGCAACAATAAAAGAAGAGTCTTGGAAACTGGACTGGGATTTTATCGATGACAAAGAACGGCTCGCCACGACCCGCCGTATACAGTTGGCAAAGAACCAGATAGGCATTCTGGAGCGTGAGCGTGACGAACGCCTTGCCCGCATCAACGAAGACAAACAGGTACAGATGCAAGACAAATTGATTTCGCTGAATCTGATAACAATCATATAAATGGCAACTTAACAAGATAGGCTATGATAACAGTAGGACTGGATTTCGGTACTCACCAAAGCAAAGTGTGCATCGAGCAAAAGGAAGGAGCAGAATTGAGCTATGAGTTCTTCATGTTCAAGGACGCGGACGGCAAGGAGCAATTCAC
>CAVDKC010000240.1:0-3385 GCA_963609615.1 Oribacterium sp.
ATCGGTGGAATACTCAAATGATGTAGAACAGAGTAATGTCAATGAGTATGAAACCAACAAGAAAATGGACAAGCGCAACTACACAATGGCAATGAGAATCGCCTTTGTCAAGGCATTGTTCCCCAAACCATTCGTAAATTTGGATTATAGCACATTGAAGAACCTAAAAGCACCATGTTCAAATGATGTCATTCCTATTGACGAACCGTCCAATGGCAAATATGTTTTTCACGATGTTGTTGAGGAAAATCCCGAATAATCCCCATTGTTAGAGTTATTATTTCGTGAATGACAAATGACCGTCACGGAAGCCTTTCACGGTTGAATCATTCTGTTCCTTTGTCCCAGTTTTTTAGAATAACTTGTATATGACAAAGGAATTAACTTTCAACGACCTTCCTATGGTCGTTGCCCAGCTTCGGGACGAAGTGGTGGGCATGAAGCAGATGATCGTCAGTCTGCAATCACAGAACAAGCCACACAAGGCGAACACGCACATACCTATGAGTGTGGAAGAAGCATCGGCATATCTCAAAATGCCGATGGCCACTCTCTACATGAAATTGGGCAACGGCAGCATTCCTGCCACCAAGCCCGGAAAGCGTTACTGCCTGTATCAAGATGAACTTGACAAGTGGCTGGAGACGAACCGAAAGAATCCAGTGCCGCTCACGGCAGAGGAAGAAAATGCCGCCATTCTTGCAGGAAACAAGCGCAAACCGAAACCCTTAAACTGGTGATGTCATGGATACGCTTGAACTCTGTAACAAAATCAACATGGAAGCCGAGTCTTTAGCGGACTCAGGCTTCCCTCTTGAGGTATTTCCACAAAAAATGCAGTCCATCATTATAGACATGGTGGTGCACGGCAATTTCAAGGTGGATTATGTCGCCATGTCCATGCTGTCGGCAGCATCAGCTGCTCTTGGCAACACCTATCGTATTCACATCAAGCCAGACTGGGACACAAATTCCGCCCTTTATATCATATTGGTTGGCAGACCTGGCATGGGCAAAACTCCACCATTGCAGCTTGCATACAAACCAATTCGGGAACATGAACGCAAACTGTTCGATAGGTTCAACCATGAACTTGACCTATATGAGGCAGCATGTGCAACAAAGGAAAGTGGAAGCAAGGAAATGAAGAAGCCTATTCTGAAAAGGGTCACATTGGATGACTTTACATTGGAGGCTCTGGTATTGGAGCATTACAACAACTTGCGTGGCATAGCCATCAACTATGATGAAATTCTCGGACTGCTTGCCAATACAGACAGGTATGGGAAAAATCCCATGCTTGAACGCCTACTTTCCATCTGGAGCGGATGCCACTTGGAGAACACCCGTGTCAAGAATGACCGCCCACAACGTGTAGAAGAGCCATGTGTCAACATCATCGGTACAACACAGACCAAACGAATGAAAGAACTGATGGCTTCCAAATTCATGGATACAGGTTTTCTTGACCGTATTCTGGTTGTATATCCCAAATCCAAGAAAGTTCCACACTGGCTGGATGAGGAAGACGGCCATGTGCGCCAGAGCGAGGCTTCAAGAAAATGGGCTGACATCATCGGGAAAATCTTTGGACTTGACTATGCAAGGTGTAATGACACAAATGAATGTTGTCCAAATATCCTTTATATGGACAAGGACGCACATTCCCTTTTCTTTGGTTGGTGGAACAGAAATGTGGATGCCATCAATGCCATAGAGGACGATGAGGATGTTGAAACGAGGGTGATGAAGCACAATACCCACGTCGCACGCATTGCCTTATTGCTCCAAGCTTTAAGATACGCCTGTGGCGAGAGCCATCTGCAAAGTATTGATGTGGATTCCATAAAAGGAGCATTACTGCTCAATGAATATTGTGAGAATTGTTATCAACGCTGCCGAGCCTTTGTTGCTGAAGACACCTGTGATTCTATGTCCAAGGAGTTGCTGTATCTGTTGGAAGACAGTTTTGACACAAAAACTGCCATAAAAACAGGAATGGAGAATCTGCATGTTACAGACCGTACTGTGATGAACTATATAAAGGAGCTTATGAAGTCTGGACTAATCACAAAGGCAAAGAAAGGATTTTACGAAAAAGTAAAGTTCGAAACAGGACAGGCAACTGAAACATAAACCAACCTGTTTTCAGTATTCATTTGTTTCAGTTTTTCAGTTGACAAGTGCGTAACTGAAAACATGAAAGAACTGAAAGCTGAAATTCACCAATAATTCATTTCAGTTACGATTATGAACGAGTATAGATTTCACTTGGAGAAATACAGATCGGGTAATCGTTACACATGCCCGAATTGTGAGCGCAAGCGTTGTTTCACAAGATACATAGATGATGAGGGGGAAGTATCCTTCCCTGACAATGTAGGCAAATGCGACCATGAGCATAGTTGTGGGTATCACTATACTCCTAAAGACTATTTCCGTGAGCATCCAGACTTTCTGTCTAAGGACAAATTGCCATATCCGACAAGAAGGAATATCCAACCGAAAGTCGTAGAAAAGCCTATTTCCTATATCGCCAACGCTATTATGGAGCGTTCCTTGTCTCATTACGGAATCAATCCGTTATACCGGTACCTTTCCAAGGTCTTTGGTGAACAAGAGACAGAAAGGCTGATTAAGATGTATCATGTCGGAACATCCTATAAGTGGGGAGGCTCAACCATTTATTGGCAAGTTGACAAGGATGATAAGGTGAGGACTGGCAAGGTCATGCTATATAATCCCAAAGACGGACATCGTGTGAAAGAGCCACGTTCTTATGTTGGATGGGCGCATGCTTTTCTTCTTCTTCCAGATTTCAACTTGTGCCAATGTTTCTTTGGTGAGCATTTGCTGGCACAGCATCCCACAATGTCGGTCGCTATTGTCGAGAGCGAAAAAACTGCCATAATCGCATCACATTTCATCCCCAATTTCATCTGGCTGGCAACTGGAGGTATGCATGGCTGTCTCAACCAAATCGCTGTCAAGGTATTGGGAGGTCGGGACATCATTCTATTCCCTGACCTTGGAGCAACGGACAAATGGAAATCAAAAATTCCATTGCTGCAATCTGTTTGCAAAAGGGTTGTCATAAGCAACATCTTGGAAGACAATGCCACCGATGAACAAAAGACCAAAGGTCTTGACATTGCAGACTTCCTACTGATGGTGGAAACACCGCAGATGGCGCTACAAAGGCTGATAAAGCAACATCCGCCACTCCAACATCTGATAGACTGTCTTGGGTTGGTGTTGGTGGAAGAGTCATAGCAGAGTTGGTAAGGATCTGCGAGCACGCTTGCGTGACGGACTTTCAAAAAAGTCCTAAACATAATAGGGACTTTTAGATTCACCTGCTGACGCTGTTCACTTAAAAAGTCCT
>CAVDKC010000241.1:0-3278 GCA_963609615.1 Oribacterium sp.
ATTATACGGCGGATCAATATAGATGCACTTCACTTTATTTCTGTAACTTGAAGTCAGCACTTTCAGCACTTCAAGGTTTTCGCCCTCGATGATTATGTTCTCGGTCTTGTCGGCATTCACACTGCGTCTTGCGTCATAATGTAGCGTGGCACGAGTGGGGGTAAAGGCATTGCGCTTTGCCGCTGATTTGCCAAACCAGCGGAACTCATAGCGTTCCGTCTCTTCCACGCTGCCTGGATTGACGGCTTTCTTCACCTCATTGATGTCGATATAGCCTTCTTGGGTAAACCAATCGGGGAACAGCTCACGCAGCGTATTGAGTCGTTCCTCGTTCATGTCGGGCGATAGGGTGATATGGTCTCTGTATGTCTCCATTTCTTATTCTGCATTAATGGTTTGTTCGGCTTGCGCCTTGAATGTCTGGTACTCACGGACAGGAGCCTTGTAATAGGCCTCTATGCCGATGGAGCGGAAATGCTTGATGGCACATTTGATTCTTGCCACTTCGTGGGGCGACAGTGCCTTGGTGTCCGTCAGGTCGTTGGTGCCCTTGATTTCCACCACGAAATAAAACTCCCGCTTGTCTTGTGGGTTGTGCAGCGAGATGCGCTTCAGTACAACCCCGAAGTCGGGATTGTAAGACCCTATCGGTGTGGGAATCTTATACCACGAGGGGAACTTCAGGAAGCATACCACATCCGAGTCTGCCTTGTCGGCTTCCATGGCAAAATCACGTTCCAGACTGCTGTCGTACAAAGTCTTGTCCCATACTCCGTGGTTAGGGGTAGACACGTAATTCTCGCACGCATCCTTGGTGAAATCCTCGAAACGGAAGGGGAAGGTCTCTGCGGTAGGTGTATATTCCACGCATCGGGTCAGTTCCTCCAACTGCACCTGCTTGATTCTGAACACCGCCTGTTCCATGTATACGGGAGGGTTCTTCAGATACTGCTCCTTGTTGCTGATACCCTGCAGGATTTTCAACACCGAATTGTAGCACAAACCCGTCTTCTCGCTCAAGTCTTCCAGCAAGTCTTGTGGAGTGAAACGCCCATGCAGTTTGTAGTCTTCCGAACCTTGGTATTCGCGTGAGAGGCTTTCTATGTCGCTCACCTTGTAGCTTGCCACCTCAGCCTTGTAGTCGCCGATGCTGATTTCGTTGAGTGCCTCAATGGAACGCCTCACGATGGCATCTTCTTCAAAGCGCACCCGATAGGTGGTTCGCTTTGCCACCATGTTCCAGAACCTGCGGAATATGCCGTTGAACGTCTCTTCCTTCTTCACCTTGAAGGTAACACGGTTCTTGTGCTTCCCCTTATGGGTATGCTTTAGCTTGGCACCAGCCTCCTTTGAGCCGAAAGCCTTCTCGTTCTCATTTTGATAACTGCGGGCAAACGTCTCGTAAGTCTCGTTGGGCACTACGGTGAGTTGGTTGATTATCTCATCGTCGCTTGCTTCGTCCCGGTCATACACCCGCTGGCCCTGTTGGTTCACGCAGATGCGGAGCCCACGGCCTATCTCCTGGCGTTTCTTGTTTTCAGAGTAACTCTCGTTGAGCGTGGCAATGCCAAAGACGTTCGGATTGTCCCAGCCCACACCCAAGGCAGAATGGGAGAACACGAACTCTATGGGGCTGGCAAACGAAAGCAGCAACTGCTTGTTGTGGAGAATCTGGTCGTAGATTTCCTTGTTGCTTGTGTTGGTCTTCTCGTTGTCGGTATATTCGCCGTTTGTAGTCTTGGCGAAGTAAAAGCCCTGTACAGCCTCGGTCTGCTCCCCGGTAGGCGTCTCACCATGATGGAACTCGGCATAGACTTTGGCATATTGCTCTTCAAAAAGACGTTTGATGACAGGATGGTCTGCACTCATATAGTTTGCCACCTTGTCGATGAATATGAGCGACAGGTTCTTGATGCCAAGCGGCTGCAGGCGTTGCCGGTTCTCGAAATGCCGGCGGATAAGCCATTCCAGCTGCAATGCCCATACCTGCTCCTTATTGGCAGAAGATGCGCCCTGCTCGATGCTTGTGCCATTGGTGAATTCCACCATCCACTTGCGCGTAGACATCTTCTTGTAGATGCGGCTGACGGTGAAGTCGGCGTATGAGTCATTGCCCGACTTGTCGGCAAGGTTGTCGCCCTTTTTCAGGAAGTTGCTGTCCTTGAACTGGAAGTTTTCCTTTGTCTTGTTGAATCTCCAGAGCTTCAGCTTTACCTTAGGTTCACCTTTGGTTTCCTGCACGTCGCCGATTTCTATTTTCAGCGTGGCTTCATCGTTCTTTTCCGTCACCGTCAGCACCTCTATCTTCTTGACCAGTCCCAGGCGGTAGCTGTCGCCTGGTGTCAGCCGGTAGAGCATATTCACTTTCACCGCATGGGTGGCGGAGTATCGGAACTTGAACAACGGTTGCAGTTTGGCAAGGCTCTCTTTGGCGTTGTCGGTATCCATGCCTTCCTGCGGCTCGTCCATAAAGATGACGGGACGGGTCTGTCCTATGGCATCAATGTGCGGCTGGTTGTTGAACAAATCCTCGCGCACTTTCTGGTTCAGAATCCTGTCCTCGGAGTTGAACGAAGCCATCGTCATCACCATCAGTTGAGGAGTTTCAGCCGTGATGAAGTCCCGCAGATTGCTCAACTTGGAACTATCGTAGACAAAAGCGTTCAGAGAGCAGTCGTATCTCTCTTCCAGCTGCTTCTTGAAATTGGTGAATGTGTCAATGGCTCCTTGCCGGATAGGCACAGACGGGACTATGACTATGAACTTCGTGAGTCCATATTCCTTGTACAGTTCAAATGCCGTCTGTATGTAAGTCAGGGTCTTTCCCGTACCCGTTTCCATCTCGATGCAAGCCTCGTTGGTGTCTTGCAGGCAAGCGTTGGCGAGAGGGACGTTGTTCTCCTCTGCTACTCTTTGGATATTGGCAAACATCTCGCCTGAAGACAAAGAGCAATAGTTGGCCCGTATGTCTTCTATCGTAGCGTTGTCGTATGTATTTCTCTCCATGCCCCTAAACACCTCCACTACGCTATGAATGGCTTTCTTCTGGTGCTCTGGGTTTTCTAATCGGAACTGCATTATATATAGTATCTTATCTTCTAACTGTTATTTATTGGTTAGACTAAACCAATGGACTTTTTCTTGATAGAATTATCAACTATTGACTACAAAGATATATAATTTCATCCAAATGAAAGAATAAATCATTGGAAATCCTTACTTTTAGCATCACATTTCTGTAATTTGAGGCGAATTGTAGTATCTGCAAGACAGTCCGC
>CAVDKC010000242.1:0-3245 GCA_963609615.1 Oribacterium sp.
CTTTCCACATAACACTGCTACGGCAGGGAGACGGCTCTCCCTGCCGAGGAAAAAATATCTGCCTGCCGAGGAAAAAAGTTTTTTCTGCCGTAGTAATTTTCAAAGTGGGGTATGCCGCTTGAATACAGGCAATGCGTCGGGCTCGCCTATGTAATAAAAAATCGCATCCACCATCTGCGGTGTAAAGTAGGAGGCACCTGCAGGAATGTTAGATTGGTTTTATCTGAAAGATATCCGTCTTACCGAAGACAATGGTAAGACGGATATCCACATATATCTTGACGAAAACGAAACTATTCCCGATGAGCGAACGGATTTACGCCCCAATGGCTTTACCTGTGAAAGCGTATCTATGCTTAAGCCACACGCTTTTGCAGGTGACCCAAACTATCATGCTATATTGTTCAGAATTGAGATTTGGAGGCAACGCTCTATCTTAGCTAAGGTTTCAAGGGATAGGTTTTCCTGTCCTTTGAGTACCTTGGAAACATATTGCTGGCTGCACCCCATGAGTTCAGACAATCGTTTTTGTGTCATGCCCAATTCTTCCATCTTGTCAAGCATCATCATTGCGATGTGTTGGGAATAGCGAAGCCATGACTTGTTTGCCATGCGCCATTCTGCATTCTCACGCCACTTGGATGGAGTTGAAGACTGATGTTCTTTCAGTTTTGAAACAATTTCGTTGGCAGTTCTCATAATAAACCTCCTTTCTATATGATTTCGTTCAAGAAGTCCATGAAGGAATCCTTGTCGGCAATATCGTTGTCAAGCAAGAAACGTCTCACCTTTTCCATTCGGGCAAGTTCAACCAATGTATGTTCACGTTCCTGCATGGTACGAGTCAACTTGATAGCACCACCAGTGATGATGTAAATACCAGGTTCGAGTTTAATGGCATAGATGCGAAGCCAAGAAGCATGGCGTGGAGTATTGCGAAGCCGAGCTTTCTCCTTGCCTAAAAGCATCTCAGAAGTGCGACTGTTCTCCAAAGGACGGAATATCCTGTCAAGGTTTGCATCTGGAGATATATCCATAATGAGGCATTGCAAGCGTTCGCTATCTTCAATCGTATCATAGATGGCTTGATTGACATCTGTGATTTTGAAATAGGAAGCCAAATCGTCTATATTTTGTTTGAAGAAACTGCGCAACCATGCCACATCGTTCCATTGTCCAAGTATGGAGTCAAGAACGTTGTCGATGCAGTCATCATGTCTGACAGCTCAAAGGTGCTCGTTTTCTGTAATCAAGTCGAATCTCATAATTGCATTATTTATAGTGCGAAGATACAACAAAAAACCGAAACACACAACTTATAGGTTGATTATTTAAGAATATTTATTTTTTCGGTTATATTAATGAGAAGCCCATTGGTAGAATTAAGTACGCACTGAATTAATTCCGCCAACGGGTATCTTGACGAAAACGAAACTATTCCCGATGAGCGAACGGATTTACGCCCCAATGGCTTTACCTGTGAAAGCGTATCTATGCTTAAGCCACACGCTTTTGCAGGTGCCCCACAAGTGTAGGTAAATGAAGGATGCACCATTACGGTGCATCCTCTATTGCACGAGAAGGTAACTGCTCGCATATCATAAGTTTAATTAAATCTTCATTCTTCCACAATGTGCTTGAATTTTTCCCAGCCGTTCACTAACCAATAATCCTTTTTTGAGCCCTTGGGAACAAACAAGGTACAATTCTCCAGGTCGATGCCCTCGAAAGTATCGGTCATTGCGTTTGGAGGAACCACTGAAGTAACGTGAATCGCCTTCAGGGAGCGGCATCCGTCAAAGACGGCTGTTCCCAAATGTTTTAGAGACGATGGTAATGTGACTGAGGATAAGGCTGTGTGGGCAAATGCATTAGCCTCGATGCGTGCCACAGAAGTGCCAAAATCTACAGATGTCAATGCCGCACAATCGCCAAAAGAGAAATCACCGATGGTGTCCAGGCTATCCGAAAGGACGACAGTCTCGAGGGCTCTGCAATGGGCAAAGGCACGAGGTCTTATATTCTTCAAAGCGGCTGGGAATTGAACCTTAACCAAGGAATTGCAATAAGAAAAGGCCCGCTCTTCGATTTGCTCCAAACTCTCGGAGAATTTGATTTCTGCCAGAGACTCACAGCGACGGAAAGCCAACGGTCTCACCACCGAGACGTCCTTAGGGAAAACGATGGAACGGAGTGTCTTGTTGCGGTAAAACATATAAGTACCCATCACGTCGTCTTCCGTCTGGCAATACCACTGCTCTATGTAATAACTTCCTCCTGCCACAATCTTGGCTTCAGACAAGTCTAATACCTCAAGTCGCGGCATCGTTCTTAGAAATTTAACGTCGGTACTGTTGAACTTACCTGCTAATTTTAAGCATGCAATGCGTTTCTTATTGTCACTGCCTATGCGGGTTGGCAAGGAGCCTGCCCCGTTTAGGAATACAGTTATCGGTTCTTTCAGTATTTCCTGTCTTCCACTCATCCCTTCATTTGTCATCTTAGTCAACAATGAGTGCATTAATTCTTTTGGATTTTTCATACTCCTACATTTTAAAATATGCCAAGAGTTCCCCTATTAGCAATAATATGACAGGTAACTTACTTTACTTTAACTAAATATACGAAAAAGCGTGGAAACTCTACTCGTTGCCCGTCCCGCTTTTAGAGGCCTTCGCATTGCCCATCACCACTGAACGAGCAACTTTGAAGCCCACGCCGATATGAATACACCTTCCCCTATACCAATGTAAGGCATATCGCCCGGTCTACAGGCAATATGTCACATTAGTAAAAGGGATGCGAATGCTCACATCCCGGGGCATCTACCGTTGCCTTTGTCCATAGCGGTGACTGGAGTTTGCGAAGTTCCTAAAAGCTAGAACAAAGCGTCAAGTAAACGCCTTTTATGTCATTGATACCGATGCCCTCCCTTTACCCGTCTTCACACTTCTAAGCCTTAGAAAAGGCCAGCTTAGTTTCAGACTTGGCGTGGACTATACTCGTATCGCCTACAAAGGTAATCAAAATCTTTGTAATTTCTTGTTTTTTAATATTAATTTAGATTTAAGAAGGAATCTCCATGATGCTCGGGGTATTGATAGAAGGGTGGGAAGACTACAGTTCCTGAGAGCTGACTTCCGACATAAGAGCGGCACTTCCTTATCGCAAGGAAATGCCGCCTTGTTTAAGGGTACTTCTATAAATTGGTAAATTAGTACTTGTGGTATTTCGTAAGAACGTGT
>CAVDKC010000243.1:0-3093 GCA_963609615.1 Oribacterium sp.
GATTTCTCTACATAGTAACATGGAAGCATAGCTCGGTAGTCCTTATCCCCATCTTTCATGCGGGTAAGGATGTCCTCTATATACCTACCAAAGTTTAAATTGTTCATTTTGCAGCTTTCATATAAAGAATACATGAAGGCTAGATTTTCGGCAGCCCCATGGCTACCAGCCTTGCCCCAGTTGCGACGTCCCATGGCGATATGGCGGAAGCATCGCTCGATGGCTATGTTGTGGATTTCCACATCACCATTTGTGAGGAAGACTTGGAATGCCTCCTTGTCATCAAGCACATAGTTGACGGCACGCATCACCATCTTGCCATACTTCTTCACGTCTTTCTCATCCTTCATTCTCTGCAAAGCCTTCATGATGGACTGAACAACGGGACGGCTATATCTCAAGCGGAACGCTAAGCGTTTTGCTCCTGTCTTGCCTTTTTCGTTGGCAACCCTCTCTATATAAAAAAGGTAGTTCATAAGCTTGATGATGGTTCTCACTCGATGGTCTGCGATGAAGGCATCCACAAAATAGTGGCGGGCATGGAACCAGCAAGCTGTGCGAGTTATCTCCACACCATACTTTTCCTCCAAGTCCTTGACAACTGTCTCATAAAGCTTTGCCCTGTCGGCGGTGAAGTACCTGATGTTTGACTGCTCAAAGATTTGCTCCTCTGGGATTGTATGGCTACGGCTACCTGCACCATAGAGCATCACCACCAGTTTCGTCTCCAAGGAGAGGGCGGCATGGATATACTCCACCTTGTACTTGTCAGGCTTGTCCTCCATCAGGTTGCGAACCAGGATGCGAGTCTCGTCATTGTGGGTATAAGAAGAGGATTTTATCACTTCGATCATTAGGTCCTGAAGTCGCTCACGCAAGCATTGCATCACTTCGTGTATCCACTTGTTGAGCGAGGACTGCGGCATAAAGGCCTCCATGTCCTTCAACATCTCCAGGATGCGGTTCTCACTGACATTGTAATGTATCTTCATGTCAAGATAGAATCGGGCGAAGCTTGGGAGCAAGGGATTCTTGCCTACAATGTGGTCAGGATGCTTACTGCACATTGGATCATGACCTGGCACATTGAACCTACCAATCTCGTACTCGATGCAACCTGCCAATGGTGCATAGCAATCATACATCCTTACCGTCCACACATCTTCACCTGTATCTTTGTCCTTGCGATGGATTAGCTTGAAGCCTGCAGGCAAGTTACTTGTATCGATGCCCATAGAGTCCAGTACCTTGATGGAAAAGACATTTCTCCTGCGCTTTGGCTTGTCTTCCTTATCTTTTTTCTCTTTTTTCTTGTCCGACTTTGGCAATTCGGGTTCCTTGCCGGGATCCACTGGAGTTTTATCAACTTCCTCGTTGAGTTCCTTGACCAACTTATCTGCTTCCTCAACGACATCCTTGAACTCCATGTCGTTCATTCGGCGTTCATCAAACTCCACCTCTCCTTTCATATAAGCGGTGGCGTCACTGTTAGTCTTGAAGAGGCGGTGCTGGAGGACTTGGACTACGCTGTGCAAGTCAACATTGGCCTGCTCGCTAAGTTCCTTGGCTTCCTTGGACTCTTGGAGCTTCTTTATTTCCTCCTTGGCTTTAGCCAGTTCCTTTTTTGTCTGGGAATGAGACACACGCTCTTCGTCACGTTCCTTCTTATAGCAGTCTCGTTCACTTTGGAGCAGTGCTTTTTCCTTATTCCAACCTTTTTGTGCCTCCTCCAACTCTTGAATACGACTTTCCATAGACTCAATCGTTTCACGATTGGTCTCTAACTCATTCTCATGCTCTGTCGCCGCATGCTTCAAGCTGGCAATTTCATTGCTAGCTTGAAGGTACATATTCCTGTACTGATTGAGCTGGGTTAATATCATATTCTCTTGTTGTTTCATGTATGCAAAGGTACAAAAAAATCTTTGAAAATCAGTATTTTACACGTTAAAGAACGTTTATATTTTCAACTATTTTTCTTGTTTAACTTACTCGTTTTTAGAGTGTTTCGAAGAGCGGCTATCTGATGGTTGCTCTTCTCCAATTCCTTTTCCATAGAAACTCTCTCATGGCGAAGTTTCTCGGTTTCCGACTTTATCTCAGAGGTTTCTTTTCTGATTGCCTCGTTCTCGGCTTTCAATGAGGATATAGCAGACTTTAGTGATGCCTCTTTAACGCTCATTTCATTAGCCAACGCTTGATGAAAATCAGACAGGGACGCATACTCTTTTGAAAAAAGGCGCTCTACCTGATTTTCGTCAAGACACTTTAAACATCCCTCTACTTTCCGCCATGAGGATAGAAACTCAGGGTCATCAATTGTCATTGTCATAAATAAACATTTTGGATTGTACGGCATTGGACACAAGCAATGTCACCTGTTCCCTAGTCATACGATGGCAGCTCTTCGCCTCCATAAACTTTGGTTTCAGCATCTTGCCATCGTCAAACCATTTCTGGTAAATCACATAGCCGTTCAAGTCATAGTGAAGGATCTTCACCGTGTCATATTTCTTGTTATAGAAGATGAATGCTTCGTCGTAAGACAGTGGGTCGTGATGAAAATGCTCACGAACGATGGTTGCCAAGCCCTCTCTTCCTTTTCTCATATCCGTAGGTATGCTGCAGATATAGAAACTGGTGCGTGATGTAAAATTCAACATAGCCCTACATGCTCATTTTACGCAGCAGTTCCACAACTACTGCCAGGTTGGTACTCTTTATCTCCAACTCATCACCAGAAGGACTTGCAATCACTAGCTGCCTGATGCTCCATTTTGCTTCTTGCTGTGGACTTGGCTGTTCAGAGAAGCGTTCGTCTATTATACTAAGAGGTACGAACGAGGGCTCTTCCTCTTGCTTCATGGTTCCCTTGGTTGAAGTATACTGTTTCTTGTATGACGACAACCATTTGTAGTCAATGCCTTCATCGCTACAATACTTGCGCAGGTTTCGACCTTTACGGTTCTGGTTATAGTCCTGCATAACCTTTTCAAAGTATTCCTTTGTTTCCATAATTCTGATAATTTTAGAATTCGGACGCAAAGGTAATTACTTAATATGTTAAAACCTTACGCTGTAAGGGTGATATAC
>CAVDKC010000244.1:0-3081 GCA_963609615.1 Oribacterium sp.
AGCCGATAAGTAGAAGGATTTCGACAGGTTTTGTCATTTTTTCTTAATTTTTTTGGCATTTAGCCTTTTTTGTTGAATAGTTACCTGGGTTCGGGATAAAAAAGTATTAAAAAGTTGGTAATCTCCGATATTTTTCGTATCTTTGTAACTGTAAACCAAATAGTTATAACAACAAAAATATATCATCATGGAGATAATGCCTGATCGGTTGATGGATGGTTTTCTCTTTGTGTACCTAAATTCTGCGATAGCTTTCTGCCAAATTCTGTATCAAAATGCAGCCAAACGTTGCATTAAATTACAGCCAAATGCTGCATCAAATTACAGCCAAACGCTGCATCAAATTACAGCCAAACGCTGCATCAAATTACAGCCAAACGCTGCAAAAATCCTTAAAACATTTGGTCTTTTCAATCTATTATTGTATTTTTGCAGCGAAACAAATCAGATGTAGGCATGAAGGAATATAAGAAAAGAATAGCAGATAAACTGTTGGAATACAGACTCGAAGAAGTGGGAGCTGTGCTTATCGAAGGTCCGAAATGGTGTGGAAAGACCACTACGGCCGAACAGCAAGCCAAAAGTGTACTGTATATGGCTGACCCGGATAATCAGAAAAACTATCTGGAAATGGCAGACTTAAAGATAAAAATGCTCCTCAAGGGAGAGAATCCCCGATTGATAGATGAATGGCAGATTATCCCCCAAATATGGGATGCTATTAGGTTTGAGGTTGACCATCGGGGGGAGGAAGGACAATTCATCCTGACGGGGTCTGCCGTCCCGGCATTTACAGAAAGAATCCATCATTCGGGCACAGGACGGTTCGCATGGATTACGATGCGCCCCATGTCGCTATGGGAGTCGGGAGAGTCTACTGGCGAGGTGAGCATCAGCCAACTTTTCAAGGGCAATGCGGAAATAGAGGGCTACAACAAGCTCAAGATAGAGGACATAGCTTTCCTCGTATGCCGTGGCGGGTGGCCAAGTGCCACGACCAAGGGCAGGCGTGCCGCCTTGCGCCAAGCATATGACTACTATGATGCTGTTGTAAAAACAGACATTTCAAGGGTGGACGAGGTGACAAGAAGCAGTGAGCGCACCAAACTCCTCTTGCGCTCTTATGCCCGTTCTCAAGGCGGGCAGGTGAGCATTGCTGCCATTAGGCAAGACATGATTGACAACGATGATGAAAGCCTGGGCGATAGAACGGTCATGAGCTACATCGGTGCCCTCAAGAAGATTTTCGTCATTGAGGATATGCCGGCCTGGAATCCCAACTTGCGCAGCAAGACTGCCATTCGCTCCACCGATACCCGATATTTCGTAGACCCTTCCATCGCTGTGGCTGCTTTGGGCTTGGGCCCCGACGACCTCATCAACGACCTGGAGACCTTCGGGCTGCTTTTCGAGACCATGTGCGTTCGTGACCTTCGTGTATATGCCGACGCCGTGGACGGAAACGTCTATCATTACCGTGACAAGAACGGCTTGGAGTGCGACGCTGTGCTGCATCTCCGCAATGGTTCCTACGGTCTCGTTGAAATCAAACTGGGCGGAGCGCAAGCCATCGAGAAAGGTGTTGCTACGCTCACCACCCTTGCCTCGAAGATAGATACCGCCAAGATGAAGACGCCAGCCTTTATGATGGTACTCACGGCTGTTGGCGACTATGCCTACCAACGCAAGGACGGAGTGTACGTCGTTCCGGTCGGGTGCTTGAAAGACTAAGCTCTACCATGGTGGGAAAGCCGTTCGGGATGATGCTGGAATACCGTCCCGTGCGGTTGTTGGCAGTTGCCGACAAGATGGATGGCAACTGCCAGCAACCTTTACGGCAATTGCCATCAACGTGGATGGCAATTGTCAACAACCTTGATGGCAACTGCCAAAGTATAAATAAACCTAAATCTTTGCACCATTATATACAGGTTCTCACATTATTATATATATTTGCATGAGGTTACGACGACGAGCGCAACCGACAACGAGAATCATCAGCTAAAAACAAAGACAACTATGGACTTGAAGTACGACGTTTATACCATCAACAACGCTACGGGAAGTGGCGAGGTGAGGAACTATGTGAGAGTGGTGCAGCACGAGCCGATGAGCGCCCGCCAACTGCAGGAAAAGATACAGCAACGCTGCTCGCTCACCAAGGGCGACGTGGCTGCCGTGCTGTCTGAACTGCACGACATCTTCGTGGAGGAGTTCCGGATGGGCAACCGAGTCTATATCCCCGAGATCGGCTATTTCTCCATGTCTGCCAGTCTGGAGATGCCGGAAGACAAGCCCGACAAGAAGATTACGGGCAAGGAGGTGAGAATCAACGGTATCAACTTCCGTCCCGAGACCACTCTGCTGCAGGAGGTGCAGCGAGGCATCCACTTCGTGCGCTCTCGCTACAGCAGTCGGTCCACCCAATACACCGAAGAGGGACTGTTGGAAAAGATAAAGGAATACATCCGGGACAACCGCTATCTCACCAGCCGCGCCCTGCGCATCCACTTCGGACTGACGCAATACTCCGCCCAGAAATGGCTCCAGCATTTCTGCGAAAAGGACATACTGGTGAAGGATGGAACGCCCCGTTCACCCATCTATTTCCTGAAGTGATTTCTCCGGAATCCCATGTTCTTGGGCAGCAAAAGGGCATTAACGAAAGCAGAACTCGGCCTTTCGGTCCGAATGCGCTGACATTGCAGTAAAAATTAATGAAATCATACTAAATGAACATAGCAGACCAAATACGTTTGAAACTCCAATTGAAGGAGAACTCTGAAGTGGAATACAAATCGGCCGCTGGCGGTTTCCCAAAGGCTGAGTTTTGGCGTTCCTTCTCTGCCTTGGCCAACACCAACGGTGGAACGATTGTGCTGGGAGTGAAAGAGAAGAATCACCAATTCATACCAGACGGTCTTTCTGAAGAGCAGGTCGCAAAATACAGGAAACAGTTTTGGGATGACGCTCACAACAAGTCGTGCGTGAACATTCCGCTGTTGGTAGAGAGCGACATTGAAGAAATACAGACCGATGGAGGCCAGTATCTGCTTGCCTTCAGAATACCCCGTGCCCAGT
>CAVDKC010000245.1:0-3037 GCA_963609615.1 Oribacterium sp.
GGTTGACGATAGTCTCGGCATAGTCGTAGTCACGGTCTTTCAGTCCGGCGAAGCTGCGCACACCGATGAGGTCGCAGAAACTACCCATTACTGGGATAGCCTCCAGCAGGTGCTCGCTCTTGTCGCCGTCCATGATGACACCGCGCTCAGTCTCCAACTTCCATGCACCGGCGTTCACGTCGAGCACGATGACGTTCATGCCCAGGTTCATGGCTGCCTTCTGGGTGCTGAGGCGAGTGCGGAGGCTGTTATTGAAAAATATCATCAGCAAGGTCTTGTTCTTGCCCAACTCTTGATAACCGAAACGGTTGGCTTTTACTTCCTGTGCCTCGGCGAGTGCTGCCTTCAGGTCGCCGAGGTCTTCCACGTTGAAAAATGTATTCATATTGTTATGTCGTTTTTTATTGATGTTTCTTCACTCTTCGTTCTTCACTCTTCACTCTTCGTTCTTCACTCTTCACTTCCTAATTTGCCCGTTGCCGTTGATGAGCCACTTGTAGGTGGTAATCTCCTCCAGTGCCATCGGCCCTCTGGCTCCGAGCTTCTGGGTGCTGATGCCAATCTCTGCTCCGAGTCCGAACTGTGCGCCGTCGGTGAAGCTCGTCGGGGCGTTGACATACACGCAGGCGGCATCCACCATCATCTGGAACTTCTTCTGTGCCTCGGGATTGTCGGAAACGATACTCTCGCTGTGTCCGCTGCCGTAGGTGGCGATATGGTCGAGTGCCTCGTCATCCGAACTGACGGTCTTGATGCCCATCTGCATACTGAGCCATTCGGTATTCCAAATGCTCTGAAGTTGAGGGTCACTGGCTTTCATCTTCTGCTCGCTTTCCTCTGCCTTATATAATAAGGTGTCGGGATAATGCCCCTTCAGAGCCTCGTAAGCCTTGGCATCGGCATGGATTTTCGTCTCGTGCTTCGCAAGGTCTTCGCACAGTGTTAGAATGTCGTTCAAACGGCTTTCGTGGATGATGAGGCAGTCGAGGGCGTTGCATACGCTCACCCTTCGGCACTTGGCGTTGGTGATGATGCGCTTGCCCATCTCCGTGTCTCCGTCCTTGTCGAAGTAGCAGTGCACCACGCCCGCTCCCGTCTCGATGACCGGCACCTTGGCGGTGTCGCGTACAAAGTTGATGAGCTTCTTTCCGCCGCGGGGGATGCAGAGGTCGATGTAGCCCACGGCATTCAGCATCTCGCCCGTCGCCTCATGGGTGGCAGGGAGGAGCGTCACCACGTCGGGATTGATGCCATACTTTATCAACATCTTGTGGATAACTTCTACACTTGCTGTGTTAGAGGCGTTTGCGTCCTTTCCACCTTTCAGTATACACGCATTTCCACTCTTGAAGCAGAGGGAGAAAACGTCGAAGGTAACGTTGGGACGAGCCTCGTAAATCATGCCGATCACTCCGAAGGGAACGGCCACCCTTTGCAGGTGCAGACCGTTGTCGAGCGTCTTCTCCTTGAGTATTCTCCCGAGCGGGGAGGGTAGGGTGCTGACGTGCCTCATGTCCGAAGCGATGTCCTGCAGCCGTTGTTCCGTGAGTTGCAGTCGGTCGTAGAGCGGGTTCTCCTGGTCCATCTTTGCCAAGTCTTCAGCATTGGCTCTTAGGAGCGCCGGAGTCTCGGCGATGATGGCATCCGCCACCGCCTGCAGTATTTCGTTACGCTGTGCGTCGGTGAGCAGCCCCAGGGTCTTGCTCGCCTTCTTTACCTTTTGGAAAGTTTCTTTCAGTTCCATCTGTCCCTTCTTCCTTGTTAGTTATCTACCTCTTTGCGAAGAGACTTCCTGCCTCTTCGCAAAGATGCGACAAAGTTAAGCATAAATATTGATAATTGCAAACTTTATGAAAGAAAAAGTGATAAATCGGTAGATAAATGGGTAGTTATACGTTTCCCTCTGGATGCGCCATGAGGTACAGTTCCTTCTGCTTTTCGATTTCCCTTCGCAAGTCTTCCTTGTCTGGCAGGTACAGCTTGTATTTGGCTGCGAACATCTGGTCGTTCTTGGCGAGGGTGGAGTATCGAGCCACGTCCGAATCGGTTTCGGCACAAAGGATAATGCCGATGGTAGGGTTGTCGTCTGGTCCTTTCTTCTTTGACATAAGAAGACGCAATTCTGATTGAGCAGACACAGCCTGCCTCTTTTGATTAGTCAAAGCCAATTTATCAGACAGTGTCTGATCTTTTTGCTTTTTGAATTCTTCAGACACTGTCTGAAGAATTTGTAAGTCAGTGAATGTTAGGTAGAACCTTTTCTAATTGGCAATGTTTGTATAAGAGAATCCTTTCCCGAATTCCTCTGTGAGCGCAGCCGAAGCAACTTCTATCACGTGCTTGCCATATTCAGCACGTGATGCTCCGTTCTGTTCTTGTTCCACAATGCGTTGCCCAATTCTCCAGTTTCTTTCCACCAAAGAATAGTTGACGGCAGCAAATGCCTTGCTGCGAGCCTTACTGACGATGGAACGCAGGTCGTTGACGAGCAAATTGTCCTCCTCAGCATATTTCTTATCGAGTTGCTTCATAATGCTACAAAATTAGTTGTTCAAAGTGCAAAGATACGACTTTCTATTTGAAAAGCAATCTTTCTTATCACTTTTTCATGTTTCTCATAAAATAATTCGCCATTGCCTAGTTGTCATTAGACAATTGATGCAATGGCGAATGTAGTCTGAGAATATCTGACACCTATGGATCTAGGTTGCTTATTTAATCTTTTTGAAGCTGATAAGAACAACAAGTAACGTCCACGGTATAGCGGACGCTCACTATTTGTCGTTTCTTATGCTCTTTTTGAAATTTCCTACGTTCCAATTTGCATGACCGAATAGCAAACGCTAATATGTTAATATTATAGAAATCCTATTATAGAATTTGTATAATTGTGCGAAATGATGTATCTTTGTATCGTTAACTTGCTAGTAGATAGCAAGAAAAGTAAATTATAAAAGATAAAATAGGAGTAGATATGGCAAAAATAAGGAATCCTTTTGTGGTGACAGGCAAGATAGAGCGAGAGTATTTTTGTGAT
>CAVDKC010000246.1:0-2819 GCA_963609615.1 Oribacterium sp.
GCTCATCGACAAGAAAAATGTCCACAATAACCACTTGCAGGTCATCAATCAATACAAGGTGAATGCCGGCAAGGCCGGCAGAGAGGGTGGCCTGGGCCACGAGGTTTCCTCTTCTGAGGGTGCTGCGCATGACAATCGCTATGATGTGACCATTCTCGTCAACGGTCTGCCGCTGGTTCATGTGGAGCTGAAGCGGCGCGGCGTTGCCATCCGCGAAGCGTTCAATCAGATCAAACGCTATCAGCGGGACAGCTTCTGGGCGGCAAGCGGACTGTATGAGTATGTGCAGATTTTCATCATCTCCAACGGAACGCACACCAAGTATTATTCCAATACGACCAGAGGCAGCCACATCAAGGAGATGGGCGAAGCGTCCAAGCAGAAATCAAAGAAAACCAGCAACAGCTTTGAGTTTACTTCCTTCTGGGCAGACGGCAACAACAAGGTCATTGCCGACCTTATTGACTTCACCAAGACATTCCTTGCCAAGCACACGATCCTCAATGTGCTGACCAAATACTGCGTATTCACCACGGAAGAGATTCTGATGGTCATGCGTCCCTATCAGATTGCCGCAACGGAGCGCATCTTAAACCGCATCGAGATTTCCACCAACTACAAAAAGACCGGAAGCATCGACGCAGGCGGCTATATCTGGCACACCACGGGAAGCGGCAAGACGCTGACATCTTTCAAGACGGCGCAGCTTGCGTCTCAGCTTCCCTATGTGGACAAGGTGCTGTTTGTGGTAGACCGTAAAGACCTGGACTACCAGACCATGAAGGAATACGACCGCTTTGAAAAAGGCTCTGCCAACAGCAATGCTTCTACAAAGATTTTACAGCGCCAGCTGGAGGACAGGGACGAAAAGGGCGGCTATCACGAATACAAAATTATCATCACGACGATTCAAAAGCTGGATAACTTCGTCAGCAAGAACAAGGGGCATGAGGTGTTCGCCAAGCACTGCGTTATCATCTTTGATGAGTGTCATCGCAGCCAGTTCGGCGATATGCACGCCAAGATTGTCAAGGCGTTCAAAAATTATCACCTGTTTGGCTTTACAGGTACACCGATTTTTGCAGCCAATGCCGGGAAAGGCAAGCATCTTGCCATGCTGACCACGCCGCAGACCTTCGGCGACCAGCTCCACACCTATACCATCGTGGATGCCATCAATGACGGCAATGTTCTCCCGTTCCGTATCGACTATGTGAATACGGTCAAGGAAAAGGAGAACATCAAGGATAAGAATGTTTCCGCCATTGACATTGAACGAGCCATGGGTGCGCCGGAGCGTATCCGAGAAATCGTCCAATACACGCTGGAGCATTTCGACCAGAAAACCAAACGCAATAGCTTTTATTCCCTCAAGGGCAAGCGCATGGCAGGCTTCAACGCCATGTTTGCGGTTAGCTCGATTCCTATGGCTATGAAGTATTACACGGAGTTCAAGCGGCAGATTGCCGAGAGCCATCGGCAGTTTACCATTGCCACGATCTTCAGCTATGCCGCCAATGAAGAAGACCCGGAAGATGTGCTTCAGGAGGAAGGCTTTGACACAGAGGCACTTGACCAGACTTCCCGCGATTTTTTGGAAAATGCGATTGGTGATTACAACGAGGCATTCAACACCACCTTCGACACATCCTCCGATAAGTTTCAGAATTATTACAAGGATCTGTCCATGCGGGTGAAGAGCCGTGAGGTGGATTTGCTGATTGTGGTGAATATGTTCCTCACCGGCTTTGATGCAACCACACTGAACACCCTCTGGGTGGACAAGAATCTCAAAATGCACGGACTCATTCAGGCGTATTCCCGCACGAACCGTATTCTGAACTCGGTCAAGACCTACGGCAATATCGTCTGCTTCCGTGATTTGCAGAAAGCAACGGACGATGCAATCGCCCTTTTTGGAGACAAGAATGCCAGCGGCATTGTCCTTCTCAAGAGCTTCAATGACTACTGGAATGGCTACGAGGACGCCAAGGGGCAGCATCATTCCGGCTATGTCGATTTGCTGGAAAAGCTGGAAAGTGAATATCCGCTTGATACACAGATTGTCGGCGAGCAGGCGGAGAAGGATTTTATCAAGCTGTTCGGTTCCATCCTCAGTATGAGAAACATCCTCTCATCCTTTGACCAGTTTGAAAAAATGGATTCTATCGCTGCAAGGGACTTGCAGAATTATCAGAGCATTTACCTTGATCTGTATGATAAATATCGTAAGCAGAAGGATGGCGAGAAGGAAGATATCGTAGACGATATTGAGTTCGAGATCGAGCTGATCAAGCAGGTGGAAATCAATATCGACTACATCCTGATGCTGGTTGAAAAGTATCACGCCGGTAACTGTGAGGATAAGGAGATTCTTGCATCTATTCGCAAGGCAGTTGATGCAAGCATTCAGCTGCGCAGCAAGAAGGAATTGATTGAAGCCTTTATCAGTACGGTCAATGTGGATACCCAGGTCACGACCGACTGGCGCAGATTTGTGCTGGAGCAGGAAGAAAATGATCTTGCAGAAATCATCAGTGGAGAGAAGCTTAAAGACGAGGAAACTCGGAAATTTGTTTCCAATGCTTTCCGTGACGGCACGCTGAAAACAACCGGAACAGAAATTGATAAGCTCATGCCGCCGGTTTCCCGCTTTGGCGGCGGCAGCCGTGCGAAAAAGAAGCAGGGAATCATTGCCAAGCTGAAAGTATTCTTTGAGAAATACTTTGGCTTAGGAATTGCGGAGATTCAAGCAGAGGAACAGGAACAGTCCATCGTTTATGAAACTGAGCCAAGTTATCAGATGGTGGCTGAAGAAT
>CAVDKC010000247.1:0-2813 GCA_963609615.1 Oribacterium sp.
TGTTGCGCGCCGTTGACGATAATAAAATAGTTCATGTCGTGTGTTCTTGATTAAATGTCTTGTTCTGATCGTCATGTTGACGTATTATGCGCAAAGGTATAAATAAATGCGGAAATACTTAATTCTTATATTTGGAAGATTGAAAAGCGTTTCCAAACTTTGCCTTTGCGCATGATGGGATGGAACATGACCAGTATTTGTCAAGCGGTTATTTCACTGGAAAAAGATAGAACCGACGATTCTCTTGACAGTCTATCATCCATTGGTCTATTACCACATGGGCATCCAAAGCCTTGATAGTCAAAGAATGTTTGCCGGCTTTCAATCCAGTCAACTTCAAGTCCCTTACAGCTTGCCCACGAAGAACATTCAGCTTCCAACGTTCTGAGCGGAAAGGCTCTTTCAGACTGAAAACGGTTGGTTCAGCACCATCCACACTAACCGTAAAGCGCAAGTCGCCTTTGTCGTTTGGCTGAGCCGGAATCAAGGCAACCTTCAGCAAGGCATCGCCTTCTGCTGCCGTAGTGAAGTCGTAGCTCAGAGTCTCCCCTTTAGGCAGGTTGACCGCATTCATGCTGTGTCCCAGCATCTGCACGGCCTCTATAAGGCAGGAGGCTCGCTGATAATCGCAAGCGTTGCGGGCGATAGTGCCATCAGCGTTCAAAGGATGAACAACTTTATCATCACCTTGCGCAGCCTTGCCAGAAGGCGTGGCAAACACGGGCAACTTGCGAGGCTGCATGTCCATCAAGCCTTTCCACTTACCGTTCGCCACCTTATTATATGTATCCGTCAAGTTCTTCACTTCCTCGTATGCCGACATACTGTTGCGAAGCAACTTGCGGGCATGGGCCTCGGCTGCCAACACTGGATATTCGATGGCTGCAAAATAAGCATCCTTGAGCTCGGGACGGATAAGCGATGCCGCGTCTTTTACCTTGGATGCCAAGACAGCATAGGTCTCAAGATAACGCTCACGCTCGTTGCCAAAGGCAGAGGTTGAGAGTTCCGAGCCTGTGACAGGAGATAATCCGTGAGGATATTTCGCCTTGTCCAGCTCCACCTGCGTCCACCCCATAAACTCCGGGCGACGCTCACCGCAGAGGTGATAAAATTCTCTCATCACGGGGAAGAGAGTCTTGCCTGCCTCGTTGCCAAACTGACGGCAAAGCCATGACTGATAATGATTCTCCAGCGTGTTTGCTTTCACGCAGTCAATGTTCCAAGCCATGTCGAGGAAGAGCTCCAAGTCGTAACCCGCAACCTTTGGGTCGTGTACGTTTGCTATCCATATCTTGCGCACATTATGGTCGTAAGCCGTCTTCATCTCATTATATATCAAGCCGGGCTGGGTGGTGGTGAGCCATAGATGGTCGTGAGGTCTGCCCCAATAGCTCAGATGATAATATATGCCGCTACCGCCTATGCGCTTCTGTTCGTTGGCATCGGGCAAGCGGGTGAGGTAGCCATAGTTGTCGTCGCACCACATCAGGGTGACATAATCGGGCACTTTTAAGCCCATGTTATAGATGTCGAGAATCTCTTTATAGGGAATAAAGACTTGTGTTTGCTTGCTCGGGTCGCCAAGATGCTTGCGAATCAACTCCTGTTGGTCGTTGATGACCTGTTGTAAGCCATCAAACTTCTCCTGCATGGTTTTCACGCCCTCCATGCTTCCGTCATGGATGCCACGCATGCCGATGGTGAGCATGTTTCCGCCCTTCGAGCCTTTCACCTCGTCGAGCCGCTCCGCCCAATACTTCTGCACTCCCGCCTTGTTGGTAATGTAATTGTAGCGGCCACGCTCGGCGACATCCCATTCGCCCGTATTGCTGCGCAGCAAAGGTTCACAATGAGAACTGCCCACGGCTATGCCACAACTGTCGGCAACCTCCTTGGCACCGGGAACCTTGAAAAAGGAAGTGGTGCCCTCGTGCATGGCAGGCCAAATGGCATTGGCACGCAAACGCATCAAGAGTTGAAACACCTTTTTATAGGTATTTCTGCCAATCCTGCCCCGCGACCCCTTCTCGAAGTTCTGACAGCTCCAAGGGCGAAGGCTCCAGTCCTCGTCATTGATGAAGATGCCACGATACTCTACCGAAGCGCCTTGCAGAGTGGTGAACCCTTCGTCTACGGCGAGGCGGTTCCTCTTCTCAGGAACGACATCTCCCCACCATATCCAAGGATTCACCCCTGCCTTGCGCGACATCTCCAACAGTCCGTAGGCAGCGCCACGACCATTGGATCCCACAATTACAATCTGATTACCTATAATAGACATGCTAAATCCATCAGTCTTTTCCCTGAGGGCGGCAATGGGCACACCTTGTTTGGCCAAGGCTTTCTTCGCCGGGGCAGAAGCCTTGCTGAGTTCTATTACCTTGATGGTAGCCTTCCTCTCCTCGTTGCTCGCCAAGGCACTCTTGCCCGTAACGGCCTTCATGTCGTCGGCGAACATGCCGGCGGCAATCTTCACCACAGGGTCTGCATTTTTCTGAATATGATAGCTGACGGCATGAGTGCCATCATACCATACAAAATCCTTGGCTGACATTGCGGTTGGCGATAGATGCAGTGTTGCCATAAGGCAAAAAGCCTTGGCCATCTTGTTCCATGATATTGGTTTCATCCCGTTTCTATAGTCTGGTTTTTACAAATATACGTTTCACTTCGCTAAATTACATAAAAATCCACGAATGTAAAATACGCCTATCGGTTGTTTTTTATTGTGTGATATTATTTTCCCGCTAAAACTCCAATGAGCATAATTCTCATGCCCGAAGTCCGATTTTGCAGGGTTCCGGTTTCCT
>CAVDKC010000248.1:0-2807 GCA_963609615.1 Oribacterium sp.
ACGTTTCAGGTGCGTGTGTTTCACAACGTGCAGGTTCGAGTCCTGTCTTGGGCACTGATTAATTAAATTGGCTTAGTGTTGGAGAGGTGGCGGAATTGGTAGACGCGCTACTTTGAGGGGGTAGTGTCAATTGTGACGTGGGAGTTCGAGTCTCCTCCTCTTCACATTTTATTTTTAATTTGTCGATGCGGAAATAGCTCAGTTGGTAGAGCACAACCTTGCCAAGGTTGGGGTCGCGGGTCCGAGTCCCGTTTTCCGCTCTTTTTTTGAAATTGAGAAGCATATCCATTTATGAATTTATATTTACGATATTTTGATCAAGAGACATTAGTATATAATGCCGATGAAGCAATAGGTTTTTTAAAAAGTATCCCAGAAATCTCTTTGGATGCAGAATTGGAAGCAGATATACGAGAGTATGCTGCGAGCGACTTAGGGTATCCTAAGCGTTACAAGGTACGTCCTCGCGTGTACTTTATTGTAATCAAAACATCTGCTGCTACTATGCAGGACTTTAAGGATAAAAAAGCTTTGCGTTCGGCAGGTTCTTCTTTACCTTCTAAGGAGAATCCTGTAACCATGGCCTTGACGCAAGAAACTTCAGGTTGGTATGAGGGTGCGTTAGACTTCAAACGAGTGGTTATGGTGCCGGAAACAGGCAAGTTTGAATATCGTGACACTCATTTCGTTGCTCAGGTAAAAGCGATGTCTGGACAGGATTGCTATAATCGTATCGTAGAACATTTACGCGAGCGTGTTGATGAACGAAGCCAGTTCCCTTCTGCAAAGGGAAAGAACTTCCATTTCAGATATTTGGGAATGTGGAAATAGGAATGGATTTATAAAATATGTGATGTTATGAATAAGGCGATGTTGATAGGTAATGTCGGTAAGGAGCCTGAGGTGCACTATTATGATGCCGATCAAGCTGTGGCTCAAGTCTCGCTTGCCACTACGGAGAAAGGATATACATTGGCCAACGGTACGCAAGTGCCTGATCATACAGACTGGCATAACCTGGTGTTTTATCGTGGATTGGCTAAAGTGGTCGAGAAGTATGTGCACAAGGGCGATCGCCTCTATGTAGAGGGTAAGATACGCTATCGTTCTTATGATGACCAGCAGGGCAAGCGCCGTTACATCACCGAGATTTATGTAGATAACATGGAAATGCTTTCAGCTCGCCCTGCTGAGAATTAAACATTACCAGTCTGTTAATTTTAGCTCAAAAATTGGATATATCGACTATAACAGAGTCTCTTGATGCGGTCTCGTTCTCTGCCCCGTCTTCAGGAGTATGGATTGCCACCATATTGGCGGCAATATTACTTGCTGCGTCTGCTTTCGCCAGTGGCTCGGAAATTGCATTTTTTAGTCTTTCGCCTTCTGATGTAGCAGAATTGGAGGATGAGAAAACAGATGCAGACAAGAAAATTCAGATATTGCGTGATGACTCAGAACGTACATTGGCAACTATACTGATTACCAATAATTTCGTGAATGTGATGATTATCATGCTCTTGGATTATGCAATAGGTGGTGTCGTCAGCTTTGGCGAAAAGGCCTATTGGATTCAATTTCTTGCCACTACTGTAATTCTTACTTTTCTTCTTTTGCTATTTGGTGAGATTATGCCTAAGGTATATGCTCGTCAGGATGCCTTGAAGTTTTGTCGCCGCTGTGTAGGGGGAATTATGCTGATTCGCAAAATGTTTTGGCCTATAGAGACGATTTTGCTTAAGAGTGGCATGCTGGCAGAGAAGATTATCCAAAAGGAGAACCATGTGCTCAGCGTGGATGACTTGGAACAGGCATTGGAATTGACCGACAAGGATGATATCAAGGATGAGCAGAGTATGCTTAAAGGTATCATACGCTTTGGTGACGAGACTGCCAAAGAGGTGATGACTAGTCGCCAGAACATCGTTGATTTGGATATCCGTTGTAGTTATCCGGATGTACTGAAGTGTATCGTTGACAACAACTATAGTCGCATTCCTGTATATCAAGACAATACGGATAATATTCGTGGTGTATTGTATATCAAGGATTTACTACCACACTTGTCTAAGGGGTCAAACTTCCGTTGGCAGAGTTTGATCCGTCCTCCTTACTTTGTTCCGGAGACCAAGAAAATCGACGACTTATTGCGCGAGTTTCAGGAGAACAAGGTACACATCGCCATCGTAGTGGATGAGTTTGGGGGTACCAGCGGTATCGTTACTTTAGAAGACATCTTGGAGGAAATTGTGGGTGAAATCAATGATGAATACGATGAGGAAGAGAAGTTTTACTCAAAGTTGAATTATAACACCTACATATTCGAGGGCAAGACTTTGCTGACAGATTTCTGCCGCATTCTGAATATCGATGACGAGGAGTTTGAGGAAGTAGAGGGTGAAGCCGATACCCTGGCAGGACTCTTGCTGGAAATCAAGGGTGATTTCCCTAGTATGCATGAGAAAATAGATTACAAGAACTATACCTTCGAGGTGATGAACGTGGAAGAACGCCGCATCAGTAAGATTAAGGTGACGGTACATCCTATAAGAAAAGAAGAAACAGAATAAGCCTAAAAGAAGATAGTTCTAAAAAAAACAGAATAAGATAATAAGAGATGGCAGTAGTCAATATACGTGAAGTTTATCCGGAAGTGAGCCTTGGCTTATGGCAGTTGGAGGAGAGTGTGGAGCAGTTATGCGAACAGTATCCTCATCTGCAAGTTTATCGCTCTATGCTGGAAGAGAAATATAAGAGTGATGGCAGGAAACTGGAGTTTCTTGCCATTCGTGCATTAATGTATGAGA
>CAVDKC010000249.1:0-2721 GCA_963609615.1 Oribacterium sp.
TGCCCAATGCCACGCAAGCCGTCCAAAACTTCTATGGCGACCAGTTCGCCGAGGAGGCTCTGAAGGCGAATGCCAATGTACTTTCATCTGCATGCCTTTCCCAACTTACTGAAGAGGAGAAGGCTTTGCAACCCTATATAAATAAGGTGGAACTACTCAAGCAATACATCACACGTTTGGCTCAATGCACTTCTGCCAGCGACATAGGAAGAGTTGTTGTAGATATGCGCAAAGACGAGGAAGTAAGAGTAGATGAATACGAAATGGTGAAGGAAAGGTTTATCAACGTATTGCTTGCCTTGGCACCCAACGTGACAAGTGGCAAAACCGTGAGCAATGTCCGCCAGCGCATCAACGATGCCTGGGAAAGAAGAAAATAAGTACTACCTAAAATAAGACTTGATAATGATGGAATCTAATGATTTTGACATACAGGGAGGAATCAATCAGATATCTGCCAATGCTACGACCCAGCAACAAATATTCTATGGCGATGAGTTTGCCAAGAAAATCCTGGGTAGCAAAACCAAGCCACTCACGGTTGTTGTGCTAGGAGCAGGAGTGGATGCCACGTTGGGCTTTCCCACCTCATCCACACTCGTACCCCGAATCGTGGAATTTTTGGAAACGGATGATGGCAAACTGATAGATGCCACCCTTCGCAAGGCTATAGGCGGTGTGCGCTTTCATTTCGACAAGTTCGTTAACAATGCCATCGACCGTTTGGCAAAGGATTTGGACAGGGAACTTATCACCATCTGTCGCAACATCCATGAAGAACTGGAGCATAATGAGACACTGAGTGAGGAGCATCGCAAGCTGGGCTGCCTGATAGAACGCCTTTTTCGCAAGATTATCGACATCAAGACAGGCGCAACCATTGATTCGGAGACAGAGTCGTTGATAGAGGAGGTCTTTGATACCGTGGTGAAGGATGACACCATCATCGACTTCAGCCACCTCAACTATACGGATACGTTCAAGAACATCATCGTGGAAATCTTGCAGAAGAGTATGCACGAGAGCAACAATCCGATACTTCGTCATGTCTATAAGAACATTCTCGACATCGAGCAACTCCTCTCGCAATATTTCTATGGCTTCTATACAGGTCATATCAGCTATGTGAGAGACTACCTCTACATATCATGGATATTATGGGCGTATCTGGTGAACGAGGAACAGCAATTCATGCAACAGGAAACTCGTGAGCAGGCAGAACTTTCTCGCACCCCAAACATATATACACAGATGAAGGGGAAGGATTGCCAGTTCATAACCTTCAACTACACCACTTTCGCTCGTCAAGCAAGCGAGACCGCCCTGTATTTCCATGGGTCGTTGAGTGAGTATGTGGATGTGGAGAACAAGAACGACTTGGTGATAGACAATCTTTCATCCCTCAACTTGGCGGATTTCTTCAAGAACCAGTTGGCAGCTGAGATTAGCTTTGATGCAGAGCGCAAGGCTATACCCATCCCATCGTTCTTGCCACCATTGAAGTTGCAGACCGTTATATCCAAGCATTACATAGACACATGGTATCATGCCAGTCAGATGATGGTACGAGCCAGCAAGATAATCCTGTTGGGATGTTCGTTCACGGTAGCCGACAACTACTTCTGTGAGATGCTTCGAGAAAACCGTGAAGCACAGATAGTCATCATCGACAAGGACTTGGAGACAGTCAGCAGAAATGTCTGTCGTGTTCTCCAGTTGTTGCCCAACAAATATTCACGTCAGATCATAGATGGAAAGGAGTTGCGCAAGTATGACAATCGTATAACGATTATTCTGTCAGACCTGTCTGAAGTCGATTTGCAATCATATTTGGGATAGTGCGAAACGCAAATCTTTAAAATACTTTGTATGCTTCCCTTAGAAGATTTTTAAGCAAATCCTTGGCGGTTTCGAAGAAAAAGCATATCTTTGCATTTAAATTAGATTAAGGAGATAGAATAATGAAAGAGTCTTTCAAAAAACGAATACTAAAGATAACTCAAAATCCTTACGTTCAAGGAATAGGGAGTATTGCCGATATTTTTGGACCTTCTGTTGCCAAACGTCCAAAAACATTGGCTGATGATGTCATGGCATTGCGTAGTGACTGGTTGGCTGTGGGCAACGATTTGAGGATGGCTCTAGATGCATATCGAAAGGAGGTATCCTATGGCAAATGATGCAAAGCATACTGGTAAAGGTGAGACTTTGACATTGGAAAAGATTATCCAAGATTTGCCAAACGAAGAAAAGGACAAGTTTGTTGCAGCCATATATGCCTATGAGAAGAAATCATGGAGTGGTCCATTACCTTCCCCTGAAGACTTTGAAAGATATGAGAAAGTGCTTCCTGGTTCCATGGATAGGGTCTTGACTGTAATGGAAAAGCAAGCAGACCATCGTATGGCAGAAGAGACAAAGGAGCAAGATGCAAGAATCCGCCAGACGAAAACAGGCCAATTGATAGGAGCTTCCCTTGTTACGCTTTTCGGAACATTTTCCTTTATCTTAGGAATGTTCAATCATGACAATGTAGCGACAGGGCTAGGTGTGGCAACAGCAATAAGCCTTGCTGCAATATTTGTATTAAAGCAGGTGCCAGCATGGCTAAGTGAAAAGAAATAGGTTAGGTTATAACTAACTCCTCCCCCATTCGAATGGCGACCAGCACAGAGCGATACGCTCTGGGGAACAAATCATAATTTTTATTCATTCAATGCG
>CAVDKC010000250.1:0-2720 GCA_963609615.1 Oribacterium sp.
GAGCGAGGTATTCTCTACCGCAGCCGACAACCAGACAGAGGTAACCATCCACGTACTCCAGGGTGAGCGTCCTATGGCTGCTCAGAACAAGAGCATCGGTCAGTTCAACTTGACAGGTATTGCTCCAGCTCGCCGCGGTGTTCCTCAGATTGAGGTAACCTTCGACATCGATGCCAACGGTATCTTGAACGTATCTGCCAAGGACAAGGCTACAGGCAAGGAGCAGAGCATTCGCATCGAGGCTTCATCTGGCTTGAGCGAGGACGAGATCAACCGCATGAAGGCTGAGGCAGAGCAGAACGCTGCTGCTGATAAGGCTGAGCGTGAGAAGATCGACAAGCTGAACCAGGCAGACTCCATGATCTTCACTACCGAGAACTTCCTGAAGGACAACGGTGACAAGATTCCTGCCGACAAGAAGCCAGGCATCGAGCAGGCTCTCCAGCAGTTGAAGGATGCTCACAAGGCAGGTGATGTAGCTGCTATCGACTCAGCTATCAACAACCTCAACACCGTAATGCAGGCTGCCAGCCAGCAGATGTATCAGGGCGGTCAGCAGGCTGGTCCTCAGGGCGCACAGGGTGCCCAGGGCGGTCAGCAGGCACAGGGCGGTGCCCAGGACGTGCAGGATGCTGACTTTGAGGAGGTGAAGTAAAGACTTCTGATTAAAAATGATATAGAAGGCGTGCAATTCTACTATGAGTTGCACGCCTTTTGTGCGATTATACCAACATCGCAGCTTTCAGTGCAAATCAACTTTTCTCATTCTTTATCCGAAGAAAAGTTTGAAAGCATGGCCATTTCAAGAAATAGGTATACATTTGCACCGACAGTTCCCGCCACGCTTCCCATAGAACAGCGAACCAGGGCGGGTCTTTTGCTTTATGAGGAATAGTCCTTATTTTCCCAAACTGATTGTTTGAAGTTTCAAACAATATTCGGCAACTTGTTCGTTTCCATTTTGTCTTTCGAGTAATTCATGCAAGTCTATGGGGCATTCATTCAACACTTTTGAAAAATTAGCCCCTTCATTACCGCCACATCCAAAATACCAACTCTCTACAGAACCATCATCAAATAGTGACGGATAATTGATTTCAAAACCATCTATCTGCATTTGTCCGCCATATGCCCCCATACCATTCTCTATTGGCACTATAGCAGGAAACGAATCATTTTCTACCTTCCACATTTCAGAAATTGGTTTTCCTTTTATGCCATACCATAAGATCGGAACATAGTTTTTCGCTCCATCCATCCACTCTGTTTCGCCATTCTCAGAGACTGTAGGCTTGCCCCATGCCTCCAAGTCCGTTACTATAATTCCTTCCTCGTCCCTAAAGCCAATCAACCATTCTCCTTTATTGATAAAAGTTTGCAACTGGGCAGACCAGATGTGCCCTGCCTGAACGCAACCATTCTCATCAGCATAATAATTTTCACACAACTCACTCAGAATTGGTTGGAGTGGGAAGTTTCCGACTACGTTGTCGCTTTCATCCTGCAAGAGAACACTTTGGCCGCCATAAGCTTTGTCAATATATTTTTGGACATCCTCAACAAAATCCCAAGAAAAGTCCTCACAGACAGCTTCTTTCAATGAAGGCACCAAACACTCTATGGTATCGGCTAATTCTTGAGAATAATCCCCTTCTACTATGGCATTACATATTCCGTCTAAAGAATTTTCCGCTATTTCATTAATCCTTATGCCGTTTATGACACAATGATATTTTGATGTATTATCAATAATCATATGCAAATTTCAATTTATTGCTTGTTAAACTGCAATCATTCCACACCGAAACCGATTTCCGAGTAAGGCAATGAGTAGAAATTCTCTTCTTCGGCATAGTTATAGCAGTCATCCAGCTCTTCATCTGACATATATTCATAGGTTTCTTCGGCTGTTCCCCATTTTTCAACAAAGAAGTCTGCGAGTTCCTCCTCAGTGGCAAAAAACTCAATTCGCAAATTCCAGCTCTCAAGTGTTGCATAGGCATATAGTCTATCTCCCAACCCATGAATGCCTTTGAGCTTCTCACGAATCTGCCGAAGAATTCTGGATATCAATTCATCATCTGAAATACGAATTTCTCCATTGTACAAATCATGATAAGTTGTCAGCGCTATACCCAACTGAGAATTCATAATTTCATCATCACTTACTTTCTTGCCTCTTTGCAAGGCTTCTACAATATGCCGTATTTGCTCCTCCCCATTGTTGAATACGAAGCATGGCCATTGACCAATGTTTCCCATCTGGGTTGTTATACCCTTGGCAGTCATCGTCGTAAACTCCAAGCCCATATCATAGGTAGCAACAATATCCGTGACAACAACATGTATTGTGTTCAGTCTTGTAATTTTCTCTTCTCTTGTCATATCCATATATTCTAATTCCTAAAAAATAGCATTTTTTACCACACCGTTTACCTCCTCGTAACTACTCAGAAAAATCTCATAATAGGAAGAAATTAACAAAATCCCGTCTGTCCCAAGACTGTAAACTCCTTACATTCCATCCTCCCTTTTTCTCCGCTCCCTTGACGTTTCCAGACCCGGGAGTTTCTTGCCAAGTCGGCATTTTGTCGTTTGGCCACCTTCAACTTAATGATGAAGGCCATGGCAAAACAAAAGAATCCGATGGCGGCAACAAATGTTTGCAGACATTGGTAGCGGATGCGATAGGCCGCATCTTCCATCTTGCAAATATCGCC
>CAVDKC010000251.1:0-2719 GCA_963609615.1 Oribacterium sp.
CAATGCTTCTTCCGTCGGCCTTAGGATTCTCTCCTCATCCACCTGTGTCGGTTTACGGTACGGGCACATACAACACTATAGCAGCTTTTCTCGGCACATGGCTCACACGCTTCGTTACTTTAGTTCACTCCACATCACGTCTTTGGATTGAAGAGCGGGTTTGCCAACTCTTCTCCTCCTCCGCTTGTACCGGTTTTTCCATTCCCGGCTCGTGCTTTCCACATGCGTCCCTACATTTCTGATTGTATGCGGTACAGGAATCTAAACCTGTTGTCCATCGGATACGCCTTGCGGCCTCTCCTTAGGTCCCGACTTACCCAGAGCAGATCAGCTTTACTCTGGAAACCTTGGATATTCAGCCGAAAGGATTCTCACCTTTCTCTCGCTACTCATTCCGGCATTCTCTCTTCTTGTTCCTCCACTGCTCCTTCCGGTACAGCTTCGTCGGTTGCAAGAATGCTCCTCTACCAATTACTTGCGTAATTCCTAAGCTTCGGTGTCGTGTTTTAGCCCCGGACATTTTCGGCGCAGGAACTCTCGACTAGTGAGCTGTTACGCACTCTTTGAATGTATGGCTGCTTCTGAGCCAACATCCTAGTTGTCTTCGAATTCCCACATCCTTTTCCACTTAACACGCACTTTGGGACCTTAGCTGTAGATCTGGGCTCTTTCCCTTTTGACCACCCAACTTATCTCGTGTGGTCTGACTCCCGATCATCATCTACATGGCATTCGGAGTTTGATATCCTTTGGTAAGCTTTGACGCCCCCGCGGGAATTCAGTGCTCTACCTCCATAAGACTAAATCGAGGCTAGCCCTAAAGCTATTTCGAGGAGAACCAGCTATCTCCGGGTTCGATTGGAATTTCTCCCCTATCCACACCTCATGCCCACCCTTTTCAACGGATGTGGCTTCGGACCTCCAATGCCTTTTACGGCATCTTCATCCTGGACATGGATAGATCACCCGGTTTCGGGTCTGCGTATACTGACTTAACGCCCTTTTCAGACTTGGTATCCCTTCGGCTCCGTGCCTTAAGCACTTAACCTTGCCAGTATCCGCAACTCGCCGGACCGTTCTACAAAAAGTACGCGGTTCTGCACATATGGCAGTCCCACAGTTTGTAAACACAGGGTTTCAGGTTCTCTTTCACTCCCCTCCCGGGGTCCTTTTCACCTTTCCTTCACAGTACTATGCGCTATCGGTCACTAAGGAGTATTTAGGCTTACGGGGTGGTCCCCGCTCATTCCATCAAGGTTTCTCGTGTCTCGATGTACTCTGGATACCGCCATGCGCCGCATTCTTTCGCTTACGGGGCTTTCACCCTCTCCGGCAGGCTTTCCCAAAACCTTTCTGCTAGAATCACTGAATCTTAAATGCGGTCCGAACCCCGGAGTGCACGCACTCCGGTTTGGCCTCTTTCCATTTCGCTCGCCGCTACTTTGGAAATCGATAAATTTTCTTTCTCTTCCTCGCCCTACTTAGATGTTTCAGTTCAGGCGGTTCCCCTCCATACACTATGGATTCATGTATGGATGCATACAGTCTTTGTATGCGGGTTTCCCCATTCAGATATCCACGGATCAAAGGTTATTTGCACCTCCCCGTGGCTTTTCGCAGCTTATCACGTCTTTCTTCGGCTCTTAGTGCCAAGGCATCCACCCTGCGCTCTTTTTTGCTTAATCGCTTCACAATTTCTTGTGATTGTAAGTGTGATCCGTAGCGTCGGATCTTTCACCTACTTGTTAAAGAACATTTGATTGTTTACAATCGTTTGGTTTGTTTCTCGGATGTCTTGATAAATTTAATTCATCAAAATCTTTCTGTATGAAGTTTTCAAGGTACATGCGCGTTTCTACAAGCGGTGCGATTCCTTGAAGAAGTTTCTTCGGGAACTTGTTCACGCAAGAAACCTTTTTCAAGGAATCATAGCGCGACAGCGCGTTCATGAGCAAGAATGCAAAGCATTCTGCGAATGTTCGATTGTAGAAACTTTTTTGACTGTTTTATCAGTCATTAGAAACCTTAGCATCCTAAAATCTCTAATCACTGGTAAAACCAGCTATTCGAACAGCACTTCCCTGCTGATGTAGGTTAGCATCTTTCGATGCCTGTTCTATGTTCAAAGCATATCTGCTATGCTGTCTTTTTTAATCTGGCAGCCACCTACTTTCCCATGCCGTCTCCAGCATAGTATCATCGGCCGCTTAGGTCTTAACCATCGTGTTCGGGATGTGGACGGGTGTTTCCCCTAAACGCATCGCCACCAGAAGCTTTTAAGTTATTTTAAAAGAAACTCGCTCGAATCCGCTTCGCTTCTTCTCGCTGTTGTGGCGTTCGCCACATCCTCAAAAGCTCCTGTCAACTTTTGCAGATAAATCTGCATCGTTGCCAGTTTCTTTTTCGGCGTTTCTCTCTTGATAACCAAACAGTGAAAAACTCTCTACTCGATTTCCTTAGAAAGGAGGTGATCCAGCCGCACCTTCCGATACGGCTACCTTGTTACGACTTCACCCCAGTTATCGAACCTGCCTTCGGCAGCTCCCTCCTTGCGGTTGGGTCACTGACTTCGGGCATTTCCAACTCCCATGGTGTGACGGGCGGTGTGTACAAGACCCGGGAACGTATTCACCGCAGCATTCTGATCTGCGATTACTAGCGATTCCAGCTTCGTGTAGTCGGGTTGCAGACTACAGTCCGAACTGAGACGTTATTTTTG
>CAVDKC010000252.1:0-2695 GCA_963609615.1 Oribacterium sp.
TTTTCATGAGCGGCTTTTACGACCGTACGGAGAGTGGCTTGAAAGTTTGGTTGCCCAAGGTACTGAAGACATTGATATTTCCTGCTGTTATTTGGATCGTATTGGCAACGGTATATGTTCAGTTTTTGGGATATATGAAAGACAGGTCGTTAGGCGATATCCCTTTCGACTGCTATCACATTGCCGGAAATAACGGCCCTGCGTGGTTCCTCTTCGCCTTGTTGTATGCAAAGACAATCCTGTGGGGGTTGCAGAAAGCGCGGATGCCCAAGTGGCTTGTGGGGGGGGGTAATTATGGCCGTTGGGTATCTAGGCATGAATATTGATTTGCCTTTGTATGTTGGTCAAGGGTGTGCAGCTTTGCCGTTTTATGCGGCAGGCAAATATGCGTATCCGTACATGAAAAAACTGTTAGCGAGTAAAACCCTTTTAGTGACTGGTGTCATGGTCATGCTGGCGTATTGTTGTGGTTACGCCTCATTGACGATAGTGCCGCAGGGTGAGGGCTTGTATGCCCCATTTTATTTGATAGCATTGGTCTCTATGCTGTTGGTGTTTTCTCCCTTCTTGTATGTATCGAGTATGCTTCAAGGACAGAAGTGGCTTGGCAGCCTTGGAAAACATTCCTTAGGCATCATGCTTCTTCACGCCCCAATGTGCCACACTGCGGCGGTGATGCTAAACCGTATATTTGATAAGGGAAGTTTGCTGTGGGTATGTAGTTTTTTGGTGGCCTATGTCTTGGTCGTTTTTGTGGCGTATAAACTGACTGTTCTCATGGAGCAATATTGTCCTGTGCTATTGGGGAAGAGACGTGCCGGATGTTGAGTGATTGGCGTATTCAGAAAAGCAAATAGCTGCTAGTGATACCCCAAACATCAGTGTTTTTTTCGAACACGGATATTCGGGATTTGAAGGGATAGGGCTTGCGCCCCTGCATGCAGCGGAAAATCCGTGGTATCCGTGTAATCTGTGTTCGGGAGGGCAAAGGGCAATTCGGTCTTAAAACCAAGACATCTGTGTTTTTCGAACACGGATATTCGGGATTTGAAGGGATAGGGCTTACGCCCTTGCGTGCGGAGAAATCCGTGCAATCCGTGTTCGGAAAATGAGCAATCTGTATCCGGAGGAGATGGCGGCTCTTCAGGCCCGGAATTTTTCCGGAAAAACTTTGGGAGATTATAAAAGATAACTTATCTTTGTGCCAAGTGTATTAACAACAGAAGATTATGGCGACAAACATCAAATATCTCGACCCGAAGGCAGACTTGACATTCAAGAAGATTTTTAGCAATCATCCCGACTTGCTGATAAGTCTTCTCAACGCCTTGTTGCCTCTGAAGCAGGAGCAGCAGATAACGAGCATAGAATATCTTCCTGCCGAGTTGGTGCCTGTTGACCCTATCCACAAGGATACCATTGTGGATGTGAGATGCAAGGACGTCGAGGGAAGGCAGTTTGTTGTCGAGATGCAGATGGCATGGACCGATGCCTTCAGGCAGCGGGTGTTGTTCAATGCCTCCAAGGCATACGTGAGCCAAGCCGAGATGGGGTACAAGTATGAGGATTTGCAGCCGGTGTATTCCTTGAATCTCGTGAACGAAATCTTTGAGAAAGACATCAAGGAGTATATTCACAATTACCGTATCGTTCACGATAAGCATACCAAGAAAATAATCGAGGGATTGTGCTTCACCTTTATCGAGCTGCCCAAGTTTCAGCCGCATACGATGAAGGAAAAGCGTATGACCATCCTTTGGCTTCGCTTCCTGACAGAGATTAACGACAAGACCAAGGAAGTGCCTGCCGAACTCTTGGAGAATCCTGAGATTAGCAGGGCTTTGGAAGAGGTGAAGATTTCTGCCTTTACAGATGAGGAACTCAGAGCCTATGACAAGTTCTAGGATAGGGTAAGCAGTGAGAAGACCTTGATGGAAGGAAGATATGGTGAAGGCTTGAAGGATGGAATGAAAAAGGGCATGCAAGTGGGTGAAAGTAACAAGGCCCTCGAAATAGCGCGGAAGATGAAGGCTGCTGGTATGGATGCGGACACAATCCGTGAGATGACAGGATTGGACAAGGGGAAAATAGAGAACGTGTAGAAAGCGATCGAATACCACGATGTGATTTTTTCGAACACGGATAGTTGGGATTTGAAGGGATAGGGCTTCGCCCTTGCATGCGGCGGAATCCGTGTTATCCGTGTTATCCGTGTTCGGGAAGGCAAAGAGCAATCCTATCTTAAAAACAAGATGTCTGTTTTTTTTGAACACGGATATTCGGGATTTGAAGGGATAGGGCTTCGCCCTTGTGTGCGGCGGAATCCGTGTTATCCGTGCAATCCGTGTTCGGAAAAAGACAAACTCGGTGTTCAATAATTAAACGCTACTATTATGTTACATCACAATCAGGAGTCGTACGCCATCAACGGTGCAGCCATGCAGGTATATAACACGCTGGGCATCGGCTTCCTCGAAGCGGTATACCAGGAGGCGCTGGCTATAGAATTCGCCAAGCGCGACATCCCGTTCGAACGTGAGAAGGAACTGAAGATATACTACGATGGTAAGCAACTGCAGACTACCTATCGTGCCGATTTCGTGTGCTACGGCGATATCATCGTGGAACTTAAGGCCGTTGCGGAACTAGACAACTCCCACCGAAGTCAGGTGTACAACTACCTGAAGGCAACGGG
>CAVDKC010000253.1:0-2601 GCA_963609615.1 Oribacterium sp.
TACGTAAATAAAATCTTTTTATTATCTTTGCACGTATAAAAATACAACTTTTCATATATTTACAACCATGCCAGTTATAGACAAGTCTCATTCAAATACCTCGGAACCATTGGTTAGTTTCGTTATTACGACCTGTAATCAACCATGCGAATATCTTGAGAAATGTATCAAGAGCATCGTACAACTATCCCTCAATGCCAAGGAGAGGGAAATCATCCTCATCGATGATGGTAGCGACGACTACCCTACTCATCTGCTTTCCGAATATAGCGACCAGCTACGATACCTGCTACTGCCACACCTAGGCAGTAGCATAGCTCGCAACTACGGACTCATGATAGCCCAAGGCAAGTATGTGCAGTTCATTGAGGGCGACGACTATCTCTTGCAGGCTGCCTACGAACATTGTCTGGACATCGTGAGATACCATCACCCAGACATCGTCACCTTTGGCTTTGCCAAGAGCGATAATGCGGCAGAACCTTCGTACGAATTGCCTACTCCTGTCAGTGGAACGGAATATCTTAACAACAATAATATTCTAGGGTCTGCCTGCTCCTATATCTTCAGACGAGGTATCGTAGGTAGCCTGCAATTCTCGCCCAATATTACCTTCGGCGAAGACGAGGAGTTTACTCCTCAACTCTTCTTGCGCGCCGAACGCATCTTCAACACCAATACTTCACCTTATTATAATAGAGTGGATAAATATGCCACCTGCCAGTTGGACGACAAGGAAATGATGGCGAGCCATATGGACAGCAAGCTAGAAGTACTCCTCAATCTGAAAAGATTACTAGACGTCATCCCTGTAGCCGACCGACAGGCTCTACACCGCCGCATTGCCCAACTTACCATGTATTATCTCTGCGACAACATCCGTCTCAAGCATTCGCTTATTGCCTTAAACCACGAGATAAAAAAGCTGAGAAAGAATGGGCTTTATCCATTGCCAGACAAAGATTACTCCAAGACATATATCGCTTTCCGCAAGATGATAGGTACATACGTAGGGCGACTGGCACTACTCCTTTTCATTAAAAAGGAGAAAGAAAAACAGAGTGATTAATTTTTTTTATCTTAGACAGGTATTGATGTTAGTCTGCTAGCAAATGTTCTTGTCGCTAGATAAAAGTTCCGTTGCAAGGCTTGCAATGGCCGTTGCAAGGCTTGCAATGGTCGTTTCAAGGCTTGCAATGGTCGTTTCAAGGCTTGCAACAGAAAAAACTACTAAGATAAAGATAACATCTTCTCTATAGGCTTCACTGCATCCTTGGCGATGGCTTCGTCCACCTCTACGCTAGGCCACCCAAACTTCAAGGCATTGTATATCTTCTTGAGCGAGTTCATCTTCATATATTCACACTCGTTGCAACTGCATCCTACCCCACCTTCGCTTACCTCTGGAGGCACTGGATAGAAGATAACGTCAGGACAGTTACGCTCTAACTCGTGCAAGATACCAGCCTCTGTGGCGATAATATATTCCTTTATCTCAGGATGCTCTTCTGCATAATGTAGCATCGTAGCGGTAGAGCCTTTCACATCGGCTACAGCCAGTACTGGAGCCTTACACTCCAAGTGAGCCATTACTACGGCATTAGGATGCTCCTGCTTCAACTTGACGATAGCCTCCACCGAGAACTTCTCGTGTACATGGCAACCACCATTCCACAAGAGCATCTTTCTGCCCGTCACACTATTGATATAGTTTCCCAGGTTATAGTCTGGACCAAAGATGAGCTTCTCGTCTTGTGGAAAACTGTCTATCACCTTCTTGGCATTGCCACTGGTTACCACACAGTCGGTCAAAGCCTTCACGGCAGCTGTGGTGTTCACATAACTGATTACCTTATATCCAGGATGCTCCTCCTTGTATTTCTTCAAGTCGTCGGCCTTGCAGCTGTCGGCAAGTGAACATCCTGCATTCAGGTCTGGACAAAGTACGGTCTTGTCGGGGCTCAAGAGTTTGCAAGTCTCTGCCATGAAGTGGACACCACACATCACCATTACCTTGGCATCGGTCTCGGCAGCTTTGCGGGCCAGTGCCAGAGAGTCGCCTACGAAGTCTGCGATGTCTTGTATCTCACCTATCGTATAATAGTGGGCGAGGATAATAGCATCCTTTTCCTCGCAAAGTTTTCTAATTTCTGTCTTCAAGTCCAAGGTCTCGTCAACAGGTTCGTCAACATAACCTTTCTCTATCCATTCTTTTTTCACCATAACTTTATTATTATATTTCTTTATTTCTTTTTTTAAAAAGAGAATATTAGGATGATGATATGCCGTGGATAAGTGGATAAAAAAAACGATAAATACTTGCGTATATCGTTATCCATATATAGTCACGGGTTATCAGCAGAGGGCCTTCATATCTTTCTGTTGGCTCTTAATGTTTTAAGTATTTTATCAACATTTCCCAATTTGGTGCAAAGTTAATAAGTTTATATCTTTTTCCAATGAAAAAGTGCTTAAAAGTTTCTTAAAAGTGAATGATAAACTTGTGGATATCCCTATTTTAGGGTGTGCAGATAGTGGGATGTTGATATCCCCTGAGTTATTACAAAGTTATGAAGAGGGTTTTCCGTATACTTATCCACA
>CAVDKC010000254.1:0-2578 GCA_963609615.1 Oribacterium sp.
ATACCGTTTTTCAGATATTTTCTTATCGAAATAAATCAAAGAACGGTAAACATAGTATATTATATATCAGTGCATTGTGCAATTATTCGCAGTTTTCAGTTGTTGTTCTGTGTGTTCCTTAAAAAGATGTAATTCTGTGACTCTTGTGACTATTTTGTGACTTCGTTTCAGGGAAATACATTATCTTTGTCGCAGTGATTTTAGCAGTATGAATTACCGCTGACCAATGTAAGAACAAATGACAACATATAAAACATGGCAAGACACAAGAGGAGTATAAAACTGAAAGAACCTGTCCGCCTTCGGGAGAGGAAACTGGCCGATGGCAACATCAGCCTCTATCTGGATATCTACTATAAAGGTACGCGCAAGTACGAGTTCCTGAAACTCTACCTGCTGCCGGAGACTACACCTATTATTAAGGTGCAGAATGAGCAGACACGCAAGATAGCTGAACAGATAAAGTCGGAACGTGTGTTGGCCCTGCAGAGTCACGGCATCGGCAACTGGAACTCCATTAAGCGTGCGTCCATGCCGCTGAGCCATTGGCTGACGGAATACGAGGCGATGACGCTCGGCGTGAAGAAGAGCACGCTGCAGGGGCGGCACAAGATGCGGGCGAAGGTGTGCGCCTTTCTCGAAGAGACCAACAGAATGGCGATTGCCCTCAACGAGGTTGACCGCGACTTCTGCCGTGAACTCATCAAGTGGCTCATGAACACTCCCGACCAGCGATACTCCAACACGAAGGACAACAGCAGCCGGGTGTCGGTAAACACCGTGCACGACTACCTCGCCATCTTCTCCAGTGCGATGAACAAAGCCGTGAAAGAAGAACTCATCCCTGCCAACCCTGTGAAGTCGCTTGATGCCAAGGAACGACCGCAACCGAAGGAAGGGAACAAGGAGTACCTGACCATAGACGAGATAAAGAGGTTGGCCGACACTCCATGCGGCAGTCCGACGGTGAAGACGGCCTTCCTCTTCGCTTGCTTTACGGGACTACGCATCAGCGACATCCGCAAACTGACCAACAGCGACATTCTGTTGTCCGCCGACGGCAAGACACGCTTCATCTATACAGAGATGGTGAAGACGGGCGGTACGGTGACAGTACCCTTGTCGGCAGAAGCCTTGAAATGGTTGCCGACGGCAGAAGAGGACAACAAACCACTGTTCTGCCTTCCCAAAGACCCGTCAACGGTCGGCTACCACCTGAACCGATGGATGGAGGCGGCAGGAGTAACAAAACACATCACCTTCCATTGCGCACGGCACACCTTCGGCACGCTGATGCTCACCCTCGGTGCAGACATCTACACGACGAGCAAACTGATGGGACACTCCAACGTGAAGATAACAGAGACCTATGCCAAGATAGTAGACCAGAAGCGTGTGGATGCCATCAATCTAATGGACAACATGTTCGGATAAAAACAGAAGGGAGACTTGCTATGAAGATAACATTAAGGTCAAAGCCTGTAAAGGACGGCAACCGCAGTCTGTTCCTCGAATACTATGACAAGGGAAAGCGGACGTATGAGTTCCTGCGGCTCTATATCATTCCGGAGACTGACGACAAAGCGAAGAAAGAGAACGAGAATGCCTTGAAGAAAGCGCAAGCTATCAAGGCGGAGCGCACAATCCATCCCGAGACCATCCCGACTGGTGCAGCCAAAGACAGGGTGAAGGCTGGAACGGAGAACGGGACGGATAGCCGCCTGACTCTTCTGGAGTGGATAGGCGAATACACCAACCTGCTCACGGCATGCGGCAACTACTCAAAGGCGTGTCTCAGTCAGACAGCAACGGTAAAGGATGCCGTGGAGCAATACCTTGCCTCACTTCGCAAGAAGGACATCATGCTCTCGAAGATAGACGCACGCTTTGTCCGTGGCTATCTTGCCTTTCTTGGCAACGGCTATATACAAAAGCATTGGAAGAAGGAAGCCAAGACGATTTCCAACTCCACGAAGAAGGTGTACCAAACCAAATTCGTCACCATTCTGAACAAAGCCGTGCGTGAGGGCAAGTTGGAAGCCAATCCGTTCTATCAACTTGACAGAAGCGAAATCTACCATACACCTAAGACGGTGAGAGTATACCTCACTGTAGACGAAGTGAAGCGCTTCATGGAAGTGGAGACGGAAGGCAAAGAGACACAACGAGCCTTTGCCTTCGCTTGCTTCACCGGATTACGCATCAGCGACATTCGTGCGTTGAAGTGGACGGACATCAAGAACCCTGACACCGCTCCAACCATTGTGCTGAGCCAAAGCAAGACGGGCGACATCGTCCGTGTTCCCCTTGGCAGAATGGCATTGTCGCTCCTGCCCGAAGAACACAACGATGACCATATTTTCCATCTGCCCACTGCCACCGCCGTGCACACAAGTTGCCGATGGATAGCAGAGCGCGCCGGCATCAAGAAGAATGTGAGTTTCCATACCTCGCGCCATACCTTCGCCACGCTCACCCTCGCCGCCTGTGAGAATCTTGAACTCGTCAGCAAGTTGCTCGGTCATAAAAGCGTGAAGACAACCCACCGCTATGCCGAAGTGCTGCTCGATAGGAAAAT
>CAVDKC010000255.1:0-2528 GCA_963609615.1 Oribacterium sp.
AAAGCTATCGAACGTGGCTTAACATCTTACATGGACGCAGCCGAGGCTTCCGTGGATGATGGTAACGGCATTGACCTAAACATGAGAACGGAGAAGGATGTGCAAGAAAAGTTGCGCAAAGACCTTGCAAGGTTGATGCGTCAGAAGAAATCTAAAATAAAATGGTCAAAGGAGCAGATTGATTCGGTTATTAACGAAAGTGAATCGTTGATAAACCTTATCCATTCAGCACTTGAGGGTGATATACGTTATGACCAATGGGCGAAGAAAGAACCTACACTGAGGATGGATTGGCGAGATGGCAAAGAAAAGCCTATAGTGACATGGTCTCGTAAGAATATCGAATACACCTATGATGCTTCTGCTGACTTGCTTTGTATTAACAATGAAGGCATAGAAGCGACACTAGCTTCGCCCGACATGGTGGAACTGATGCTGATGATGGGCAAGAGCCCTAAAGGATTCACTTCCGAAGATTATATGCGTCTATATGAGGTGATGCGTGATCTTGGCTTAAATGTGCCATGTAAAGGTTGTTTTGATGCTGCTGCACGACTGAAGATGCTTCCTTCGGTATCGCAAAATTTTGTAGATGCGGTTAATGCTACCATTGACGAACGCAACAAGAATCCAGAAGCGTTTGACGAGGCTTTACGTGAAAGTGTTCGTGGGAAAAACAAGAAGGGCGATAAGACCATTAATGGATTACCTGGTAAGGCAAATACGAAAGCGGATGCTATCAGAGTGGGAGTTGCAGGCGATAACCTTACCGAGCATATCACTTGGACTCAACTGATGTCTGCTGAGGGACAATCGAAGGCTTTGTCTGACTGGGGTGGTGTCTTCCGTGCTTGGCAAAAGACAGGTGCAGGCAGACCGAAAGATAAGCTGCTTCCTGAGCCATACAATGGGACGTACACCGAACAATCGTACACCATCATTGCTCCTATCACGGAAAAGACTCCTGCTTATGATGCGATAAGAGTCAACGTAGGAACAGGATTACGCAGAAACTCCCATTCTGAATTCAGACCAATACTAGCCATAGATGAGATTCAGAGTGTGAGAGATGCTTATATGAAGGGACTATGTATGTTCAAGTACATGAAGGAGCTAGATGATGTACGTCTATTTGGGAAAATGGGTATAAAGTTTAATATGTCACATTTCCCTGCCTTTGACAAAAACTCTCCTGTAGCTGGTCTTGATGCTAATGGCAACTATATCTCCTCAGAGGAATCGGTAGGTTCAAGAGAATTTACATATACAGATAAGGAAGGGAAGCAGCATTTTGACGGCAAGAAAGGACTTGAGGAAGCAAAGAAATATATCAATGAAGATGTATCACTTTCGTCTGTCGTATTCTCTGTGCCACATTTGATAAAGTGCTTCACCGATGTTCCAACACACAAAGACCTTCGAGGTCTTTGGGGGTCATTGATTCCTTTTCATTCATCGGGAGCGACAACGTCACAATTAGCTCACCAAGGACTTGGAATAGCGAGAGCCAATGGTGTGGGACACAATTTCGTTGACGAAGCCTATACCGATTATGGCAAAGGTGTTACCAACTTTGAGGATGTTCAGAACGACCGATTTGGTGGAGGTTGGACTATCCTTGAAGGAGCAAAGGCTGGACAGGATGTAGAAGAAGGACATAAGTTGGAGTTTGCTAACGGAACGCATTACTACAATGCAGAACGAGGATTACACTTGTTCAATACGTGGTATGTGTTTGACAATGAGCTAAGCGAAGAAGAAAGGGCAATACTTTCTGACGGATGCAAAAGTATAGAAAATGCCAAGGATAGAACAAGGTTCAAGAACAAACTGAAAAAATCAGTAGGTCATCCTTTTGCTATTGATTACAACGAAAAGGCAAAAGAGATTGGTGGGGATTATGCATACAAGGAAGCTGCCGACTATTATGTTGACTTGTTACCCAAACTAGGTTTGATACCCCGATTCGATTTCAATGTTCCCGAAGAAGCATTCTTGCGGATGTGTGCAGATGCTAAGGTTGACCCACATCATCCAAAAATTGGCTGGAAGGGTGAAGGACATGGATGGTCACCAATGGATAGTGATGCGTATTATTCTCTTTGGTGCGACTTTGGTATGACTGACCCAAAGACTGGCAAGTATTCTCCTCATCGCCCTGTTGGTTATAAGGAAGCCGATGGAACGCTGAGTTTTAAGCTCCCCGAAAACACCATAGATATTGTAAGGGATGGTGTGAATCGTTATAGCGAGCAACGTGACTTAGAAGAACGGATGCACAACGAGGTGATGAAGGAATACGTCAAGCGTACTATTGCAGATGGTAAGTTGACCAAGGAGCAAGGCGAGACCTTCCTCAAAGAGCATGTTGGTAAAAATGTTGATTATAGCAAAAGAGAAACAGAGGAGATTATTGCCAAGGCAAAAGCAGACGGCACATACATGAAAGCCCCAAACGGAAAACCGAGCAATCTTTCCCAAAGGCAGTGGGCGCAAGTGCGCACGAAGGCATTCAAGAATTGGTTCGG
>CAVDKC010000256.1:0-2498 GCA_963609615.1 Oribacterium sp.
TCATAGATGCGGTAGGTATTGTCCTGAATCTTGTCTTTTACCGGAACAAACGCCAGATCTGCAATCAGCTCGACGATATCACGAGGCGTAAAATGGCGTCCTGCATCGGTGATGTTGGTTTCCTCGTTGAATTTACGGATAACCTCCTCAAAGACCGTACCCATGGTGTGATTGTCCAGCGCCGGAAGCGTAACGCCTGCGGCAGTGGTGACCGGTCTGGAGGAAAGATTGATGGACTGATCGGTAAATTTGCTGATCAGCAAGCCGAGAATGTCATGGTCGGAAAGCTTATCGATCTGGTTGCGGAACTCAAACTTTTTGATGATGTCCTGCACATTCTTGGAAAAACCATCCAGATACAGAATGAAGTCCGCGCGGAGCTGCTGCTGATTGGTGCGGGATTTCAAATCAGACAGCGTATAGGGCGAGCTGTTGCAAAAAGCTTCGCCTGCCGCAGAGCACAGAGCTTCATCCTGCTCCGTGATACCGGCTGCATCCAGATTTTTCTTCATCTCAAGAACCGCCTTCTTGGTCGGCTCCAGAACCGCATCAAAACGGCGGATCACCATCATCGGCAGGATGATTTTCCGGTAATCGCCCACATCATATACATCTACAAGACAATCATTGGCAATGCCAAAGATAAAGGACACCAACTGTCCGAAATTCGCTTTTTCCATTACTGTACACCGCCTTCTTCTGTGAGTTCCATGATATCGGAAATATCACAGTGAAGCGTGCTGCATATCTTCACGAGAATCTCCGTATTCACATTTTCATTCTTGCCAAGCTTGGCAAGTGCGCCGGTGCTGATACCGGCATCTTTTCTGAGCTGAGTCTTTGTCATATCCCGGTCGATCAAAATCTTCCAGAGCTTTTTATACGAAACCGCCATTGCTTGTCCTCCCAAAGCAAAATCTAATATTTGAAAATCAAATCATTTGTTTTATTATAGCACCCCGGCAGAGGCCATTCAAGGCAATGTTAGAAATTCGCGAACATTTTACACTACAATCTCTTGACAACACATGCACACATTCCTATAATGATGTTAGGAAATAGCGAACAAGCAAACGGAGGAACGGATATGAATGGCAATTTTGGGAAATTTATCGAACAGAAGCGCAAAGCTCTTGGTATGACGCTTCGAGGGCTCGCCGCCGAACTTGAAATCGCACCTGCATTCATGAGCGATATCGAAAAGGGACACCGTTATCCGCCTAACAGAGATAAGCTTTATGATATGGCAAGAATCCTGCATCTAAGCGAAGAAGACACCAACACAATGTTTGACCTTGCGGCAGGTGAGCGTGACAACACAGTTTCGCCCGATCTGCCGGAATACATTATGGGCAATGAGAAAGCCCGCACAGCTCTGCGCATGGCACGCGACAACAACGCTTCTGAAGCAACATGGCAGAAGGTTATCGAAATGCTGGAACAGGAAGAAAAGGAGCAAAAGCAAGATTGATTCATTACAACTACTCTCCGGCACAATTGGAAGACAAGGCAAACGAACTTCTTCGCCAATTCGACGCCGAACGGCTAACAATGGCAAAGCCCATTGATGTCTATGCCGTCATTGAGCAATGTCTGGATGTGCCTTACGACTGGAAATATATCACGCCGGATCAGTCCATTTGGGGTATGACATTCTTCAAACCCGGATATCAATGGGTGTGGCCGGAGCCGAGGTTTATAGATGGTATGCGTCCGAAGAAGGCTTTTTTTGAGCAGGGGACCATACTGATCGACAGCTTTCTGACGGAGCTTCCGGATCGTGGCCCCGAGAACTTTACGGTCATGCATGAGGTCTTTCATCAGGTGCTTCATAAGAAGTGCTTTGCCCACGCAAGCGGCGATTACAAGCATGAAACGCGAAGGGAAAACCTGAATCTGAGGACGGGGAAGAAATACCTTTCTTCTCTTGAAATCTGTGAGTATCAGGCCAACTTCTGCGCTGCCTGCTTTCTGATGCCGCGTGTGCCCGTAACCGCCATGTTCCACCGCTTAACATCATCCGAACAAAACTGTTTTGTAAATGAATCTGTCGTAGCTGAAATGGCTGCCGCCTTCAGTGTTTCCAAGAGCGCAATGCGAATCCGTTTGCAATCGCTCGGTCTATCGAAGTAGCAATCAGGGGATGTGATGCATTCCCTTTTTTCAAAACGAAGTGTAAGAAATTAGCGAACATATTAACAGCAGAAAGTGAGGTTAACAATGCCTGAAGTCATATATCGATGTCAAAAGAACTGTCCCTTAAAGAAACGATGCTTTATCCTGAAATCACTGGGGCATATCAAAGAACCTATCCGAGTGCTGCAAAAGTGCCCGGCAGAACGAGGCAAAGACATCCTGCTCACAATCGGCGGCGAACGTCCGCCCTAACTGAATTTCATAACTTATTGCTTGCAAATAAGCCGCAGCGACGTGCTACATTGCAGAATTTCCCGAAACAGCGTTTCGGATTTCTGTGCACGCCTCTGCGGCATTTTTCT
>CAVDKC010000257.1:0-2493 GCA_963609615.1 Oribacterium sp.
CGCTGCTAAGGGCAGAGTTGGCGAAACGCTCGCTCTTCTGCTGCAAGGTTTCTGCGGAGTCCTTCATAGAGACAAGTTCCTTTACCCTTTCTGTCCTTACGGTAAGCGTCCCCTTGTCCTCATCCACCTCTATCAGCCGGTAAGGGTGAGGATAACTTACAGTGGAACCAGTCTCCATATCGACGAGACCATACTTTTGGGAGACATCCTGTGCATGGAAATGGCCAGTAAAGCACACCTTGATGCCCATCTTGGCTATCTGCTTGGCTTGCTTGCGCCAGTGCTCTACGAGATATTCCTTCATCACCTTGTCCTGCCAATTGAAATGGCTCACGATGCCATGGTGCATCATCATCAATACCTCCATGCCCAGGCGGTGAGCTTGTTCTGCCTGCTGCTTGATGAAGTCCATCGTCTCGGGCTTGATTCTTCCGGCAGTCACACAGATGTCCTTGTCATAGTCGTTGCCTTCATATTCACAGGCATCCACGGCTATGAGTCTGATTTTGGAGTCCAACTGCACCACATAAGAAAGAGAATGAGAATCCCTGGCTATGGCCTCGCCATAACCATATTCCTTATATATATTGGCAAAATCGGCAGCAGAAACGGTGGTGGTGCGTATCGTCTTGTCGCCATCATAAACCCTGGCATGAGGATTGTTCACGTCATGGTTGCCCGGGATAACAAAAACCCTTATCCCCTGCTCCTCCATCGGCTTGAGATAGCGGCTTACCAAGAGTTCGTGCGAAACTCGTTCCCCGTCCTTGGTCAGGTCTCCTGTAACAAGAACCACTTGTGGGTGGTATTCCTTCACGTGCCCAGTCACAGAATCCAGAAGTTCAGGGCTCTGAACAAGCATCTTTCTGTCATTGGAAATGTAATCATCAAAAGCCTTTCCTTCATGAACCAACAACTGGGGAGACATGAGATGCACATCCGACATGATGGCCATACGCTGCAAGGGTTGACTTTGGGCAAAAGTTGCGGCACAATATAAAAAGGATGCCAGCAACATACAATTACTTTTATTCATAACTTCTAGTCGTCTTATCTACTTTTCTTAAATCCGGTGCAAAAGTAGACAGAGCTTGTTACATAGGGGTTGCTATCGTATGAATAAGACGTGAAAGACAGAATATAAGCATTTTTATCAGCATCCGCCATTCAAAGTGTAACAAATCACAAAAATACAGGATTCTTGACGGATTATCCAAGAATTATCATTACCTTTGCATTCCACAAAACATGTAACACAAAACATGAAATGCAGATAATGCTTTATGGAACAGCTGAATAACCCATTTGTCATCTACGGATACAAAGGCGCAGAATACTTCTGCGACCGCAAGAAAGAGACAGAGCTCATTGCCAGAGCATTACAGAATGAGCGCAACATCGTCTTGATTTCCCCTCGTCGCATCGGAAAGACAGGACTCGTTCATCATGTCTTCGAACAGATACTGGAAAAGGAAACAGGCACGGAATGTTTCTATATCGACATCAACGCTACGAGAAACCTAAGCCAGTTTATCCAACTCTTGGGCAAGACCGTCATCGGAAAAGTAGATACCTTCTCGCAGTCTGCCCTGAGAAAAGTGATGACCTTCTTTTCCAATTACAAGCCTACCATGTCGTTTGACGAGATGACTGGCATCCCGACTTTTTCCATAACCGTATCTCCTGGCCAGAGGGAGGATTCGCTAAAACATATTTTCGAATACCTAAGGCAGTCGGGAAAGCGAATCTACATCGCCATCGACGAGTTTCAGCAGATAGCGGAGTATCCAGAGAACGGCGCAGAAGCATTGTTACGATCTTACATTCAGTTTTTGCCAAACGTATATTTCATATTCGCCGGCAGCAAACAGCATATCATGACCGATATGTTCCTGTCGGCAAAGAGACCCTTCTACCAAAGTTCGCAGATAGTCAACTTGCCCCTCATCGACCTCCAAGAATACCATGCCTTTGCCAACAACTGGCTCCGTAAAATTGGTTTGGAAATGGACAACGAGACTTTTGCCTATCTATATAATAAGGTGGATGGCCAGACCTGGTACATCCAGGACATCCTGAACCGTCTCTATCAAAACGGCAAAGAGATTACCGTCGGGGAAGTCAACAAGGTAATCATCGATCTGGTAAACGAGCAAGAGGTGGCTTTCGTCAACTATTACGATTCCCTCACCGACAACCAAGCCGCCCTCCTCTCTGCCATCGCCAAGGAGCAGTCAGTGCCCTCCGTTCTCTCGCAAGAGTTCATCGGCAGGCACAACCTCCCTGCCGCCAGCAGCGTGAGCCTCGCCCTCAAAACCTTGCTCAACCGCGAGTTTGTCTATAAACACGAAGGTAACTACATCGTTTACGACCGATTCTTCGGTATTTGGCTGAGACAGAACGAGGAATAGCAAGCTGTCCCCCTTTCACTTTTTCTGCTTCACCAGCAGCGAGGCCCCGATGCTCACCACCAGCACTGCCACGATGAAGAGG
>CAVDKC010000258.1:0-2452 GCA_963609615.1 Oribacterium sp.
ACTTAAAAGGATTTTCCATGTTACGAAATTTTTCGTTACGAAATTTTTCGCAAAGATAATCATTTACTTGCGAGAGAGGGATTGAAAGCCGTAATATTTAGTTTCTTTTAATGTTTTTCTCACTTTCGGGTAACTATTCAGCGAATAGTTACGTTGCCTTGGAATTATAGGCATAGTCAGCATCCCCATTCCAAGCCATACGCCCTAATTTGTTGGCTCTAAAGCGTTCCTTTACTTTCGGCGTAAGCCATTTGTCGCTGTGCATGTCGATGGTATCTTCAGCGGCAACCGCCGCATGAACTCCGCATAACTGCCCTCCACCCTTGTGTAGCCCATGGGCACCGAAATATCGCCTACCGTCCGTGCGTTCCACGGATTACTCGTACGCGAATACCACCACACTACGCCCACCGTAACCACAGCCAGCACAACCAGCACTCCTATCACTTTCAATACTTTCTTCATGTCTTCAATTTTTGTTTATCGTTTTTTTTGTTTTGATGACGCAAAGGTAAGCCAAAGTATCTACATGAGAGAAACTTCTCCCACAACTTGTACGAAATGGTGGGGATGGTGTATGAAGTTTCTTGATTTGTATCCTCAGAGAGCTACTCGGGGCACTTACAGAAATGGCGTCATATAGAACGGAATACATTTAAGATGACCATCCTTGCGCAAGTCCTTGTTATGGATAAGGTATGACTGCTGTATTCGTGATGAGTATTTCTGCATAAAGTTGTCGATGGAAACGTGCTGAGTAGACCGCGCTGATTTTACCTCAATTACACTTATCTTGCTGCCGTCCGGTATCAAGAAGTCAACTTCATAGTTTCGTTTTCCGTCATTTGTTGGCCATGTATGGTAGTACAGCTTCTTTCCCACCGCAACAAGCATTTGCGAGACAACGTTTTCGTAAACATATCCGAGGTCGGCTGTGAGTTTGTCGTTCAGAAGCTTTTGGTATATGGTATTGTTCGTAAAGTCTGAGTCCCAAAAGGCAAGAGTAACAAACAGTCCCGTGTCCCCACAATATAGCTTGAAGCAGTCTGGATTTATGTGCATGGCCAGTCCTACATTCGGGTCGTTGGAATGATAGGCAATGTTTGTGGTCATCGATTCTCTCAGAATGGAAAGGGACGTAGTAAGCCTGTCTACCCGTCCACCCTCTATCACGCTGCCCACCTGATAGCGCGAAGCGTTGGTGGTCAATTGTGCAGGGATGGCGTGGAAAAGCATGGATGTCTTACCCGTCGGGTCCAACTCATAGAAATCCGTATCATACAGGTTGATGATATTTCTCTTCACTTGGTCTACTCTACTCAAGTCCAAAGTGTCGAGGTATGTGTTTACGGCTTGTGGCATACCCCCAACGAGTACATATAGCCGGAAATCTCTCATTAGCTTCCTGTTTGTAGCATCACCAAGCGGCATCCATTGCTCAAAGATGTTTTTGGCGAGCGGCATCGTGGCTGTATCGTCCAAAGCCCAACGGAACTCTTCATAGTCCATTGGGTACATGGTAATTCTGCGTTCCTCGCTTGGCAGGAGAATTTTTGTTCCGTCAGCATTAGGACGTTTCTTCATCTTTATGCCAAGCAGTGAGCCTGTCTCGATGTAGTGAAAGCGTCCGTCCTTCACGAGATGTTTGATAGCCTGACGGGCCAAAGGACACTTCTGTATCTCATCGAAGACAATCAGCGACTTGCCAGGGAGTAGCCTCACTCCAGTGTTCATTTGAAGACTGGTGAATAGCATGTCAAGGTTGGAAATATCCTGAAAAGCATCCTTGACGGCCTTGCTTGCTACAGAGAAGTCAATAAGCAGGTAGGTTTCATATTCGTTCCGTGCAAACTCTTCTACGATGGTAGATTTGCCGACACGTCTGGCACCTTCTATGAGCAGTGCAGTACTTCCGTTATCTTGTTCCTTCCACTCTTTGAGCTTCTGATATATTTTACGTTTGAAGATTCGTTCATTCATGACTATTGCAGGTTTTGAAGTGTTTCTACTGCAAAGGTACTGTTTTTCTTGCAATTAGCAACACTTCCATAAAACAAATGTCAGAATCCGCACTGTTCGAAATGTCAAAAGTGTCAGAATCCGCACTGTTCAAAGTACCAAAAGCGTCAGAATCCGCACTGTATAATACTCCCCGTTGTTTAGATAACCACATCGCTACATTCAAAAGTTTTTGTACCTTTGTGCCCAACAACTAAATAACAATGGTTCTTCCGCTTTTCGAGTTGGTAAGACTGCGTAATCGTAACAATTCAGTTCACAACGTGTGGCACTCCGAGTGAAACCTCGGGCTGAAAGCCCAGTAAGCACCGAGCATCGGGGCAGGTTGCCCCTTCGGGGCGCACATGTCCTGAATGAACCACTGATACTCATAACTAAGAGCAGCTCAGTAGTTGCCATGGACTGTCTTACCAACTCGAAAAGCGGAAGAACC
>CAVDKC010000259.1:0-2451 GCA_963609615.1 Oribacterium sp.
ATGAAGCTGGAATTGCTAGTAATCGCGAATCAGCCATGTCGCGGTGAATACGTTCCCGGGCCTTGTACACACCGCCCGTCAAACCATGAGAGCTGGTAATACTCGAAGTCGGTATCCTAACCGTAAGGAGGGAGCCGCCTAAGGTAGGACTAGTGATTGGGGTTAAGTCGTAACAAGGTATCCCTACGAGAACGTGGGGATGGATCACCTCCTTTCTATGGAGAAAGAAATAAATCGACTGTAAAAAGTCGGCAGTACAAATAACCAAAGACTAGAGGAATGAATTATTTAGAGTGTGTGAAAAAGATGCGGAAGGAAGTTTAGAATCTGTTTAGTTTTGAGAGATTAGATGAGAATCGAATCTCTAAGAATTGTTCTTTGAAAACTGGATAATATTAAATAACATGTTCTTTCTGAATTAGTCGTGGTTTCACAAAGAGTGAAATTGCGAAAATTCGAAAAAATCATTTAAGATTTAAAAAATAAACGCAAACTTATAAAATTTACGAAGAGTTAAGTTAATAAGGGCGTACAGTGAATGCCTTGGCACTATAAGGCGAAGAAAGACGCGACTACCTGCGAAAAGCTTAGGGGAGCTGGAAGTAAGCATTGATCCTAAGATATCTGAATGGGGCAACCCGTTGTGAGTCATATCACAACATCCATAAATGAATACATAGTTTATGAGAAGAAATACCCAGGGAATTGAAACATCTTAGTACCTGGAGGAAAAGAAAGAGAAATCGATTCCGTCAGTAGCGGCGAGCGAAAGCGGAGGAGCCCAAACCGGACATGATCCGGGGTTAGGACCACAATATGAGATGATTACATGCGAGAAGAATTGCTTGGGAAAGCAAACCAAAGAGGGTGATAGTCCCGTATTCATAGGTGTGTAATACTCTAGTGGAATCCAGAGTACGGCGAGGCACGTGGAACCTTGTCGGAATGAGTGCAGACCATTGCATAAGGCTAAATACTAGATAGTGACCGATAGTGAACCAGTACCGTGAGGGAAAGGTGAAAAGAACCCCGAGAGGGGAGTGAAAAGAATCTGAAACTGTATGCCTACAAAAAGTCAGAGGGCGTTAAAGCCTGATGACGTGCCTATTGAAGAATGAGCCGGCGAGTTATGATATCATGCAAGGTTAAGTGGAAGACACGGAGCCGAAGCGAAAGCGAATCTGAACAGGGTATCGAGTATGATGTCATAGACCCGAAACGGGATGATCTAGCCATGAGCAGGTTGAAACTGGGGTACAACCCAGCGGAGGACCGAACCGACGTTCGTTGAAACGCCCGCGGATGACTTGTGGCTAGTGGTGAAATTCCAATCGAATTCCGTTATAGCTGGTTCTCCCCGAAATAGTTTTAGGACTAGCGTTAGAGTAGAGTATATTGGAGGTAGAGCACTGAATGTATGATGGCCTCATCTAGGGGTACTGAATGCTATCAAACTCCAAATGCCAATATATATATCTGGCAGTCAGACTGTGGGAGATAAGTTCCATGGTCAAAAGGGAAACAGCCCAGACCGTCAAATAAGGTCCCAAAGTTTATGCTAAGTGTTAAAGGATGTAGAGACGCTTAAACAACTAGGATGTTGGCTCAGAAGCAGCCACCATTTAAAGAGTGCGTAACAGCTCACTAGTCGAGTATCTCCGCGCCGAAAATTTACCGGGGCTAAGCATAACACCGAATTTACGGATTAAAATTTTATTTTAGTGGTAGGGGAGCGTTCCATATGCGGCGAAGTCATACCGGAAGGAGTGGTGGAGCGTATGGAAGTGAGTATGCCGGCGTGAGTAACGAAACTGGGTGAGAATCCCAGTCACCGTTTGACTAAGGTTTCCTGGGCAAGGTTCGTCCACCCAGGGTTAGTCGGGACCTAAGGCGAGGCTGAGGAGCGTAGTCGATGGACAACAGGTTGATATTCCTGTACCCGTATATATGCGAAGTAATGACAGAGAGGGCTAATTCTTCCACCTACTGGATGGTGGTCTAAGCGAAGTACCTGACACATTGGCAAATCCGTGTGTCATAAGGGGAAAGCGTGATGGGGAGCGAACGGACTTGTCCTAATAGCGAAGAGAATGATGCCAGCTTTCGAGAAAAGTTGCTAGCTTAAGTATATGCGGCCCGTACCGAGAACGAACACACGTGGTCAAGGAGAGTATCCTAAGGTGAGCGAGTTAACTATTGTTAAGGAACTCTGCAAAATTACTTCGTAAGTTAGCGAGAAGAAGTGCTGCAGCAATGCAGTCGCAGTGAAGAGGCCCAGGTAACTGTTTAACAAAAACACAGCTCTATGCTAAGTCGTAAGACGATGTATATGGGGTGATGCCTGCCCAGTGCTGGAAGGTTAAAAGGAGAGGTTAGCGCAAGCGAAGCTTTGATCTGAAGCCCCAGTGAACGGCGGCCGTAACTATAACGGTCCTAAGGTAGCGAAATTCC
>CAVDKC010000260.1:0-2450 GCA_963609615.1 Oribacterium sp.
GAGGCTTACCTTTATATTTTCCTTTGGTATATGTTTCATTGAAAATGTCTTGTTGATGTTGTGAAATAATGATTCTCATATCAGAACTGATTGTTGCGGAATGTGCCAGTACCAAGTGGCATATTCCAAGAATGGACTAAAAGTAGAAGTTGACGATGTCCTCCGGGCATTGCGCCAAGTGTCTGCCACTGTCAGGGCATTGTGCCTTGAAGATTACCTTGGAGGACGGATAGTAGATTGCTGCCACCAAGACACAGCCAACCATCACACCCAATGTGTACAGATGGGGAGTGAACACAAACACCAGTGAGGCGGTGAATGCGATGGCACACGTTTTTCTGTTGTCATGCAACCTGTGCAACAGCTTGTCTGCATAAGTGAACTTGAACAGCAGTAAAGCCAATAGTGCCGTGACATGGACACCGACCTCGTCGGGCTGCACTTGGTATGCCACGAAACTGAACACCAATATTGCCATCAGCAACAGCAGCGTGTACAGTTTCCGAAAATTATGCGAAAACACCATGCGGAGATAAAATCTCTGCATCACCCGATTGTTCTTCCTGTAGCACATCGTTGATGCCAAGAGAAGAAGCATAGGGAACAAAAGAAAGATAATCTTGAATATCATAGTTCAAATTGTTATGTAAAACAGTCAATAACCCTCGAAAAGTTCCAACTGTATGATTCCGTAGGTGGCTTCCTTGAAAAGTCGCTCGACATCCGCCATTGTCAAGGTATTTGACATGAAGCGTCTTTTGAAACCAATACTTTTTCTCATAAGAGTCCTGACACTTTGGTCTATTTCAAGCAGTGGTACGTGCCACTCCTGCCCACGGACATAATCATTGTTGGAATGACAGGCTTTCAAGGTTATGCACCGACAGCAGACGGTCTGCACCATGCCATGCCGTGAGACCACGGTGTCTTTCCAATGAGACGAGCCGCCAACGTCAATCCATGTGTGGCATTTGTGGATGATGTCCACAATGCCCTGCAACTGAACGTCACTCATAAGGGGAACGTAATGTCACATGAAACACATCAGCATGTCCGCCTTCTCACGCTTGTACTTGAAGAAGCCTGTCCTTCCTTGCAGTTCCATGTCGTGGCACAAGTCACCGTACATGAACTCCAAGGACTCGTAGATGGTCACGATGACCGAGTGGACATAACCGTTGGCATCCGTGCAGACATTCATCTTGTACATCCGTCCGAAATTGGGGTTGGAGAAGGCACAGCAGAACTGTCCGAACTCCGTATGGACGGAAGTAACCTTGTGGTAGAGGATAATCAGTTCCATCTGATCCTCGAACATATTCATCACCTCTTCAAGGGGATAAGCCTTTTCAAGTTTGAAGTCAAGCAGGACATAGCCGTCCTCATAGGCAGGAGGCTCCATGCAGTCCTGGTTGATAAGCTCTGGCAACTGCAATGGTGCGAGTGCCAGAAAGTCGTTGAGAAATTTATGCAGCATAACGGTTGTGTTTATATTGAGGAAATATATAGCTTGATGAACATGTCGGGCAATCCGTCTGTCATCTTCCTGTCCATCTGCAGGGAGCGGCTAAGATTTGTGATAGTGCCTAAAGCATCTATCGACAATTGCACAAAATCCTTTCGCTGCTTCTCTGAAAGCATTGACATCCCGAAGTCGTCTATGGACAAAAACGGTTGCAGTATCATCCAGAAATAGGCAGTCTCTTGTTCAGTGGAAGTAACCTTGCCGTTCTTCACGTCAGCAACACAAGTCTGTGCATTGGCGATGATTCTTCGGTTGGTTCTGACCGCCATGTATGCCACGGCATCCCTTGCAGGGAAGTTGCCCTTCTTGGAAGATTGTGCTATCAGTTTGCACACATCTTCCGTACCCCTTGTTATATGCGAAACCGACACGTCGCTCATCTCGTGCAGATGAGATAGAAAAGTTCTGAACAGTCTGTCCTCCGTCTTCAGGAATGACAGGAACTGTGCATTGTCCTGTATGCCTTCCCTCTTCACCTTTTCAAGGAAGAAGTAATAGGTGGTCAGAATCCTCGTCTTGTCACCTTTATATAATGGTACGCTATCAATACTCTCAAAGAATCTTGACGCTACTATGGAAAGACTATCCGTTTCCTTTCTATTCTTGTTAGGTGTCGCATTCTGTTTCAGAAGAAGCACATCCCTGAAAGTCCTTCGCTTGGCGGTCGCTATGCGCATGAACTCGTCACGGATGGAATCATGGATCAATGAAAAGTCTTCCATGGGAAACGTGTGCGCCTTTTTGATGGTGTCACGCATCAGACAGGCGGAAACGGAGTCTTCCAAAGTTCGCCACTTGGAGATTTTGTCTGCAAGATGTTCCATGGATAAATCCTTGTCGGATTTCATTCTTGACAGGAATACCCTTTGCGCATCCAACGCTTCCCCTGCATCATGGAAAGACAGTTCACTGGCATCTTTTGAGC
>CAVDKC010000261.1:0-2449 GCA_963609615.1 Oribacterium sp.
TGAAAGGGGAATTATTCATGGCTAAAAAGTATGTAATGGCACTCGATGCAGGTACAACAAGCAACAGAGCAATCATTTTCGATGAGAACTCCAAGATTGTAGGCGTATCCCAGAAGGAATTCACTCAGTACTTCCCTGAGCCAGGCTGGGTAGAGCACGATGCAGAGGAAATCTGGAGCACCATGAGCACCGTAATGAAGGAAGCTCTCGAGCAGTCCGGACTTGTTGCAAGCGACATCGCTGCCATCGGTATCACCAACCAGCGTGAGACCGCAGTAGTATGGGACAAGAACACTGGCAAGCCAGTATACAACGCAATTGTATGGCAGTCCCGTCAGACCGCTCCCATCGCTGAAGACCTGGTTAAGCAGGGCCTGAAGGACGAGTTCAAAGAGAAGACCGGTCTTGTAATCGATGCATACTTCTCCGGAACCAAAATTAAATGGATTCTGGACCGTGTAGAGGGTGCCCGTGAAAAGGCTGAGGCAGGGGATTTGATTTTCGGAACAATTGATACCTGGCTCATCTGGAAGCTCACCGGCGGAAAGGCTCATGTAACCGACTACTCCAACGCTTCCCGTACTCTTATCTACAACATCCGTGAGCTTAAGTGGGATGACCAGCTCCTTGGATATCTCGGAATTCCAAAGAGTATGCTTCCGGAGGTTCGTCCTTCCAGCTGTGTATATGGCAACACTGATCCTAAGATTCTCGGTGCAGCAATCCCTGTAGCAGGTGCAGCAGGCGACCAGCAGGCAGCTCTCTTCGGACAGAACTGCTTCGAGCCAGGTACTGCAAAGAACACCTACGGAACTGGCTGCTTCATGGTAATGAACACCGGTACTGAGATTAAGACCTCCAACAACGGTCTTGTAACCTCCATCGCATGGGGTCTTGACGGCAAGGTAGAGTATACTCTCGAAGGTTCCATCTTCGTAGCTGGCTCTGCAATCCAGTGGCTCCGTGACGGTATCCGCCTTGTAGACTCCGCTCCTGATTCCGAGTGGGTAGCAAAGAAGGTTAAGGACACCGCTGGCGTATATGTAGTACCTGCATTCGTAGGTCTCGGTGCTCCGTACTGGGATATGAACGCACGTGGTATGATTATCGGTATTACCCGTGGCACTACAAAGGCACACATTGTTCGTGCAACACTTGATTCCCTCGCATATCAGACCCGTGATGTACTGGGTGCAATGGAAGCAGATTCCGGCACTAAGCTCCCTGTACTGAAGGTAGACGGCGGTGCTGTAGCAAACAACCTTATGATGCAGTTCCAGGCAGACCTCCTGGGCGTACCTGTTGACCGTCCTCAGGTTATTGAGACAACCGCACTTGGCGCAGCATATCTTGCTGGACTTGCTGTAGGTGTATGGAGCTCCAAGGAAGAGCTGAAGAGCAGCTGGAAGCTTGATGTACGCTTCGAGCCTCAGATGAGCCGTGAAGAGGCAGACAAGCTCTACAAGGGATGGCGCAAGGCTGTTAAGCACGCTATGCATTGGCTTGATGACGAAGAGTAATAACGGAAATTACTTTTCAGCATAAAGGATTCGATACTCAAGGGGGCCGGGCCATGCCGGTCCCTGAGGGTATGGGATAGACGTGATCGCAATTATACAACTATATACATGAAAGAGGGATAAACATGTTTGATAATCTGTTAGGCGAGTTTATGGGTACTCTGGTACTTGTAACCTTCGGTTGCGGCGTATGCGCAAACCTCACTCTTAAGGATTCCAAAGGTGTTGGCGGCGGCTGGATCTGCATCACAGCAGGATGGGGCTTCGCCGTACTCATGGGCGTATTCACTTCCAATGCACTGGGCGCACCCCAGGCAGACCTCAACCCTTCCGTAACACTGGCAAAGACCCTTGCTGGCGTATATGGCTGGACTCAGTTTGCAGCAACTTCCATCATTCAGATTCTCGGCGGTATCTGCGGTGCTGTAGTATGCTGGCTGGCATATCTGCCTCATTGGGAAAAGACAGAGGATCCTGCAGCAAAGCTTGGTATCTTCGCAACAGCTCCTGCAATCCGTAACAATGCAACTGCATTCATCGGCGAGTTTATCGCAACCTTCTTCCTGATGTTCCTCATCTGGTGTATCTTCTCCAAGGGCGTAGCTGGCGAAGCTGGTCTTGCTCCTGGCTTTGGACCTTACCTCGTAGGTATGCTCATCTGGGCACTTGGCCTTAGCCTTGGCGGTTCCACCGGATATGCAATGAACGCAGCCCGCGATCTTGGACCTAGAATTGCACATGCAATCCTTCCTATCGCTGGCAAAGGCGGCTCCGACTGGGGCTATGCATGGGTACCTGTAATCGCTCCTCTCTGCGGCGGCGCATTCGCTTATGTAGTAGCAAGCGCACTTGGTATCCTTGGATAATTCAAATCTAAAAAAAGAATATGCATGACATGGCCGTGCAGAAAAAGCCTCCGCAATCAGCGG
>CAVDKC010000262.1:0-2410 GCA_963609615.1 Oribacterium sp.
CATATTGCTAATTTAAACAGATTGAAAGATGAAAAAGAAATTTTTGTTTCTGATGGTCTTCTTGGGCTGTCTGCTTACCTGGACTTCGTGCAGCGACCTCGATGACGTGAACAGTCGGCTGGACAAGGTAGAGAAAGAGGTGGCAGACCTGCAGTCTGCGCTGACTGTCTTGCAGAAAGCCTATGATGAAGGGAAAAGCATCAAGGAAATTTCCCCTGTGGCGAGCGTTAGGGGAGGGTGGCTCATCGCCTTCTCGGATGACACGAAAGTCCTGGTGCAAGGCAATGGCGATGATGTGACACCTTACCTGAAAATTGACCAGGATGGCTATTACACCGTGTCGTATGACAACGCCAATACCTTCAGCAGATTGAAGGACAACGACGGAAACGACATCTCCTCGGAACAGGTGTTGGTGAAGGTCGCCGTCAATGAGGACGGATATTATGTGTTCCGGGAATATTCTATAGGCGAAAACTCCGGGATGGTGGGTGAGATAGTTTCCCCTTATACCGCTGATACAACGTTGCTCATCCAGTCTATTACCGAGGACGAGAAGACTCATCTCGTCACCTTGACGCTGGAGAACGGAAAGAGCTTTACCTTCGGCCTGTCATATACCATGCCGACGAGCATCGCCATCCTTTCCACCCAGACCGTATACCTTTCAGGCGGCACGGCCTCCACCATCGAGTTCAGGGTGAACCCGCAGACGGCACTCTTCAACTATGACGTGGATTCCGACGACTGCCAGATACAACTCGACAAGGTGGGCGAGTCTCGGGCGGCGAGCTATGTCACAATCCCCAAGGGATACAAACTGGAAAAGGTGGAGCAGTGCTATGATGGCCAGGGAGTGCTGAAGCAAGGACAATACAAGGCTACGATCAGGGACAATGGCGAGGGGACGGCTTATGACGACCAGGTGTCGCTTGTCATCTCCGCATCCGATGACAGTGGCAATCCAATCTTGATTTCCTCGTCCGCCTTCCGGGTGAGATATTCCGGCAATACCATCCTCTCCTTCTCCTTTCTCGCAAGCAAGAACCCTGGGGTGCTGAAGGACGTGGAGGCAACGATAGAGGGAAACAGCATTACAGTGCAGTCGCCTTATATCACCGATGCCTCCAATCTGGTGGCAGACTTCAAGAGTACGGGCGAGGTGTATGTGGACAATGTTCCTCAGAAAAGCGGTGCCAGTACCCATGACTTCACAAATGGTGTTGTCTATAAGGTGGTGTCGGAGGACGGTGAGACCAACTCCTATCAGGTGAAGGTGGCATACTCTGGACTGCCCGTGATGGAAATCAATACCCCTGATGGCGTGCAGATAACAAGCAAGGAGAATTGGGTGAAGAAGGTAGGCTTCAAGATTATCAATACCGACGGATCCGTGGACTGTGAGGGGACTATGCAGATGAAAGGTCGTGGCAACTCCACTTGGGGCTATCCCAAGAAACCCTATGCCATCAAACTTGATTCCAAGTCTACGGTCTTGGGACTCGCCAAGGACAAGCGTTTTGACCTGCTCGCCAACTGGATGGACCGTACCCTGTTGCGCAATGACATGACCTATTACATCGCCCGGCAAACCACCAGCATGGGATGGAATCCGAAGGGAGAATTCGTCGAGGTGGTGCTGAATGGAAAACATATAGGCAACTATTATTTGTGTGAACACATCAAGGTGGGCGAGAACCGGGTGAACATTACCGAACTGGATGAAGATGCCACCTCGGGAGAAGCCATTACTGGCGGCTACCTGATGGAACTGGATGTAAATTATGACGAGGAATATAAGTTCAAGTCGGCTCGATATAATATGCCCTATATGTTCAAGGATCCCGATGAGGTGAACGATGCACAACTCGCTTATCTACAGGGGTATGTGAACGAGATGGAGGAGGCTCTCTATGATGACACTAAGTTTGCAGGCCGCAACTATCTGAACTATATGGAAATCGACTCATACGTTGATTGGTGGATCATCCATGAGTTGGCGGAAAACGGCGAACCGGGATGGCCCAAGAGTACCTATATGCACAAGGACAAGAACGGAAAGATGGTGGCTGGACCTGTATGGGATTTCGACTGGGCTACTTACAAGGGCTCCACGTCCTGGAAGATTAAAGGTGCTGTTTATTACAACAGACTCTTCCAAGATCCGGCATTCGTGGAGACGGTCAAGAACCGCTGGATGGTCGAGAAGACAGTCTTCGAGGCTGCTGCCGAATACATCAGACAACAGGGAGAGTACCTGAAACATTCCGACGAGTTGAACATCGGCTTGTGGCCAATCAGCTCACGCGTCAACGGCGATGAGACCCTGTCTTATTCAGAGGCGATACAAACGATGTACAACAACTACAAGTCTCGCTTGGCATGGTTGGATGCGGCAATCAATGCATTG
>CAVDKC010000263.1:0-2390 GCA_963609615.1 Oribacterium sp.
GCCAAAGAACGTAAAAAAACGCGTGTAGCGGAGATAACACAAAGTCTTCGTGAGGAATACAAAGAACGTACGGGCTCTTATCCCAAATTTGTAGATGTTTGGTGATGCGGCCGCTTGTTTGAATTTTGGTTCTCAACCTATCGGTTAAAGGATGACTACTTGCTTATGCCCGTAGGTATAGAAGATATGGAAGGCGTAGAAAATTTTGCAGCCTTGATAATCCGCAAGGACAATCCGCAGTTCATTGAAGTTGTATCAGAATTTTCAAACACGGTAGCAATGCTTGGGGTAAAACCGGAAAATTCCAACCTGTAGCACACGGACAGGTCTGCGACCCGCTTTAGCGGGTCAAGGTACCTGTCCCTCTGACCCCATCAAATAAAAGACAATATGAAAAAGAAACGCAAAAAGTTATCCAATATAACAATAAGTGGATATAAATCAATATCTGCAGACAGTCCTTTGACTCTTACTTTAGGAAACGTTAATCTGTTGCTTGGTGCAAATGGTGCCGGCAAAAGCAATATTGTCAGTTTCTTTAAGATGTTGGGCTTTATGATGTCCGGAAGTCTGCAAATGTATATTGCACAGGCTGGCACAAACCAGAAGTTCTTACATTACGGTTCCAAAAAAACGCCTTGCATAAACGCTGCAATAGAGTTTGGAGATGGAGAGAAGTATGACATTTATAAATTCTGTCTCACCCACGCTGTCCCCAACCGTCTGATAATTAATTCGGAAGAAATAGAATGGGGAAGCGTAGAAAGAACAGGCAAATCATACAAGAAGCCAATAGTATCCGACTTTAACGAGTCAGGACTGGTAAACTCTACGGATATGTCATCAAGAGTAATCCGTTCCTACCTCTCCATGTGTAAGGTCTACCAGTTCAGCGACTCGTCTGTGTCTTCGCCTATGCGTCAGGCATCAACGGTGGAGTCTGCCCACTACCTTCAGTCGGAGGCCAACAATCTGGCTTCCTTCCTTTATTATATCAAGAATAACTACATCGACTCCTATCAGCGAATAGTAAGCTATGTAAGAACAGTAATGCCGCAATTCGGCGATTTCTACCTTGAACCGGAACATGGCTATATTTCTCTGAAATGGATGGACAGTTCGGCCAACGATTATGTTCTTTCGGCAGACCAGTTCTCTGACGGGTCCATACGATTCATTGCTTTGGCTACCCTACTGCTGCAACCCGACGAGACCATTCCCAACGTAATTATCATTGACGAGCCGGAACTTGGGCTTCATCCCTATGCCATAGACCAGCTCGCAGAAATGGTAAAAGAGGCATCCCTACATTCGCAGGTAATACTTGCCACCCAATCTCCCTCGCTCATTGACGGGTTCGAGATAAGTGATATCTCTGTAATAGAACAGGACGACAGTACGCACAGCACAGTAGCAAGACGTCTGGACGAAGGTCAGTTTACGGAATGGTTGAAAGAATATTCCATCAGTGAACTGTGGAACAAGAACGTATTGGGAGGGCGGCCGGTATGAACACAGTCATCATAAACATCCTGTGCGAAGGGCAGACGGAAGAGCGTTTTGTAAAGGAGGTGCTCAAACCATATTTCAAGGATTCTGGCATAGTACTAAAACATAGACTACTCTTTACTTCCCGCAAAAAGAATGCCCAAGGAGGAATGCTCAGTTATAGTCAAGCCAAGAGAGACCTGCAGATATGGATAAAAGAGAACGAAGGCCGAAGTAGCGAGACGCACTACTATACGACGATGTTCGATTACTATGCCTTGCCCGACGACTTCCCAGGTTATGACGATGCCCAAAGTTGTGCAGACCCTTATGATAAGGTGAAAAAGATAGAGGATGAATTCTCAAAGGATATGAGCGTTCCGAATTTCATCCCCTACATACAGCTCCATGAGTTCGAAGCCCTCTGTTTCTGCGATATAAGCCAGATGGTGTCTCTTTATCCAAAAGAAGAAAAATCCATCCGCATGCTACAGCGAGTGTTGGAACAATATGACGGCAATCCGGAACTGATAGACAACAGTCCACAGACAGCACCAAGCAAGCGAATCATTGATGCAGTGGAAAAGCACAGGCTACACCACTACAACAAGCCACAGTCCGGCGTTGCTGTTGCAAAGAATATTGGCATAGACAAACTCATGGACACATGCAGGCATTTCCGTGAATGGATAGAACGCCTTTCAATATGTTCTCCTTATGCACGATAGCTACCCACAAAATTACCTAGAACTATGCCACGCCACGAGCGGCAAGACCGTTAACAAAGCCCCGTCCGCCATCGTCAGTGAGCCAGACCCTTGGGATGAGCTATACGAGACATACTTGGACGAAGGCGACTTTGAGCAATATCCAGAATATTAGTATGGGCATCGTGGTGCACG
>CAVDKC010000264.1:0-2390 GCA_963609615.1 Oribacterium sp.
CAGGTCGCTTTAGTTCATGAATCATCGTATGAACGAAGTCGCTGCGCATCTTATCTACCCTCTTTTGCAAGAGCATCACTTTCATCAGATAAGCGAAACTGAGCAGTAACAGCACAGTAACCAAAAGGCTTCCTATGATTTGCCAAACCATTCCCTGCAATATCGGTTGCACATCCACCTCCATTTTAATTTCCATGGATTGTTTCATGATGGGATTAAAAGGAATCTCGACCATCATCTCATGATGAAATAATGAGGCAGATTTTCTTATCGTCGCTATCCAAAAGCGATGAGGACGCGCCTTAATCTTTGCCCCCACGAAATCCTCTCCCAAAGTCTTGCTCATGTATTGAGCGAAATGAGCAGGGCTATATTTTGTCATTTGGTAAGTGATGTAAGTATTCAGGCAATCGCAGGAGTGATTACTATCTATCTCTCGGAGGTCGAAGGTGTCAAGACGCTCTTTGATTCCACGAAACGCAGCCTTTCGTTTCACGACACCACCAACGATCGTATCTGCATTCGCAGGTGAACAGATGGTTGTCACGTATCCCGAATTGTCTTTAAATCGAGCTGAAACCACATAACCGATGTGGGGCTTTCTCCTCACATCATTGCCCACATAACTAAGATAAGTAGCCACAGCCATCTCTGCCTCATCCCTATTCTCCTTTTCTATTTCATTCATCGAATAACTGATGCTGTTGTAGAGCCAATAGCCCTGCAACAAAATCAGCATAAATGAGGAAAGGATGGCAAGCATCCATACATTCTTTATTCTTTTGTTCATTGTTTCCTTTCTGCTTTGTGATAAGATTCTTTTTATTCTTTGACACTGCAAAGATACTGAGAATCTTTCATATATAAATAGGTGGAGGCAGATTATTTCGCCAGCGTAATGTTTCAGTAATGATTATTTGCCATTTTGTAAGTAAAAAGCAGTTCCTTTGCAGACGAAAACAAACAAAGCAATAAATATGATGAAGAAAAAGACTCTATTGATAGCGATGCTTACCTCTGCGACATCGACTATGGCTCAGACAAAGGATTCTGTAAAAATCAATTGGCAGGACTCTATCCAAGCCGTAACAGTAGTGGGTCATCGCCCAATGTACAAGATGAAAGAAGGAGCTCTCATTGCTCACATCCGCAACACTCCCCTTGCCAAGGAACCAACCCTGAATGATGTATTAAAACATCTCCCAGGCATGAAGCAAGACTCAGACGGTTCGTTTGTAGTCAGCGGACTGGGCGCACCAACCATCTATATCAACGACAAGAAAGCCACTTCAGCAGAATTATCCCACCTCGATGTCAAGCAGATAGAAGACATTGAGGTGATTACCTCTCCTGGTGCCCAATATGATGCCACAACAGGAGCGGTTTTGCGAATCGTGATGCGAAGAAGAAATGAAGGAATCTTTGGGAAATTACAAGCCTACGACCTATTGAGCGAGGTAAACACCACCAACGAGGATATCACTTTGGGATGGGTAGGCAAGAAGCTGTCTCTAACAGGATTTTATGGTTATCAAGACTATCGTTATAACGTACATCAGCCACAAGAGGCTTTGGTTCGTGCACAAGATGGTGATTACATTTTCGGAGCTGACCGCCATGGCAAGAACAAGACATACGCCAAAGCCACAGAGCTAAACCTAGACTGGCTCATCAACAAGCAGCATGAGGTAGGTGCGCAATGGGAGGCACAATGGATAAGCGGGGGCAGAAGCGAAGAGCAACAGCAATACTACATCTATCCTCAAAGCGAAAAGAAGCACTTCGATGCCAGCAGCCAACAATGGGGAACCCTGCGACAGCACCATGTCAACCTATTTCATCTCGGAAAATGGTCGAAGACATTCTCTTCTCAGCTCTATCTCGACTATGCCAAAAACATAGCCAACGACTCACAACCTATCAACGAGGAAGAAGATGGAAATGAAAAGGAAACACTCAACAATTCGCATAGCGAATATGACATCTACAGTACAAGATTGGTCGTGAAACAAAATATCACATCAAGCCAAGTCATCAACTATGGCGGAGAATGGAGTTTGATAGATGGCAATGGCAGCACTTACTCCAGCAACGATGCCATTGGAACGAACCAATACAAGAATCATGACAGCAAATTGGCGGCTTACTTGCAATATCAAGGAGCAGCAGGCAAATGGAGTTGGAGCGCAGGCATCAGGTACGAGCATCTCACTTCCCGATATACCGACCAAATGGATGCCGACAACAATCTGAGTCGCACATACGACCAATGGTTTCCTTCGTTCAGCCTCAACCTCAACGAACCATCCTGGCATCATTCGCTCAACTTCCGCACTACAACATCTCGCCCATCATTCAGTCAACTGAGCGGTAACACCTACTACACTTCT
>CAVDKC010000265.1:0-2385 GCA_963609615.1 Oribacterium sp.
TATATCTTTTCTGCATTAGTTTTTATTTCTACTAAGAAAAACGAATCATATTTAACTCATTTTTCCTTTACCCCATCACCCACTCCAGCACGTTCATGCCTTCGTTTACAGTGAAGTTCATGCCTACCTTGCGGACGGGCTTGGCTTTCTATAGGAAAGCGTCGGCGTAATTCTATTTTAGTTTGTCTTGACACAAGGTGTCTGGATTCCCTGACTTCATGCACCTAAGTTCACAATTATACTTTCTTCGAAAATCGATCTTAGCCCGTTCGATAACAGAATTGCCAGTATTTGACGGTATTTTATTTGCCACGACTCTTGCCTTGGTCCACTTTGTCCTGTTCTTCACAAACAAGGGATAACTTAAGGTCGCCTCCAGCTGTTTGATCGCATGAGCTACATCAGACCCCTTCAGTTCCACAAAAATGCAGACCTTCTCATTCCTATCATTTGCAGCAACAACAAGTTTATCACACTTGTCCTTGTCGGCTCCTTTGATAATATAGCCATCAACTTGATAAGCCGCACAAGCCATAGCCGGAACAAAATTGAGCATATAAACTGCCGAACGTTCCTTTAAGCTGATCTTCTCACAACTGCCAATCGCTTTCTCGGCTTCATAACCTCTCAAGAAATCAACCTTCATAAGCATATATCTTTTCGTCAAGTTCTGAAGAGAGTACAGAAATCTCATCGGAAAGAGAGTCAAGATAATCTCCATTGATAAAATGGTATTCTTCATCTACGATGCTCTCCATCTTTCCCTCGTCAGTCATACAATAGGCAGAGAACCAGTCCAGTGGAACGGCATACGCTGCCAATTCGCCGATTTCTTTCTCAAATCCCTTTTCCTTAGCCAGGGCAACCTTCATCAATACATTGAGCGAGGTCAACACGTATGGGCTATGAGTGGTCATAACCACATAACTCTTTTCCTGAGTCTCCCCGTAAGCCTTTTTGATACATCCCACGATGTTCTTAACCATGGCAAACTGGGATTTCGGGAACAAGTTTTCCTCCAATTCCTCTATATAGAGTTGCGCAAACTTATACTTGTACATCTTGGATACTTTCTTTACATCGTCGGCACTGATGTCTTTTCTATCCTCATCAAGCATGAGCTTCGCCACAAGGCTTGTCAAGTCTGTAAGACTGGACTTGGGAATTTTACCCACTTGGCCGGTCACATAATTCACCAAGATAGTTAAAGGAAGAGCCGACTGAATGCCGCTGGATGCATAAACGGGAGAAATGGTGCGCCCTGCATGTTCCAACACAATTTTGTCCGAGTCGGAATCCTTGTCATAATAATAGTGCATGGCATCATCGAAAGGAATATCCAAAGGATGCCTCTCGTCGTAATCCTTCTTGGCCTCTTGATATTCCAGGAGATAATTGAAAATGGCATCATAGTCTGCCGAACGATACACCTTGTCTATGTTTTGGATTACGGAAACCAGATTACGCTCCGAAGGGACAAAACTTATTTTTGTATTGTAGCGTTCGGTTTTAAAATTCGCATTCTTTCTGATTTTGGCATTTGACTTCACTCCATCCATTTCGATAGACAGACAATCGCCTTCATAGCATATATACGAATCGTTGGCAAAGAAGGCATCATCCAAGCGGTGAAACTTCTTCAGTTCCTTCAAGAAACGAGTGTAATGCGTATATTTCTTCAGCAAGTTCTCACCGTCAAGCATAATTCTTTTCTCTATCCATCGACAGAAGCACAGTATTTTCATGAAAGTACTCTTACCGGAAGACTGTTTACCCACAATAAGCATCACGGCAGACAATTCTATATCTCCCGTATCCACTATAGGTCCTATGTTTTTAATCCTTATCTTAGGCATAAGTATCTGTTGTTAGCACTCTATTTAAGAGCATACCCTTTGATATAGGCACTTTTGCAAGCGCCTACACGTTGAGTTGTTAAACATTTGGCGTATTTGTTGTATTTGGCATTTTGCCAATCTGGCACAATTCTTTATCCCATCGTCCACTCCAGTACGTTCATGCCGTCGTTCACGGTGAAGTTCATGCCCACCTTGTGGACGGGCTTGGCTTTCTGAAGGAAAGCATCGGCATAATGGCGCGACGCTATCTGGGCGAGGGCCTCAGCGGCGGCATCAAAGTCTTGCTTGCCTACCCATACGTTCTCGCCGAGTTCGGTGGGCAAGAACGTTGTGCAACTATTTACATCGAAATTAAATTGGTAACTATAACGCTTTTGCCCTTTCAGGGCGTGAGAGATTAGTTCCGACTATACCCAGGGTGCCGCTTCGCTTGCCCTGGGCTATGTGCTTCTGCCCTTTCAGGGCGTACTGGGGCAAATCGTACGGCTCGATATTATCAAACATACAGGTCATGACGATTAGACTG
>CAVDKC010000266.1:0-2381 GCA_963609615.1 Oribacterium sp.
GCCAACCAGTGCTCAATGCAAGAGATTAGTTAAGATAATAACCAAGGCCGAAGACTTTGGCTATATAATGCCGGAATAATAATTATGGCTGCAACAAGGTATTATTACAGTGATTCCATTTCAGATTTTTTGGAGAGAGACGATATGGAAATTGTAGGTAAGTTAACGCTTGCCTACACACACGATATAAATGACGAAACATCGAAGTCATGGGTTAGTGAAATTGACACCATGAAAGCTGTGTTGCGACCTTATGTGGGAAGAGGAAGCGTTTACTTTGAGTACAACATACCTCGTATGGGACGGCGGGCAGATGTCATCGTTCTTATAGACGGTGTGGTGTTTGTACTGGAGTTCAAAACGGCTAACCAGAAGTTCACGCGTGAAGCTTTAGTGCAAGTATGGGATTATGCTATCGACTTGAAGAATTTTCAGGAAGGTAGCCTTAATCGGGTGCTACTGCCAATACTGGTTGTCCCGAGCGAGAAAGACTGCAAATGTTCGCTGGGAATGAAGCATTTTGAGGACAACGTATATGAACCGATACAGGTGAACACGCCGAAACTCAGCGAAGCATTTGCGCAATTTCTCTCGTGCGTAGAACATAGTTCAAGTTCACGCGAAGAAGATGAAACTTGGGCTAAGAGTGGCTATGAGCCGACTCCAACAATTATAGAAGCTGCGGTTGCATTGTTTGAAGAAAACACCGTGGAAGACATCACCAAGCATGGTGGTGACATAGAGCAAACAGCCAAATGCCTTGAACGGATTATCAATGATTGCCGTGAGAAGAAACAGAAGGCAATTTGTTTTATTACGGGAGTACCGGGTGCTGGAAAAACATTGATAGGTCTGCAGACAGCCATCAGTCAGTTTGAACAAGGAGAGAAAGCGGTGTATCTGTCCGGTAACTTTCCGTTGGTAGAGGTATTGCAAGAGGCTTTGACACGCGATTATGTACGCCGTAGCAAGGAAGATTATAAGACTGGCAAGTCAAACCAAAAACCTTGCACCAAGGCAGAAGCCAAGAGTAAGGTAAAGGCTTTTATCCAGATGATTCATCATTACCGTGACTTGTATCTGGAAGGTACCGAAGTGCGTGACGGAAAGATTGTTCCGATAGAAGGTTACTTTTCTTCCCATACAGACAAGGCATACATTCCGACCGAGCATGTGGCAATCTTCGATGAAGCGCAACGTGCATGGACGAAGGACGAGCTGAAGCGTTTCATGAAGGAGAAAAAAGGAATTGAAGATTTCCCTTATAGCGAACCGGAATACCTTATATCCTGTATGGACAGACAAACCGACTGGGGGCTGGTAGTGTGTCTTATTGGCGGCGGTCAGGAAATCAACAAGGGCGAGGCTGGTATCTCCGAATGGATAGCCTCACTCAATCGCAATTTCCCAAACTGGCATGTCTATATGAGCGACAAACTACAGGAGAAAGAATATGCAGACGGAAATGCTTTAAGCTCCATCGCTCTTGAATCGTCGCAGATACATACAGAGCCATCATTACACCTTTCTGTCAGCATGCGTTCTTTCAGGGCAGAGAAAGTAAGTATCTTCGTCCACCAACTACTGGAACTGAATAAAGAAGAGGCAAGAGCTACGTTCGCTGAACTCGGCAGCTATCCTATTGTTCTTACGCGTTCGCTCGATAATGCAAAGAAATGGTTGAAGAGTCATGCACGTGGAAGTGAACGTTATGGATTGCTGGCAAGCAGTAAGGCGGAGCGTCTAAAGGCAATAAGTATCAACGTGCGCTATCAACCAGACTTTGTCCATTGGTTCTTGGAAGATGATTCAGACATCCGCTCATCCAATGCGCTTGAAGACACGCTTACCGAATTTAAGGTACAAGGTCTTGAAATAGATTGGGCTTGTGTCGCATGGGATGCTGACTTGCGGCTGAATAAGAACCACACAAAATGGGAACATTATCAGTTGCGTAGCGGAACCAAATGGCAAAACATCAATAAGCCAATCAATCAGACTTATCAGATTAACGCCTACCGAGTGTTGCTTACCCGTGCCCGTCAGGGCATGGTCATTGTTGTTCCTAATGGAGATCATGGTGTGCCGCCAGATGAAACGCGTAAACCGGAATGGTATGACGGCATCTATAATTATCTCAAGGAAATTGGTATACCAGAAATTTAATCGATATGATGGAACTACGACACTATATAGACAAATTCTCGTCTTTGCATACAGCAAAGGTGAAGGGACACAAGGCTCCTCATAAGGCGGTGTTGCTTATAACAATCATTGATCTTATTGAGACGGATTTCATTTTAACTCCATACATCGACTTGACAGACGAGTTGAATGAAAAGTTTAATGAGACATGGCATAGATACTTGGGAACGTCTTGT
>CAVDKC010000267.1:0-2363 GCA_963609615.1 Oribacterium sp.
AAAGTCATTCAATCCTTTTTATACAACTTTCTTTCAGAATGCATTCTTCACACTTAGGACTCGGACGGCATATTGTGCGTCCCAGATAGTTGAGTGTGTCACTGAGCCTGTTCCAGAGCGGAGAATCAAACTTTTCCATGATTTCTCTCATCGTTTTATTCCTCTCGTGCGTCGTGCTTAATCCCAGACGGTAACTCACCCTCTCAAAGTGGGTGTCGACAACAACAGCATTTCCGCCGAGAACACGCTGTTCGTAAACAGATGCTGTCTTTTCCCCGATTCCCTTTATTGAAAGAAGCTCTTCTCTCGTCTCAGGTTCCCCGTGCTCAAGAAAATACACCGCAGTCTCCTTGATTGTCCTGCTCTTGGATACAGACAGCCCCGAAGAGTGTATAAGAGTCTCTATACTCTCAACATCTATGCATGCAAGACTCAATGCATCAGGGAAAGCTTCAAAGAGGCGGGAAGCCGATTTTTCAGCCATTTTGTCAGTACTCGACTGGGATAGAATCACAGTTACGAGGAACCTGAAGCTGTCGGTATAAGGCAGGAAGAATATCTTCTGAGGCATTGCCTTATCGAGCGTGTTGAAAATTACGCGTTCTTTCTCTCTCATGCTCTTATATTACTCTTTTCCCATTCTCAACACCAGATTGAAGTTAAAAGCTTATTCCGCGTTTTGTTGCCTTAATACCACCACCGGGACATTAGATTGTCAGTTATCGTTTTATGTTGTATCCATGAACACAGAAATTACCACTTCAAAATCTCCTGAGGTGGTTTTCGCCTTTGGCGCGCGGAGGCACATAGGCCGGAATAAGTAGAAAAAGAAAGGGCAGTTTCCTAAAATTGATTTTGCAACAAGGAAACGCCCACATGGATAATAACACGCCAACGCTGTTTATTGACAGTACCTCAGCCGAATATTTAGCACCACCAGAGACAAAAACAAGTGCAAAGCATAGGACAATCACATACGATTACTGCCTTAAGGACAGGATTTCAAGATGCCCTCACTGCGGACACGAGAAAATGCATATCCACAAGAACAAAACAATACTCCTCAAGCATGCCTCAACTGGACTGGACAGGATAGAGATCAGGGTGCATTACCATTCCTATCGCTGTCCTAAATGCAGGAAGCTTGCTCTCGATGTAATACCATTCCGCTGTGGAAGCGCCTTCTATACCACTTATTTCAAGGCACAGATACTCTATTACCTTCAGGACTATGGCTTAACTCTAAAGAAATGCGCAGAGATCACAGGAGCGACTCCTAAGCAGGTGAAGGAGATCAAGAAGGAGGCTCTAGCACTCCAAGCAGGGGATCTCAAGCCGACCCACTACTCAAGGTATATTGCAATAGATGAATTCCTCTTAGAGCATCCGCATCGCTACTGCACTATTGTCATAGATGCAGAGACAGGAGAGCTACTATACCTTGAGAAAGGCAAGAGCAAGGCTCAGGTCGAAGGCTTCATGCGGTTTGTAGGAGAGGACTTCATGAACCATGTAGAAGCAGTTGTCATGGACATGAACAACACATACTACCCGGCTATAAGCAAATCCTATCCCCACATAGCGTTAAACTATGACCCGTTCCATCTTGTCCAGTGGTACCAGGATAAGGTCATGGACTCGCTCAGGAAGGCTGAGTACAAGAGAATCAAGAAGGAAGCGGAGAAGGCAAGAGAGGAAGGACGCATAGAGGATGCTGATGATCTGATGGCGCAGGCCAAGAAGATGTTTGATTCAAGATTCTTCCTGATGACCAGCCGTACGGCTCTGGAGGCCAAGGACAAAGCAAACAAGGAGCTGAATGATGAATACAGAAAGCGATTGAAAGAACTGGGTGTTGAACAGCCTCAGGGACACAAGGACAGAAGAGAGAACAATGTCGAAGCACTGGATGCAGTATTGAAAGCTGATGAGAAGATAGCAACTGCTTATGCTCTAGGTAATGACCTGAGAGATATAATCCACATCAGGGATATAGAGGAGATGACAGAGAAGCTCGAGGAGTGGGTAAAGACTGCGCAGAACTCGAAGGTCTCACAGCTTACACGTTTTGCAAATACAATCATCAGACACTGGGAAGGCATCCTTAACATGGCAAGGTTTGGACTTTCAACAGGAATACTTGAAGGAACAAACGGCTACATCAAGAACATGAGAAGAAGTGCCTTCGGGTACTCTGATTTTGACTTCTTTGGCCTGCTAATCTGGGAACATACCCACAATAACGCTAAGCACAAGAGAGATGAATCAACTCGGGTAAAGAAGGTCTACAAGCCAAGGTCAAAGAAGAACGACAAACCTGCTTCTAAGCAGACCATCTACATCAAAGAAAGGGACAAGTTCGG
>CAVDKC010000268.1:0-2344 GCA_963609615.1 Oribacterium sp.
GGTTCGCTGCACAACATACAAAGCCGTATTGTGGCGGTGTTCAACAAGGCGGTGAAGGTGGGCAAGTTGACGGCTAACCCTTTCTATCAGTTGGACAAGGCGGACTTCTTCTCCAAGCCCAAGACACCCCACAAGGAGTTTCTTACACCCGAAGAACTCAAAGCATTCATGGCATCCGAGGAGAGAAGTCCCGGAGTTGCCGAGACACAGAGGGCGTTCGGCTTCGCCTGTCTCACGGGACTGCGCATCAGCGACATCAGGGCTTTGCGGTGGAGCGACATCCGGCAGAACGAGGACACGCAGACACTCGTCATCGTGCAGAAGAAGACCAAGGCAATGAATGCCGTACCCATCTGCTCAACGGCAAAAACGTGGATGCCCGAGCGAGGAAAAGACGATGCGGTGTTCCATCTTCCTGCCAAAGCCAACATGGACGCAGCCCTCAAACGGATAGCCAAGAAGGTGGGCATTGAAAAGAACATCTCCTTCCATACCGCCCGACATACCTTCGGCACGTTGGTTCAGGCGGTGACGGGCAACATCGAGACCACCAAGAAACTGTTGGGTCACAAGTCGCTCAAATTTAGTATGTATAGCCAGCCACACGCTTCTGCAGGTGACCCGGAAATACGCCAAGATTTTTTAGATATTACCTTCTCATACCATTCCACCATCATCTTTGCCTTCTCCTCCCACGACAGTTCCAACTGCCTCTGTCGGCAATTCTCCGACATTTGCGTCAATACAGCCCTATTTTTCTCCAAGTCCTTCAATATCTTGGCAAAATCATGGACGGATTGCATCGGTTTGGAGAGAGGAACCTTTCTTCCAACTTTGTCATTCACCGCATCACCTTGTCCACAGGTATCAAAGCATACCACAGGAAGGTTATTGCCAATAGCTTCAAGCACAACATGTGGTGTACCTTCCGCAACGCTAGTAAATAAGAATACATCTGATTGTTGCATCAATTCCTGCACCTTCTCATGGCTGACAGCCCCATGCCATACACATCTACCAGCAAGACCCAAGTCTATCGCCAACTGCTTGTAATACTCAGCATCTCCACCGCCAACAATATGAAATCTGACAAGATGGCTATCTACTGCAGCTATCGTTTGCAAAGCCAAGGCAAGTTGTTTTCTGAAATCCATCTTACCTACCCATAAGACATCGAATGTATCCTTCTCTGACTTATCTTGCAAAGGATGATCTTGCACATGGCAACCTGTCTCATTGAGTAAGGGCGAATCTATACCCATGTATTTATTGAAAGAGCGTTGCGAGTTGGAAGATGCAGAAAAAACTACCGATGCGTGACGAGCAGCCGCTCGCACTCTACTCGAATATTTCAACTGAATGCCTGTCAAGAAATTCTTCAAACGCATAAAGAGTTTGGTCTTCATGCTTGCGCCATCCAGATAAGCCACGGGGAACTTGTCCTTGGCATCCACTGGTCCCCAAACAAACGGAGCACCGCTCTCCTTTGACAATTTCCAGAGATACCCTGGTTCACGGAATCCAATCATGTTGAGCTGGTGCAACACATCAATCTTTTCTTTCGAGCAGATATCCTTAGCCATGAGATAGGTTTTCCATTGCCACTGGCGATAATACTTATAGAATCGCCAGTCGCCCTGATTCCAGCACATCTTCCTCACCTTGTCGGTCACAGGATTGTAAAAGAAATGCAGGTTACGTCCCTGCTCAAGGGTTGGGACAACAGCTTCTATCTTCTCCCGGAACTCCCCCTCGGTAATGACATATAGCTCGCAGAACTTGGCGAGATTGCTCACCCAGTTCCACGCCATCCCGGGTTCGCTTCCCATCCCAGGCGAGCATGCGTAGGCATTGATTAAGATTTTAAGCATAGTGGTTGGACAAATAGGAAAAAATCACGCTTCTGAATGTCACTTCAGCAAACGTTCGTGTCTTTCAATCTTTTAGTCTGATAAGGCGCAAGACTTATTTTCTGTAGAATAATCCAAATATTCATCACCCACCTATTATAACAATACAGTATGATACATTTCCTCAACACTCTGGTTTATCTTCAAGGGTGCAAACATTTCCTCCCCAAAGACCTTGGCGTATTCTGCCATACTTCTCCGTAGTTCGGGAGAATCCATAAGTCTACGGAGCTGCTTGGCCAATGCATGCGCATCATCGAAAGGAACAGTCAAGCAATTCTTGCCTTCCTCTATCACATCTGGCAGACCGCCCACGGGAGTTGTCACCACGGCAATGCCACGCGCCCAAGCCTCCAGCACCACCATCGGGAACCCCTCATGTCGGGAGCACATGCAATAGATGCTGGCCTTGTTCCACACATCTTCTTTCCCCT
>CAVDKC010000269.1:0-2332 GCA_963609615.1 Oribacterium sp.
GATCTGATTACATTGAAGGCTGACTGTCCGTTCTTTTTCGCTGTATCCATAAGCAATAGCTGAATAGTTACGCCATACTGTACTGATTTTGGATTATTCGAATACCTGTTGCCACAACGTTTTGCCGCTGACGATAATTCTTACATCAGCTTTCTGATGCTTTTGTAACATAGTTGAACTGTGGCCCGATAGCCTTACCACACCTGTTGCTATAAAATAGTTGCCATCTTCTCTGTGTATGAGCTTCGTGTTATGGCTTGTTAGCTTGCATTGATAGGTTATTTTCTCATTTCCCTCAAATGACACCATTGCTGCACGTGACTCATTAAACAAGTACATATATTTGTAAGGAACGAATACTTGTACAGTACAATCGCTAACAACCACACCATTAGTCTCAATGGATATGGGATAAGGTATCTTATAGAAAGCCATGCCAAGAGCAATTACAATGATGGTAATAATAACCGTTCCCAAGCTAACGAGGCGAGGAGGAACTTTGCCAATTACGTTTCTCACCTTCTCGCTTCTCAACTCGATATTGTCTGTTTCTCTTTCTTTTTGTTCCATATTCAAGAGTTTATTAGTTTCCCAATTCCAATTGGTTCTTTACCAGATTATAGTATGCCCATCGCTTGGCTGTCAGTGATTCATGATTGCCAACCTCAACCACCTTTCCATGGTCGATTACAACGATTTGGTCGGCATTCTTCACCGTACTCAGTCGATGAGCTACAATGACTACGGTCTTGCCCTTATAGAACTTATCCAAATTCTCGACAATGCTTCTCTCGTTGTTGGCATCGAGCGAGTTGGTAGCCTCGTCAAGGAAGATGTAGTCTGGATTCTTATAAACCGCCCTTGCAATTAGGATGCGCTGTTTCTGTCCTTGGCTCAGTCCTACACCGTCACGCCCAATCTTGGTATTGAACTTCAGAGGCAATGCCATTACGTAATCCTTGATGCAAGCTATCTCTGCCGCCTTCAGCAGTCGTTCCTTGTCGATATCGCCATCATCAACGGCTATATTCCTAGCGATGCTCTCGGAGAAGATGACACCATCCTGCATGACTACGCCACATTGTCTGCGCCACCATTTCTTGTTGAGCTTATTGATGTCGGTATTGCCGATATTGATTTGTCCCTCCAACACTGGATAATAACCCAACATCAAACGGATGAGGGTGGTTTTTCCACTACCAGATGCACCAACGACGGCTGTAACTTTGCCTTGTGGAATGTGAATGCTTACATCATCTATGGTCTTGCGCAAAGCATGTGGGTCGTACTTGAACATAATGTTCTTGATGTCAATGCCCTCACCCTTGTCCTCGATGGAAGTTAGCAAACCTTCCTTTCCGTTCTCATCATCCATCTGGTGAATCTCGTTGATACGTTCCAAACTAATCTTCACATCTTGCAGGGAATAGAAGAAGTTCATCAGTTGCTCCACTGGTGAGTTGAGCTGTCCGATGATGTATTGCACGGCAAGCATCATACCGAGTGTCATTTGCCCATGAATCACCGCCGTTGCAGCAACAACAGTGATGATGATGTTCTTTACCTCGTTGATAAAAATGCTTCCAGCCTCCTGCGTCTGTTGGAGTTTGAGCGATTTCATCTGCACACCAAACAAGTCAGCTTGCGTATCTTCCCATTCCCATCTTCTACGTTGTTCACAATCCTGCAACTTGATTTCCTGCATGGAGGTGATAAACTCATAAGTCTTGTTGTTGTTGATGGCTTGCTGCTCGAATAGCTCATAGTCGAGTACTTTTCTCCGTTTCAAGAATAATGTCATCCAACTTCCATAAAGGATGCTTCCTAATATAAAAATGACAAACACCAACTTGTTGTAGAAGAACAGCACCACCGAGAACACCACGAATGTGAGCATGGCAAAGGTGATGTTGAGCGTCTGCTGAGTGAGGAAATTGTTCACACGGCTATGGTCATTCATTCTCTGCATCAAGTCACCCATGAGTTTCGTGTCGAAGAAAGACATTGGCAGTTTCAAGAGTTTGATGAAGAAGTCGCTCACCAGCGAGATGTTGATGCGCAGAGATATGTGCAACAACAGCCATCTGCGGATAAAGTCGATAGCCGTTCTACTGATGGTGAGCATCAACTGTCCCAATAGGATAAGCCAAACAAAGCCGATGTCTTGGTTCTTGATGCCGACATCTACAATGGACTGGGTAAGGAATGGCAAGACAAGCTGCAAGAGGCTTCCGACTACCAAACCCAAGATAATTTGTCCGAAGTACTTACGGTATTTCCTCACATACCCAAAGAGAAAACGGAAAGACCTCTTCTCTTTGATGTTCTCTTC
>CAVDKC010000270.1:0-2329 GCA_963609615.1 Oribacterium sp.
TCCTTGTATTATAGAGTAGTAGTCATTAGAGACCCTCTCCAAGGTCTGTGCTACACTGTAAGGGATGCTGTGGATTGGTTGCATCCTCCTACCGCCAGACGGTTCATGAAAGGCTCCAACCACAGCCCTTTACCAGTTTGTTAATCAGTTAGATACCGCCAGACGGTTTATGTGGAACAAGGTTACAAGCGTAAAGTGTCCTGTGGGCCCGGCATCAAATAAATCTTTTGGAGGTATCATTATGATTTGTGTGGGAATTGACGTAGCCAAGGACAAGCACGACTGCTTTATCCTCAGCTCAGAAGGTGAAGTCCTTGCGGATGTATTCACCATTCCAAACAATGCAGAGGGTTTTGACCTGCTCTTGCAGACGATCTGTCGCTGTACTCGTCATCAAGACAAAATAAAAGTAGGGCTTGAGGCAACCGGACATTACAGTTACAACATTCTCGGATTTCTGCTTGACAAAGGTATACCCACCTACGTCATCAATCCGCTGCTTACGAATCTGTTTCGGAAATCAACCAGTCTACGCCGGACAAAAACAGATCGCATTGATGCACGAACCATTGCAGCTATGCTCATGTCTGATGTGGACCTCAAGTCCTACACAGACACAGCATACCACAACGAGGAGCTAAAGTCACTCACAAGATACCGATTTGACAAGGTCAGGGAGAGAGCAAAACTAAAACAGTCTGTATCTCGCTTGGTCACCATCCTGTTTCCGGAACTGGAAAAGTTGGTTCCAACTCTCCACATGGTTTCTGTTTACACACTTCTTAGCGAATTTCCGGGAGCCAGGCAGATTTCCAACGTCCATCTGACTCATCTGAAGTCGATCTTAGAGGATGCTTCAAAAGGCCGCTACGGACGAGACATGGCCGTGAAGCTACGGGATGCCGCCAGATGCTCTATTGGCTCCGTTATGCCCGCCAAGTCACTGGAACTGCAGCATACCATTCGGTTGATTCGAGAACTGGATGCTGAAATCAATGACATTGAGGCGGTGATCCAAGACATGATGGACAAGATCCAATCTCCTATCACGACGATTCCCGGCGTTGGTGTCCGTATGGGAGCCATGATCCTGGCTGAGGTCGGCGATTTCTCCCGGTTTGATTCACCAGACAAGATTCTGGCCTACGCAGGGATGTCTCCGTCTACCTATCAATCCGGGCAACTCTCGTTATCTGGGGCTTACTCACACATGGAGAAGCGCGGCTCCAGATATCTGCGCTACGCAATCTACAATGCTACCAAATACGTTTGTCTTTGGGACCCGACCTTTGCTGCCTATCTCGCCAAGAAACGAGCCGAGGGAAAGCACTACAATGTTGCGATCTCCCATGCTGCCAAAAAGCTGGTTCGGTTGATATATGCTATGGAAAATTCCAAACAAGCGTATTGCGCTGTTTCCTTTGCTGAAAGCTCGTCAGTATAAGCCGAAATGTCGCACTCCAGAACCAATCCATCTCCTTTATCCTTGAGATAGAAAGGAGTGGAATGGTGTGGAGCGAAATAACCATTTGTCGGATAATCTGAAAGCTTACCAACGCGTAAGAAATAAAAATCTTGCGGAATTCTCGGTGGAACTTGGTATTGCCAGATCAACTGTGCAGTCTATTATGGTTGACGGAAATACGACCGTGGACACTCTTGTTCGCATGGCAAACGCCCTGCATGTGTCCTTGGATGAACTGGTGTTTGGAGAGTTGCCCACAAAGCGTCTGGATGATGTCCAGCACTTTTTGAATGATGTGGGCTGGTTCGTCAAGCTCTCTCCGGAAAAGCAGGAAAGCTTCCGGTACCATCTGGAGACGCTTTTGAAGCTGCTGGAATATGACAGCTGACACTTCATTTCACTCCTTGGATATAGCACGAGTCTACGACCTCCTATACCGTCTTGGCGTCACGGCAAATTATACCGGCTTCTTTCATACCTCCCATGCTGTTTACCTTGCCGTCCAACAGCGGGAACGCCTGCTGCTAGTTACCAAATGGCTCTATCCCGAAGTGGCCCGACATTACAAAACCACATGGCAATGCGTGGAACGCAATATACGAACTGTCTCAGAAATGGCATGGTTAAGAAACAGACCATTTTTAGAGGGCTTAGCCCAACATTCTTTGCCGAATAGACCTACAGCTTCGGCTTTCCTTGCTATACTGACTGCCTGTATCGCTACGGATTCTGCTGCGTAGTACATACTTCCTCACTCATTGAGGCTGCTTAGACCAGCCTCTGCTTTGCTATACCCTTTTTGAGCCATCTGCTTTTTTCGCCAATCCACAATTTAGCCTTGACTTTTAATAGTTAGTCTTTCAT
>CAVDKC010000271.1:0-2327 GCA_963609615.1 Oribacterium sp.
GTCTCCAAGTCAAGGTCACGCAACTTGTCTATATCGCCGTCCAGCCTCTCCTTGATAAAGTCTTTCACAATGCTGAGGGCATACACGTCAGACGATTTCTCTTCCTTTTCTTTTGCCTTTTTCTTGCGGTACTGGTCCATCTCCTCGAAATCTGATGGTTCAAAGAGGTCTGTCTTTCGGTATTCGCAACGTCCTTTGAGGTAGCGGTTGCGAAAGCTCTTTGCAAAGAGTCTGCCGCAACCTTCTCCTTTTCCTTGTATTCCACCTGCGTAGATGCAGCCTTCGCAGATAGTTCCTTCAACTCCAGTATACGGAAAGTTGTCTTCCACCTCTATGAAGTCTTTTATGTCGGCATCGTCTGCGAGTTTGTGAACCATACTGCTGAGCGCGGCATCTTTGCCTTCAGTAGGCTCTTTTGCGGCGTTGAGCGGCACAGGGTAGAACTCTTCGTCCAAACCTACAGGCTGTTCCATCCGTTTGCAGAACGTCAAGTCCAACGAGCGTGGATGCACGTCCATCTTCAACTTTTCATCAAGACTCTTGCGTGCCATCTCTACAAGCGATGTTTCTTGACCTGTCGCTTCATTCATAAAGTTCATGGCAGCCTCGTCACTACCCAAGAAGAAGGCTGCGGCTGCCGGGATGTGGAGCAGGAATACCTGCGTTACGCCGTCTTTCTCGTAAACATCCATCACCTTGAAGTAGCTGTTGAAATGGAAGGTGCAGAGATTCCATTTCTTTACGTCAGGATTTTCCTGGCACAGTTCTTCCACTTCGCAAAGCATGGCGGCATGGGCACTGGCTATGAGGAAGCGTGTTTTGTGCGCTGGCTTCTGGAGTTTTGTCGTTACGTCCACAAAGAATCCGGCACGCAGTATGTCACCAACATGATAGGTGGCATCTACTATCACGGGAGCGTTGGTGTCCCGATAGAAGAACTGCAGTCCTGGCAGTGTCCAGTTGGCAAACTTCTCAAACAGTTGCTTGTAGTCTACTGTCGCTTTCTTTGGCAGATGGCTTCTCGCCACATCGTAGATGGTTCCGTCTGTTGTGATGAGATACGGCTTTTCTTCTATTTCTGCATAAATGAAATCTTTGTCTTCCACCCAATAGGCGGTGTCGAATATCATCGGGAAGATGATGTCGCCATTCACGTGTGCCACACCATATGTGTATCTGGTCTTGGGATTAGTCTTCGACTTACGTATGGTGTTGCTAAATACAAAGAAACCGTGCTTTACTTTGAACACGTCATTGTGCCACACCCTCAGCACGGTGCTTCCGTCCGGGCGCAAGATGTTTTTCTTGGCTCCCAACTCTGCCTTGTAGTAGCCGTCTCCCCATTCTTCTATATAGGTGTAGCCGTCTGAGACACGTTTTTCGTCCTTGTCTATGAGATACCATTTGCCATCATCAAAGACTCTGGCTATTCCGTTGTTGTCGTAGTCGTACTTCGTCATGGCTATTCCTCCTTTAGTTGTTTGCTTATCCAACCTTCATCTATGCACAACAAGCCTTTTACTGCCAGACGTGGGTCCAACTCACAAGCCATGCAATGCTCATAATAGTTGTCCATGGCGAAGCGTATCTGCATCATGGTGTCCTTTTCCTCATCGTTGTAGATAAAGAAGATAGTGCCATGGGGAAACTCCTCGGTGGGTTCCTCAATGTGGTCGAAGTACAGTTCGTAACCTTTCTTATCCAACTCTGGGTCAACGATGTGGCTTATCATGTATTTCATGCGTTCTATCGCCACGTCGTTCAACTCCGTTTCGAGTATGAGTATCTTTTCTTTTAGTCGATTCAGTCCGAATACGCCACGGAATGTGTAATGTCCTTTCATGCCCAGTCCGTCCGATGGCAGTTCCATCGGCTCGTAGTCGTAATCGTCAGGTTTGTAGAAGTCAAAGAAGAGCATAAACTGGTGCTCCATGTCATGATAGAGGAAACCAGCCGGAATGCCTGTTACCTTGCCGCAGTGTGGACAATGATACATGAACAATTCATCAGAGAATATCTTTTCTCTGAGTTCAGGATTTAAGTCCACATTCACTGACGACCAGAAGTCAAACTCTCCCTCCTGGTGGCAATGTGGACATTCAATGTTTTCTTTTCTCAACTGCGACATATTCTTGTTCTTTTAATTTGTTGGCAAGTTACAGGCAAGTTAAAATTATTCTTGTAACTTCCTTATAGTCAACTCTTCTTGTCTCCATCCCTGCCTGTTATTCAAACCTTAGCAAGTTACAGGCAAGTTAAATCACGGCTCTGCTTCGTTTAGCAACCTGTTCAACTGGGCTTGCAGTTCTTCCCGTTTAGGCAGATAC
>CAVDKC010000272.1:0-2313 GCA_963609615.1 Oribacterium sp.
TGAGTAAACTGATATATCGTTCTTCTGATAATCTCATAATCATTCCTTTTTATATTCTTTGGCAAAAGTACGTTTTTTTATTGTAACTTCCAAGTTTTTCTCAGAAAAATGGTATTTGGATAATATTTTGTACGATACTTATAGCTATTTTGTTTGAAAATGAATAATTTTGCACATTGAACTTAATCATAAACCTATATAAAATAGAATGATGAAACAGATGAAACTTAAAACTTTAGTGAGGGATTGGGTTGCCCTCGCAATGCTAGTGGTATTATTGGGTAGTTGTAGCTCTAGCAATGCTTCTGATAGTCCAGAGAATCCTAAGCCTTCGGAAGTGAAGATTATGGATAAATCACAGATTGCCAACTATGACAAGTATTATTGCCCTGGCACATGGAACGAGGGCTTTGCAAAGGGGCCCGACAATATGTTTCGCAGCGATGCTAAGTGGTCTTGGTGGAGAATGAAGCAGAGCGAGCATTTCTTCGTGTTCTGGGAACCGGGTTTCGGCGATGACCCTAATGCTGAGTCTGTGCCTGAGGCGTTGCGTGTAGACGTTGATGACTTACTGGAAAAGGCGGAGCAGTTCTATAAGACCAATGTGGAGAAACTCGGTATGGCTACTGTAGGACAGGGCAAGTCTGTGCTCGACAACTATAAGATGCAGATTTATCTGCTTTATCAGTGGGAGCAGTGCGCCCAGTGGCAGTCTTTCCAGGATTATCCCAACGAGTGCTTCGACCAGGAGACACATTATGCCGTGTGGTTGAAGAACCATCACCGTCATTTCGGCCATGAGTTCATGCGCTACGCCAGCTATTGGTTCCAGTATTGGTTCACCGAGAAGCACGGCATCGAGGCATACGCTCGCATCTGGAAGGAGAGCAAGTATCCCGAGGATCCCATCCAGACCTATATGCGCCTCTATTGCAACAACGACCTGAACAGCCTGTACAAGGACTTGTATGAATACAGCACTCATTGCGCCGACTACGACATCGCCGCTGTGCATCAGTACAAGAAGGAGGCTGCCGTCAATTACTCTACCAAGATGTACAAGAGCAACGGCTACTATCAGGTGGCTTACGCCAACTGTCCCGGTACGACAGGTTTCAACCTCATTCCGCTCAACATCCCGGAGAACGGCAAGGTGTCCGCTACCTTCGAGGGCTTGACTCCCGGTTCGGCTCTCGCCGCTGGCGACCCAGGTACGGTGGTGGACGGCGACGGCAATGCCAAGAGTACGGTGACCAAGTACAACAGCCAGAGCAATACGCAGTCTAACTTCCGTTACGGTTTCGTGGCCATCACCAAGGACGGCAAGTCTCACTATGGAGAGATGCACTCGGGCAAGAGCGGCAGTGCTTCTTACGATGTGCCTTCTGGTACCGAGCGTCTGTATCTCTGTGTGTTGGCTGCTCCTGAGAAATACAACCGCCATGCATGGAACGATGACGAGACCAAGGACGAGCAGTGGCCTTACCGCGTGAAGTTCATCGGCACCGACCTGTTGGGCAACGTGACGATTCCTGACGGCGATCCTACGGATGCCACGGTGGAATTGGAGGCAAGCCTTGATGCAAGCGATGCGAATTACCCTCTCAAGACCTTCAATCTCTTGAACGTAGGGGCGATGGAGAAGATTGCCAAGGCATTCAAGCTCCAGCCCTCCGAGATTGCCGGTGCCACATTGGATGCCGGTACGGTGAAAGCCGAAGGTTTCTCTGGTCCTGCTGACGGTCAGGTGGCTGTGGGCTTGACCAATCCCGACGGCACCGTGTCGTACGCTTACTCGGCCAACGGCATCGGCTTCTGGATAGCCGCCGATGGTACGGCAAGCAGTTGGGGCGAGTCTCCCGTCTATTATGAGTATGATGCAGGAGGCTATGGCTTGACCGTAGGTCACAATCCCGGATCCACGAAGGCCGGCACCACCTACACCATCAAGCCCACGATGGTATATAATAAAGGTGGCAAGCTCTACAAGGCCGTCATCACCGTGAAAATGAAATTCTAAAAGATGGATATATGAAGTCCGCCGGGTAGCGATGGAGCTGCCGGGCGGTTCTGTTTTCCTGTTTTTAAAAACTTATTGCATAAGTTGTTTGACTTTTTCAACCGAAAGTCCTGCACCTTTGGCTACTATCTCTATAGATAGTCCTATATCAAGAAGTCGTTTGACAGTAGCTATCTTTTCTTTGGCTACGCCTTTGCCTTCTCCTTCCTTTCTCCCTTCCTTTCTCCCTTCTTCTCTCCCTTCCTTTCTCCCTTCTTCTCTCCCTTCCTCTTTGGCTGTTTCTATAGAATTTT
>CAVDKC010000273.1:0-2307 GCA_963609615.1 Oribacterium sp.
CGCCATCACCCATTAACGGGCTCTGACTACTTGTAAGCACACAGTTTCAGGATCTTTTTCACTCCCCTCCCGGGGTTCTTTTCACCTTTCCCTCACGGTACTGGTTCACTATCGGTCACTAGCTAGTATTTAACCTTATGAGGTGGTCCTCACATGTTCAAACCGGATTTCACGTGTCCGGCCCTACTCTTTCCTGCCATTCTATCATCAATTTCGGATACGAGACTTTCACTCTCTTCGGTTTGTCTTCCCAGAACAATTCTCCTATCAATTCTAAAACTTATGCAGATTTGGGTTCCTCCGCGTTCGCTCGTCGCTACTAGCAGAATCGCTTACTTGCTTTCTTTTCCTGTCGCTACTAAGATATTTCAATTCGCCACGTCTCGCCTCTCATTACTGAGATATGCATTCTTCCAATGCATGTGTTCCCACATTCGGATATCTACGGATCGTTACTTACTTACAGTTCCCCGTAGCGTTTCGCCGTTAGTTGCGTCCTTCATCGCCTTCTAGTGCCTAGGCATCCACTGTGCGCCCTTATTTCCTTAACCTTTATATTTTTCTAATTCGACTAATTTTATCTACTTTTCAAAGATCTTTCTTGAGAGTCCTAAGTCTCTCAAAACTGAATATGATACTAAACTGCTAAACTATCTTCTGTTGAACCATTTGTCCAACGTGTCTCCTTAGAAAGGAGGTGATCCATCCCCACGTTCTCGTAGGGATACCTTGTTACGACTTAACCCCAATCATCAGCCCTACCTTAGACGGCTCCTTCCTTACGGTTAGGCCACCGGCTTCGGGTATTACCGACTCTTATGGTTTGACGGGCGGTGTGTACAAAGCCCGGGAACGTATTCACCGCGGCATGCTGATCCGCGATTACTAGCGATTCCAACTTCATGAAGTCGAGTTGCAGACTTCAATCCGAACTGAGATTACTTTTATGAGGTTTGCTTGCCTTCGCAGGTTTGCGTCTCTTTGTCCGTAACCATTGTAGCACGTTTGTAGCCCAGGTCATAAAGGGCATGATGATTTGACGTCATCCCCACCTTCCTCCATGTTATCCATGGCAGTCTCGCTAGAGTCCCCAACTTAATGATGGTAACTAGCAATAAGGGTTGCGCTCGTTGCAGGACTTAACCTAACATCTCACGACACGAGCTGACGACAACCATGCACCACCTGTCACCCTGATAACCTCCACTATATCTCTATAGCTTTGCAAGGGATGTCAAGACCTGGTAAGGTTTTTCGTGTATCGACGAATTAAACAACATGCTCCACCGCTTGTGCGGGCTCCCGTCAATTCCTTTAAGTTTCATACTTGCGTACGTACTACTCAGGCGGAGTACTTAATGCGTTAACTTCAGCGCTACCTTGCGGTAACACTTAGTACTCATCGTTTACAGCGTGGACTACCAGGGTATCTAATCCTGTTTGCTCCCCACGCTTTCGTGCCTCAGTGTCAGTCTCGGTCTAGTGAGCCGCCTTCGCCACTGGTGTTCCTCCATATATTTACACATTTTACCGTTACACATGGAATTCCACTCACCTCTACCGTACTCTAGCTAAGCAGTTTCTTTGGCTGAATGGGGTTGAGCCCCAAGATTTTACCAAAGACTTTCTTTGCCACCTACGCACCCTTTACGCCCAATAATTCCGGATAACGCTCGCCCCCTATGTATTACCGCGGCTGCTGGCACATAGTTAGCCGGGGCTTATTCATTTGGTACCGTCAATTTGTTTTTTCGTCCCAAATAAAAGAACTTTACATACCGAAATACTTCTTCATTCACGCGGCATTGCTCGGTCAGGCTTCCGCCCATTGCCGAAAATTCCCTACTGCTGCCTCCCGTAGGAGTCTGGGCCGTGTCTCAGTCCCAATGTGGCCGTTCGTCCTCTCAGACCGGCTACGCATCATCGCCATGGTAGGCCGTTACCCCACCATCTAGCTAATGCGCCACAGGCCCCTCCTTAAGTAGATTGCTCTTTTAAACATCTAATCATGTGATTTGTGATGTCCTATCCAGTTTTACCTTCCATTTCTAGAAGTTATCCTCGTCTTAAGGACAGGTTACCTATGTATTACTCACCCGTTCGCCACTGTTCTAGCAAGCTAGACCGTTCGACTTGCATGTATTAGGCATGCCGCCAGCGTTCATCCTGAGCCAGGATCAAACTCTTCATAAAATTTTGTTTTTAAGAACTTCCGTTCTTCCTTTTGCTCATTCTGTTTTAGAATTGATTTATCATTTAATCGATAATTCGCTTGGTTTGTATCATTATTCAGTTTTCAAAGACTTA
>CAVDKC010000274.1:0-2298 GCA_963609615.1 Oribacterium sp.
ATCTTGGGGAGCATGTAGTTGTAGACAGCGAGTGAGGAACCCAGGTCGGGGCGTGTGCCTATCTTGTCCAGTGCACGTCGCTTGCCCAGTTCGCAGGCGGCAAGGATGGTGATGGCCTTGGCGGGACCCATGCCTTTGTAGCGGGTCAGGTCTCTGATTTCCATCTTGCCAAGGGTATTGAGGTTGTTGTCGCAATCGTTCAGGATGCGCTTCATCAAGTCTACGGCACTTTCGTCGGTAGAGCCAGACCCGATGAGGATGCCCAGTAACTCTGCGTTGCTGAGTGCCGCCGATCCTAACCGTTCCAGTTTTTCGCGGGGCTTGTCTTCCTCTGCCCAGTTGGCGATGGTCAGTTTCTCTGTCATTTGTAGAAAGTCTTGTTGTATGCGCTAAACTCGCTCTGCCCGAGCACGCCTCTCTTCCACCATGCCGAGAGGAAGCCGCAGCCGTAGCCCATCAGTTGGGTGAAGGCGGCACGGATGCTGAGCAGCCCGATTTTCGCACTCTTGTTTTCCTTGGCACTGTCCAGGAATAAAGCCAAAGTATAGAGAATAATGAAGAAGAGTCCGGTGCAGCCCAATGCTGCCATTGCATTTCCGAGGGTGGGGAATACATGCACAGTACCCAGCAGGTAGGGTAGGAATCCAAAGAAGAGTAGCAGGAGCGTGCCGATTACTCCCACGGTGAAGACCATGGGCAGGAGGTGCACGAGCTTGAGACTCTCGGGATATTTCTTGTAGAGGTTGATGCGGGCGATGCCACTGTTGTAGACTTGTCGCCAAAACTTGCGGAAGTCGGTGCGGCGCTTGTGCCATACCCATGCCTCAGGGAACAGACGGCAACGGCAGCCTGCCTTGAAGATACGGATAGAGAAGTCGATGTCCTCGCCGAAACGCATGTTGGAAAAGCCATTCAACTGGAGATAGACATCCTTGCGGATGCCCATGTTGAATGAACGGGGATAGAATTTGTCCATCTTCTTCTTTCCGCCACGGATACCGCCGGTGGTGAAGAAAGAAGTCATGGAATAAGAAATGGCTTTTTGGGTGTCTGTAAATGACGGGTGAGCCTTGTCTGGGCCGCCGAACGCATCGGCAGGCTCTCGGTCTAACTCGTCACTTACAGCCCTTAGGTAACCCTCCGGCAGTACCACGTCGCTGTCGAGTATCAAGAGATACTCTCCCTTGGCGCGCTCTGCGCCATAGTTGCGGCTCTGGCCCGGGCCGGAGTTCTCCTTATAGTAATAGTGCATGTCCATCACCTGCTCGTAATGCCTGCAGACATCTTCGCAGCGTGTCTGCGACCCGTCTTCCACGATTACGACCTCGAAGTCCTTCTCCGTTTGGCGGGTCAGGCTTTCCAGCAACTCGTCCACCTCGTCGGGACGGTTGAATACGGGTACGATGATGGAATACTTCATGCTTTCTTACTCACTTACACGACCGAGGTAGCTACCGTCACGAGTGTCGATCTGGATAGTCTCGCCCTCATTAACGAACAAAGGAACACGAACCTCAGCACCAGTCTCCAGTGTTGCAGGCTTGGTAGCGTTGGTAGCAGTGTTACCCTTTACGCCTGGCTCTGAGTGGGTAATCTTCAAGGTTGTCTTTACCGGCATCTCGGCCAAGAGTACAGTGCCGTCGGTAGCGTCTGTAACCACTTCTACCACGTCACCTTCCTTCATGTACTGGCCGCCAGTAACATTCTCCTTGTCAATAGGCACTTGCTCGAAGGTCTCCTGGTTCATGAAGATGCAGCTGGTGCCATCCTCATAGAGGAACTGATAGGGACGACGCTCTACACGAACATCCTCCAATTTGAAACCCACCTGGAATGTACGCTCCAACACACGACCGTCGGCAACATTCTTCAACTTTGTGTTCATCACTGTATTGCCCTTACCTGGCTTTCTGTGCTGAAAGTCAATACAAACCCATACCTTGCCATCCATGCGGATGCAAGTACCTTTCTTAATTTCCTGTGAATTAATCATTTCTTTATCTTGAATTTTATAATTATAATCTCAAAATCGGGTGCAAAGTTACGGTAAAATGATGAAAAATCAAAGGAAATATCGAAAAAAACATAAATATTTAAGCTAAATTTGGTCGTTTTCTTGGTTATTTCAGAAAATATGCGTAATTTTGCAGCCCAAAAAGGGCGTATTCCGCACTTTTGTGAAGAATATTAATTAAAAAATAAATAGCAGAAAAATGAAAAGAACATTTCAGCCTCACAATCGTCGTCGCGTAAACAAGCATGGTTTCCGTGAGCGTATGGCAACTAAGAATGGTCGTC
>CAVDKC010000275.1:0-2286 GCA_963609615.1 Oribacterium sp.
TGGGTGTGGCTACTCTTACTATAACCGATTTCTCGCCATCCTTCTACTCTTTTTGCTCCTTGTCCAAGATGTATTGTACTCCTACAGCGCCTGCACTTTTTTCTTTCCAAAGTCCTTGACATGCCGCCCGAAATGTGCTATACTTTATCCTGTTGCGGGGCATTAGCGCAGCTGGTAGCGCACAACACTGGCAGTGTTGGGGTCAGCGGTTCGAATCCGCTATGCTCCACGAGCCGAAATCCTTGGATTTGCAAGGGTTTCGGCTTTCTTTGTGCTGCTATATACCCACACCGTACCCACAAACGCTTTCTTTTCCATACCCACGAGAAACCGCTATGCGCTCAATCCTGCGCTTTTTACAGCGAGCAAATGAATTTTTCCATCTTGGCTGCCGCGTTTTGAGACATTCGGTTGCTGACGTGTCCGTAGGTGTCGAGCGTGAAGGCGACGGTTGCATGTCCGAGGGACAAGGAAAGCGTCTTGAAGTCGATTTCGCTTTGAATGGCAAGCGTGGCGTAGGTGTGGCGAATGTCGTGGAAGCGAAACTCCGGGCGGTTGAGCTTGCCGACCAGCGCCTTAAAATGGACGTATAGCGTCTTGAAGCGGATGAACATGCCGTTGTCACGGGTGAAAACCATATCATAGGCATTATTCCATGAAGAACCAGCGAGCCGACGCTGCCGATTCTGCTTCTCTTTGGCTTGCTTCAGCGCTTCCATCACCGATGACGCTGGATGAATCGTGCGTTCTTTGTGGTTCTTCAGCGAAGTGAACATCATTTTGCCCTTATCAGGCCCGGACGCAATGCGGACAAACTGACGGTACACGCGGATAGTGCCCTTCGCGAAATCAATGCAATCCCACGTCAGCCCAATCAGTTCGCTTTCCCGCAGCCCGGTGAAGAAATCCACATAGTACATCAAGTAGAATGGATCATCTCTGTCGATTTCCAGAAAGCGCCTCAGTTCCACGTCGGAGAGCGTGTGCATCTCGGCCTTTTCGATCACGGGGAGTTCGCAGTCCTCCGATACGTTCTTGCGCACCATATCCAGACTTTGCGCTTTCGCCAGCATCCCGTGAATTAATCCGTGGATGTTGCGGATACTCTTGGGGGACAGCCCGTTCTGCTGCGCTTTTGCATAGGTGCGCTGAATGTGCAGCGTCGTGAGATCTTTCAGCTTGATGTGACCGATGTACGGCACGACGTGCATACGGAAATCGCTCTCGTAGTTGTCCATTGTCGAATGACGAACTTTCCCTTCCTTGAAGGTCTTGAGCCATTCCCAGCCCCATTCCTCCAAGGACAGGTCGGTTCTTTCAATGCAGATGCCCTGCTCAATTTCTGTCATGCGGGCGGCTAACTTCGCTTTTGCCTCGGCCTTCGTCTGCCCATACACGGCGCACTGTTTACCGTTCAGACGATACCGACCTTCCCAAAGACCATTCTTGCGCTGGCGAATATTTGTTGTTGTTCTGGCCATGTTTCCTCCTGTATCATTCCAACTCAGAAGGAGTACGAGTACAGGAGTACGCATCGTGTTGCAGTTGTCAAGGTACACACTGCTATTCTACCCCTCCTATGCGGAAAATGCAAGATGGGCTGGATGCTGTATCGATGTTTTTTTGTAGGAGTACAATACATCTTGGACAGGGAGCAAAAAAGAGTAGAAGGATGGCGAGAAATCGGTTATAGTAAGAGTAGCCACACCCAACCACAACCGAAAGGAGCGCATCCTTCATGAGCAACAGTATAACACAGGACATGAACTATCGGCAATCCCTGATGAAATACGCGGAGAAGTACGGCGTAAAGCGCGCAAGCCGGAAATACAACAAGAGCCGCTCATACATCTACTTCTGGCGTGCCCGATGGGATGGATCAGTAAACTCTCTGGCCTGTCAATCGAAGCGCCCACACGGGCATCCGCGACAACACACAGAGGAGGAATTGACGCTCATTCGCAACATGCGCCGCCGAAATCCCAAGCTTGGCCTTACAGAGCTCTGGTTTCGGCTAAAAGAGCGGGGATACGCGCGCTGCGTTGAAAGCCTGTATCGCGTCATGCGGAGAGAAGGGCTCATCAAGGGGCGTCCTGTAAAGAAAAAGCAGAAACCAAAGCCCTATGAACAGATGACTCACCCGGGCGAGCGCATCCAGATCGACGTGAAGGTCGTTCCCCGAAGCTGTTTAGCCAACAAGGAGGAACGGCTATACCAGTATACCGCGATTGACGAGTACTCCCGTTATCGGATTCTGGGCGCCTATCCGGAGCAAAGCACCTATTC
>CAVDKC010000276.1:0-2264 GCA_963609615.1 Oribacterium sp.
TGGAGCGTATCATCGTGAATCCGGACAATGCCCGCTATTGCTATTTCGGCAAACCGTCTGTCAGTATAAACCGTTAAAAAAATCAACAGAAATAATGAACAAGTTATCATTCGTTATAGGAACGGCATTGTTGTCTTGCAGTGCTGTTTGTATGGGTCAGAACCCTTATTTGCCTCTTTGGGAGCATGTGCCAGACGGGGAGCCTCGTGTTTTCGAGGACCCCGACCATCCGGGTAAGTACCGTGCCTATATCATAGGTTCCCATGATACGAAGTTTACGGAGTATTGCGGTGCTGATATCCGCATGTGGTCAGCCCCTGTCGAGGACTTGACGAAATGGCGTGACGAGGGAGCTATCTTCTCCTATCATGTCAATAACCAGTGGGACATCATGTATGCACCCGACCTGGTGGAGGTTCCGCGCAAGGATGGCACCAGGGAATATTATCTCTATCCTCATTCGCGTGGACAGAATAGGGTAGGGATGGTATGCAAGGGTTCTCGTCCCGATGGTCCTTTCAAACCCATTAATCTGAATGCCGATGGCACGAAGCAGCTGAAGGGAAGTTTCCTCGATTTCGACCCTTCGGTGTATATCGAGAACATTACAGACAGTAAAGACCCGGATTACAAGATAGGCTTCCGTGCATACGGATATTGGGGATTTCAGCATTCTTCGGCAGCCCAGATAGACCAAAATACCATGTATTCCATGCGTCCGGGAACCGAGATGATCAAGTATTCCTTGCCGGCTTGTGATGCTGACGGACGGGTTCGTGACCCGGAAGGGACTACTTATCCGGTTGTGGCAGGACAGAAGCCAACCGACTTCAACTTCTTTGAGGCTTCTTCCATCCGCAAGGTAGGCAATAAGTACCTGATGATTTATTCGGGTTATTCGGGCAAGGAATACGGACTGAATAACAGTAACTCTACGCTCCGCTATGCCTATGGTGATACCCCATTGGGCCCTTGGAAGAATGGGGGCGTATTGGTGGACTCGCGTGGAGTAGTGCTCAATCAGAATGGAGAGAAACTTGTTGCCACGAATGCTGCCCACAATACCCATGGCAGTCTTCAGGAAATAAATGGACAGTGGTATGTGTTCTATCACCGTCCACCGCGTGGCTTTGGTTTTGCCCGTCAGTCGATGGTTGCGCCTGTTACCATCCAGTGGGACAAGAAGTCGGTGGAGAAGGGCGGAAAGGTCGTGATACGTGCCTATGATCCATATAATAAACAAGGTATATGGACAGCCAAGGCTTCCAACGGCAATGAATATACGGGTGCAGAGGTTACATCGGAAGGTTTCCAGGTCTACGGCTTGGCTCCTTATCATTATTATTCTGCGGGTATCGCTTGTTATATGAGCAACAATCAGGCGATGCAGGATGCCTGGGATGTCTGGGACAATCACATGGCTGTCAATATGAATGCTGGCGACGTGGTGGGATTCAAGTACTTTGGTTTTGGTGGACTTGACAAGGCACAGAAAGGTTTGCTTCCTTTCGAGGGAACCCAAAAGGGCAACGGCACCCAGTTGAATGTCTTTCTGAAGTCTAATTCCAAGGAAAGCTTTAAGATTCGTGTGATGATGGATGGTCCTTGGGCGAACGAGACTTGGAAGGGAAAGAAGCTTGGTGAAATAGAAGTTCCTGCCAGTGTTTCCTCTTCTCCGGAAGTACAAAAGTTTACGCTCGATGTCTCGGCGATGGTAGATGGCATCGGTAAGAAGCATGCCATCTATCTGGTAGCCGAGGGAAAGGCTGGGAAACTCTGTCAGTTGCAAGGTCTCGGCTTTACCAAGAAAGGCGAAGAGATGGAGTGTCCACAGTCTCCAGTAGTGGAAATCAAGATGAACGGTCGTAACTTGGAAGTTCCTGCGACTCCTACGAGAATGAGCCATGAGAATGGTATCTTGAGTTACAATGATTATGATGTTGTAGCCCATTTGGCAGAGGGCGAGAAGAATGTTCCTGTCATCTCTGCAACCTCTGGCAACAAGGATGTACGGATAGAGGTACTTCAACCCAAGAGTCTTCAAGACAGGGCTTTTGTGAAATGCACCTATCAGGGCATCAGCAAGAACTATACAATCCATATTGTGGATTGAGAATTTAGATGCTTATACAAACAAATAGAGTGTGTCATGGACTCGTGACACACTCTATTTGTTTTGTTTCCAATCAGGCGGTGAGGGCATCTCTTTATAGTAATGTGTAAAAAATAACTTGAGCAGATTTGCCCTTTCAGCCCGTCGTTGG
>CAVDKC010000277.1:0-2250 GCA_963609615.1 Oribacterium sp.
TCTTGGAAGAAGAGCGACTCGCTCTCCCGTCCAGAGTTCGCCCCACAGGCTGACCTCACCGCCGTAAAGGACACCTCCGTGGTAGGCAAGGAAGCTGAGAACGTGATGATGGCCTGGCGATTCAAGGGTACCGACGATGTGCAGAGCAACGATGTGCTCGATGTCATCTGCGATATGTTGGCAAACGGAAAGGCTGGCCTCTTCGAGGTAGACCTGGAGCAGAAGATGAAGCTAAGCCAAGCGAGTGCCTATAACGACAACCTGCACGACTATACCGCCTTCATCATCCAAGGTCTACCCAACAAAGACCAGAAGCTGGAAGACGTGCGTGCCCTCCTCTTGGAAGAGATGGAGAAGTTGCGCCGTGGAGAATTCTCCGACGACCTGCTGCCAGCCGTCATCGCCAACAAGAAGCTCAATTTCTACAAGAACCTCGACAGCAATGACAACCGTGCCACTCTCATGGGTGACGCCTTCATCAACGACCAAGACTGGAGCGACGTGGCCCTACAACTCGAGCGTCAGAGCAAGCTCACCAAGAAAGATATCGTGGATTTCGCCAACAAGTACTTGCGTGCAGACAACTACGCATGCGTTTACAAGCGCACGGGCGAGGACACCACCCTCAAGAAGATAGAGAAGCCCATCATCACCCCTATCCCAGCCAACCGTGAGTACGAGAGCAACTTCGTGAAGGAAATCAAGAATTCACAGGTGGTCCCCATCGAGCCACAATTCGTAGACTTCAAGAAAGACCTCACCGTGACCAAAACCAGCAAAAAGTTGCCTTTAATCTATAAGCAGAACACCCAGGACGGACTGTTCAACCTGGTGTTCCGCTATGAGTTCGGCGACCAGGACGACACACGCTATAGCTATGCCGCCGACTACCTCAACTATATCGGCACAGACAAGATGAGCGTTTCCGACATCAAGCAGGCTTTCTACAAGTTGGCTTGCAACTATAGCGTAAGCCAAGGTCAGAAGAGCGTACAGATCAGCCTCAACGGTCTGAACGAGAATCTCCCTGCCGCCCTCCATCTCCTGGAGGATGTACTCCACCATGCCAAGGCCGACAAGACCACCTGGAACCAGTACATCGACCTGCTCGACAAGAACCATGCCGATGCCAAGACCAATCAAAAGGAGAACTTCGCCCGCCTCTGGGCTTACTGCACCTATGGTCCTTACAACACCTACCTCAACGCCATCGGCACCAACAAGTTGCGCCAGAGCGACCCACAGGAGTTCATCGACCTGCTCGGTGGTTTGAGCGACCTGGAGCACACCGTACTCTACTACGGTCCCTACAGTGAGAAGGCTTTGAGCAGTCTCCTTGCCAAGGAACACAAGACCGCCAAGAAGCTCGCCGCCGTGCCACATGGCAAGAAATACGAGTATCAAGTCGTCAAGGAGAACGAGATTCTCATCGCCCCCTACGAGGCAAAAAACATCTATCTCCGCACTTACCAGAACCAGGGCAAGCCATTCAATGCCAACAACAACGCCACGGTGAGCCTCTTCAATGAGTATTTCGGCGGTAGCATGAATGCCATCGTGTTCCAGGAGCTTCGAGAGACACGAGGCTTGGCGTACAACGCAGGTTCGTATTACATCCGTCCTTCCGACAAGCAAGACACCGAGTGGTTCTTCACCCACATCATCTCGCAGAACGACAAGATGACCGACTGCATCAACGTGTTCAACGAGATTATCAACGACTTACCACAGAACGAGGCCGCCTTCAACCTGGCAAAACAGAGTCTCATGAAGACGCTCCAGAGCGGTCGCACCACCAAGTTCAACGTCATCTCGGCCTACCTCAATGCCAAGCAGAAAGGGCTCGACTACGACCCCAACAAGAAGCTTTACGAAGACCTCCCTTCCCTCACCCTGCAGGACATCACCAACTTCGAGAAGCAGGACATCGTGGGCAAGCCCTATCGCATGGTCATCCTCGGCAACGAGAAAGACCTCGACATGAAGGCGTTGGAGAAGATTGCACCAGTGAAGCATCTCACTCAGAAAGATATATTCGGTTACTAAAGTTCCGACATTTACAGTCCGATTTTCCGGTCAAGTACACATTATTAATATAATATATTATATAAAAATACAAACAAAACATTATGGCTAAGACACCAGATTTCAAGTACGCTCCCATGTTCCAGTTGGGAGAGGACAAGACTGAGTATCGCTTGCTTACCAAGGAAGGCGTAAGCACAGCTGAGTTTGAGGGTAAGACCATCC
>CAVDKC010000278.1:0-2237 GCA_963609615.1 Oribacterium sp.
ATCCCCACCAAGTTGGTCATACCATCCAGATGGATCATACTGCGAGCAGAAGATGGTGGAGGATTTCTTTCTCCTATTGTGCAGGAGTTCCAAGATGTCATGCTGCTCAGTCTCCGTAGGTTTAAGGAGAAGCCATTCATCAATAATAAGTAGAACCGGATTGGCGTAACGGGCTTGAACCTTTTTATAAGTCCCTTCATTTCGGGCAATCTCTAGTTCAAGGAGAAGGTCTGGCAGACGAATATACTTGGTCTTGAAGTGCTGCTTGCAGGCTTCGAGGCCAAAGGCACACGCCATATATGTCTTTCCGCTTCCGGTCGCGCCGGTGATGAACAGGTTCCTGTGTTCTGTGATATATTCGCAGGTCGCCAGCCTGTCTATAAGTTCCCGGTTGAGCTTCCTGCCAGATGTATAGTTGATATCAACGACCGCGGCATCTGTCTGGTCAAAACCGGCATTTTTAATCAGACGTTTGATGCTGTTGCTTTTGCGGTTGCTATACTCGATGTCGACAAGCATCCCGAAACGATCCTCAAAGGATACATCCTTCATTTTGGGATCATCTTTCTGGGCAATAAAAGCATCTGACATGGAAGTCAGGCGCATTTCAATAAGTTTGTCGATTGTACTTTGGATTGTCATGGCTCCTTACCTCCTGTAATAGTCAGCGCCTCGTGTAATTGCGTGGCTGTTCTGTTTGGTGGTCGTTCCGATGCTGGCGTCATCTGGCGATACTTTTTTGTCCTGTCCGGCAACCAAGATGTTTTTAATACTCTTGTAGCTGGGCGATTCCGTATATGTGAGCGCCTTTTCACAGGCTGCTTCGAGTCTGTCGACAGAATATTTGTCCGCCAGCTTCAATAATCCCATACAGCTTCGGTAGGACTGCTGTTCCACACGTTTGGAGGAAAGGAGCGCGTTTATAACTTTGCTTGTATTATGACCGATCTGTGCAGCCCACTTGCGGAAACGGTCGCCGTTCCATTCCAGATATTTCTGGTGATCTTCCGGCATATGTTCCGTAACGGTACTGTACTGCCCCTTGTGTCCGTGGAGGCGGCGATGGGAGGCAATGCGGCTTTTGTTGTAAAAAATTTCAATAGTTGTTTCGGTTACCCGCACATCTACCTTGCGTTTTATGTATTCGTAAGGGACGGAATAGAGCATTCCATCGACGGGTATGTGATAATTGAACTGAACGGTGGCAGTTTTCCACTCCGCCAGTTCATACGGGGCAGCCGGAAGTTTGGCCAGTAATGGCAGTTCTTCGTCGCGGAAGATCTCATACCGACTGCCTTCTTTCTTTTGAAAAGGCTTGCGGCTGAATTCCTCCAGTTTCTTTCTGATAGCGGCGTTTAATTCCGCCAGTGAAAAGAACTGCTCATTCCTGAGAGCGGCAGTTATCCATGTGGATATGTTGCCCACAGTCCCTTCGGCATTAGGCTTGTCCTTGGGAGAACGTACCCTCGCCGGAATGATCGCCGTGTTGTAATGCTCGGCCATCTCATGGTACACGGCGTTGATTTGTTGGTCATTCCAGTTTTTGTTATGGATGACGGCCGTCTTGCAGTTGTCAGGAACCAGGATACGCGTAACGCCGCCGAAATAATCATACATATGTACATGTGCGGTTATCCACGATCCCTGTTTCTCGTCGAGAAACGCCTCGACATAAGGATACTGGCTATACGTAAGCACACCGACAAAGATGTATGCAGGCGTGATTTCGCCGGTATCCGGGTCGATGATTGCTGCCGGATCTCCGGCCCAGTCGACCTCAGTCTGCTCACCAGGTTTGCGACCTATGTGCATAGTGGCGCGGCGCTTCTGCTCATCCTGCTGGATGTAATAGCAGAATTGAGAGTACATGAGTGGAATGTCGCCAGAAAGGCGGCATTCCTCCAGATACTCAGTCCAGAGCAACTTTTTGTTCACGCCGTTTCTGAGCAGTTCCTTACGGATATGTTCATAATCCGGCATACGCCTCTTAGAGGCATCAGCCTGTTCCTTCTTTCCGGGGAACAGGAGTCCTTCAAGGAAAGCATCCGTATAAGATGCTGGGAGCGGCCAGGCGATATTCTTTTCGCTGGCGGCCTTAAGGACTTTGTTGACAGTTTTCTTTGAGACACCACAGCTCAGCGCAATCTTCTGCTGACTTAATACCAGCTCGGGTTGTGCCAACCGGATGATCTCACGATATTTGGTCATGATGGTGACCTCCTTATAATGAATTTACG
>CAVDKC010000279.1:0-2212 GCA_963609615.1 Oribacterium sp.
CCCACCCTGGTTCGCTGTTCTTCGGGAAGCGTGGTGGGAACTGTCGGTGCAAATGTACAATTATTTCTTGAAACAACAAAATGTTTTCGGGGTTTTCTTTTGTTTTGATGGCGGTTTTGATAGTTTACGCGCTCAAACCTTACAGATAGCATAAAAATTCGCACTTGCAAGACGGTGTACCTTGAAAGTACCCCATCCTGAAAAACAGGCTCACTTCAACCACAAGGCCAGTGCAAGAATAGCGATTGTCGAGTAGACTGTACCAACAAGGGATTTCATACAGAAGTCTGAAATCCAGATGTCTTCACCCTGCCGCCGGGTACGTCAACTGAACTGTGGCAGCCTTGTTGTCGTTAACCCTCATATCGCCGCCTGACTTTACGCATTCTACATATGGTCAGGCGGCTACTTTTTGATAGCGGCTACTCACTATTTTTCTTTTCGCGGTCTTCGAGCCGTTTGAGTACATCGTCAATATCGTCCTCGTTGAGCACTTCATCGAGAGACTTCATGAAATCACGGAAATCACGATGGTGCATGAGGGCAGGTTTCAGAATGCCGTACTCCTTGACGATGTTGTTCATGCGGTAGTTCTTGTAGCCGAGATAACAGTTGAACACCAAAGAACACATACAGACGACATAAGCACCGACCTTCCACCAACAAGAAACCATGTCTTCGTAGATACGGAACAAAATGCGTTTTATGAGAGATGGCTTCTTGGAAGAGATTGAAGTCGAGTGCATAAGTGGCCTGTCATCCTCATAGAGTTCTTCTTCCGGAACTTTGTACACGACATCGTCTCCCGACCGGAATGCAATTTGTGGTTGCGGTCGTGGCCGTGCAGAAACCTGCGGCTTGACTGTCTTCTGCAAATCCGCCTTTTTCTTTTCAAACCATTGGTTCCACTTGGTGTTGACCAACTGCATGGTTGTCTCATTGTTGGCGAGCAGCACGTTGCGGTCAACAGAAGCGACAGCCTGAATAGGATGCTCCAGAAGACTCGCTTTGACTGCACTTGCAACAACAGGCTTTAGTTCGTCCAACAGTTTCGTTTGGTCGAGCTTGTAACTGACTGTTGCTATGGTAGCAGGATTTACTTGCTGCGGCAATGTACTTTGTGTGGTTTCTGTTGGATGGAAGTCGGCATCCTTTTCAACAGTCACAGTACCTTCCTTTTCATTGAAGGACATCTTCAGACCATGGGAGGCACCGATGGCTGTGAGCATCTGAATCTCTCCGTCATGATAACGGTTGCTCAGGCGGAGCTTTGCGCCAATGGTCTCCATATTCTCCTGAGACTTCGGTTTTGTGGGTTTATTACTTGCCATAGTGTTCTACTTTCGTTTGACTTGTGGTTTCTTTGAATGGGACGGAGCAAAGTTGAAATGGAAGCGGTATTTGTTTTTGTCGTCATCGTCGAGGTCGCGCCATCCTTGGTTATTGCCTCCTCCACCGCCTCCCATGGAGAGCTGCGGTGCGTAGGGCTGGAGCAACAGGTCGAACAATAAAGAGAACGGCACAAACACCGTCTTGCCATCCTCCGACGGACAAAAATCCTGACGCAATACATTCTGCAATTCGGGACTTAGTCGGGCCAACAGTCTTTCTGCTGCCGGGTACTTGAACTCCGGTATCTTGCCCTCGGGAAAAACCTTGTCGATGTCGGGGTATCGTTGGTCAATAGTCCGGCATCCCTGCCAATCGTTGTGGTAGTGCAACTGCAGTTTGTATTGTTCGTACCATGAACAGACACTATCGTGGGTAATCTGCTTCGGGTCGCCAAACTGCGCTACAAGTGACGGCAGCTTCAATGCATTGTCGAGTTGCTTGCCACTGAAGGTATGCTTGCCGTCTGTGAACACCACGCCCATCAGTTTGCCCGTGACATTATTGAAATGGAAGCGCAACCTCAAGCCTTCGTTCCGGAGTGTTTCATCGAACTCCTTCCAGTTCGTGGACTGCAACCGACAGCGCATTGCCTTGTCATAGAACTGGTACTTCAACTTCTCGTTGCCGCGCAACTTGTCTCTGTTGACCCGCTCCTTGCCCTTTGCCATATACAATCCGTATTTCAGTGTGAGCAACTTGCAGATGCGTGCATTGCGCTTCTTCTCCATGGAGTCGCTGATAACCTTGCCGTCCTTATCGACACGCGAGAACATCAGATGGATGTGCTCGTGGTCGGTGTCGTAGTGACGTGTGATGATGA
>CAVDKC010000280.1:0-2203 GCA_963609615.1 Oribacterium sp.
ACTTCCAGAACTTCAGGAGTCCCTCCCTGTTGGTCTGGAAGTTCCATGCTCCCTCGCCGCGACGTTTCCAGTCCTGCTGGGCCAGGTCCATCGGCTCGTGGTGGGACGTACCCATCACGATGCCCATCTTGTTGGCAAGCACGCCGTTGTCCTTGTCGTCGTCGAAGAAGGCGCTGCCCCACATGGCGGGCCACATAAAGTTGCCCTTCAGACGAAGAATCAACTCGTACACATGGGCGTACATCTTGGAGTTGATGCCACCGAAATGGGTGGTGACCCAATTGCCGAACGAAGGCCACTCGTCGTTGATGAAGATGCCGCGATACTCCACCTTAGGCTCGCCGTCCGTATATACACCTTTATTTATATAGACATCAGCATGCTTCTGCGTGGGGACGTCCATCCACCAGTACCACGGCGAGACGCCCATCTGCTGCGACAACTCGTACACGCCATAGATGGATCCGCGCTTGTCGCTGCCCACAATGACCAGCGCCTTATCGACTCCGGCCATCGGCTTCTCCACCACCTGCAGGAGATACTTCTCGCGCTTCCCCTGCAAATCCTTAGTGGACAACTTGCCGCTCTTCGTCATCTGCTTTATGAAAGAGGAGTTGAGCGTACCGACGATGAAGCACTCCCGTTCGGGCGCGCTGACCACCTGCGCCTTCGTGCCGCTCACTCTCTCCATGTCGGCGCAGAGGCTGTTGACAGCCATCCCCACCCCTTCGTCGTCACTATTGTCGAACAAAATATTGATAGGCTTACCTGCCTTGACAACAGCCAGGCCATTTGCGGCATCTTTCTGAAACGTCACAAAGCGTGGTGCTGCTCCCGCCTGCATCGCCATCAGAAAAGCCACAGCTAACAAAGAAAATTTCTTCATAAGTTCAAGTCGTTCTTTAGGTTTTGGTTGTATTTTCGATTTGCATCGCACTCTCGATTTGCATCACCCTCTCGATTTGCGTTGCATTTTCGATTTGCAAAGTTAGAGAACAAGAAAATACGCTGCAATAGGATGTAACAAAAGCGTACATCCCTGTTATTCCACCCGTCTCTCCCCACAAACCAAACCTCCAGCCACGACACAAAAACAAAGGGTTTGGTTACAATCCGAAACAACCGCTCCCTTTTTCAAGTTGAAGCACTATGGCACATCTCATGCCAAGTATATGCAGAAACATCTATAGTCTACCATCTTTGTAGACAAATTCATTTATTGTAGGTTGTCAGATGCACTTTCTTCAGCTGCTTCCTGCTTCATTTCGAGCAAAGTACGTTCATAGACTTCCTGCAACTGATAGCTTGCTACACCTAACGGAGTAGTGATGCCACGCAGCGACCACTCTACAACGGACGAATCTTTGTCCTTGCAAAGAAGTATGCCGATGCTTGGATTGTCTCCCTCACCTCTAAGCAACTCATCGGCAGCCGAAACATAGAAATTCAGTTTGCCAATGAACTCAGGCATAAAGTCCACGATTTTCAGTTCTACCACCACATAGCATTTCAGCCGGGTATGATAGAAAATCATGTCGGGGAAGTAAGACTTGCCACTTGGCGTGTCAAGTTCCATCTGCCGACCTACATATGCAAAACCTTTGCCCAGTTCCAGAAGGAACCGAGTGATATTTGTGGCCAACTTGTTTTCCAAGTCCATTTCGCTGAACTTGCTTGGCAATGAGAAGAAATCCAACTTGTAAGGGTCTTTTATAATCTCTGTTGCCAGTGCGTTTTGTGGGCGTGGGAGCGTAACATCAAAGTTGTTCAAAGCCTTGCCCGTGCGCTCGTACAGTTGAGCCTTGACAACATTCTCCAGCTCCGTACGGCTCATGTTGCCTTCAATAACCCTGTTGAGATAGAACATTGCAGCGTTTATCGTATCGCATTTAGACACGATGACCGTTTGATGTCTCCAAGGTACACAAAGCAGGATTTCGGGCATTGGCGTGACCGAATTTTCCACTTCTTGTAATTTTCTACCAGCTTGGTAGAAAAATTCAGTTTGAGAAGAATAGAAGACAAACCACTTTTTTATGTTGTATAGGTTGGCTACAGAAAATCCCTCACTCTGAGGAAATTCCGCACGCAAATCAAGGCTCAACCTCTTCATGAAGTTTGCGCCCCACTTGTATTGCTTCTGCTTCTCGCAAATATCCTCGCCCAAACTCCAATAGAATTTGAGCATTTCCGTATTCACCTT
>CAVDKC010000281.1:0-2198 GCA_963609615.1 Oribacterium sp.
GTGTGTCGCTCGGCGAGGAAATCATGCGCGACATTGCTTCTGCCGACAGAATTTGCATCATCGTTTCCTTCCTCCGCCTGTCGGGCATCCGAATGATGCTCGACGAACTGAGAAAGTTCTGCAGCACAGAGGGGCACAGCTTGCGCATCATCACCACGACCTATTGCGGCATTACCGAGGCAAAGGCCGTAGAGCAACTGTCCGAACTGCCTAACACCGAGATACGCATTTCGTACAACGCCCAGATAGAGCGGCTTCACGCCAAATCGTATATCTTCGAACGAAACTCCGGATTCAGCACGGCTTACATCGGTTCGTCCAATCTCTCCCGGTCTGCGCAGACCGACGGACTGGAATGGAACATCCGTGTCACGAATGTCGAGAACCCACATATAATAAAATCGGCTCTCGCAACCTTCGAGATGTACTGGAACAGCGATAATTTTGAGGACTTCCGTATTGGCGGCATCGAGAAATTCAACAGGGAGCTGGCTATCCAGAAGAACCCCAACAACAGGCTTCGTACAGACATATTCCAGCGCTACCAGTTGCTGCCCCACCAGAAGATGATTCTCGACAAGTTGCAAGTGGAAAGGGAGGACAACGGCAACTACCGCAATCTTGTCGTTGCTGCCACTGGTACAGGAAAGACAGTCATCTCCGCCTTCGATTACAAACGATTCCGTAATGCTCACCCGGGAGAACGTAACCGACTGCTTTTCGTGGCGCACAGGGAGGAAATACTCAAACAATCCCTCCACACCTTCAAGAGCGTATTGGGAGATGCCAACTTCGGCGAGCTATGGGTAGGCAACTACAACCCGAGCGACAACCTCGACCACCTGTTTGTGTCTGTAGCCACCCTCAACAACCAGTTTGACGTGTTCCGGCGCTTGGGAGCCGACTACTATGACTTTATCATCATCGACGAGGCTCACCACGGTGCTGCCATGAGCTATCGTCCGATTTTCGGATTCTTCAAGCCACAAATACTCTTGGGCCTTACCGCCACCCCCGAGCGAATGGACCAGCAGAGCCTTCTGCCCGACTTCGGCGGAAAGATTAGTGCCGAAATCAGATTGCCGCAGGCTTTGGACGAAGGATTGCTCACCCCCTTCCAGTACCTTTGCATTTCGGACAGCACAGACATTTCGGGCAACGAGCTTTGGGCAAACGGCAAATACATTATCTCCAAACTTACCGACAAGTTGTGCAACGAAGAACGTGTGGGGCTCATCGTACAGAAACTGCAGGAATATCTGCCAGACGAGACACAGTGCCACGCCCTTTGTTTCTGTTCAGACAAGCGGCACGCAGACTATATGGCAGCACAATTCTGTAAAGCAGGATTAAGGGCGGCAAGCCTCACGTCCGAGACGAATGCAGAAGAACGTGTACAACTCAACCGCGATTTGGCTGCCGGAAAGATAAACTATCTCTGCGTGGTAGATATCTTCAACGAGGGTGTGGACATTCCGGAAGTAGACACCGTCCTGTTCCTTCGTCCCACCGAGAGTTTGACCATCTTCCTGCAGCAATTAGGACGCGGTCTTCGTCTCAGTGCCGGAAAGGATTACCTCACCGTACTCGACTTTGTGGCTCAGGCTAACAAGCAGTATGATTTTGCAAGCCGTTTCCGCGCTCTGTGCACCCGGAAAGACAAGGACATCACCAGTCAGATAACGAAAAGATTCACCTTGCTCCCCCGTGGTTGCGCCATCTATATGGAGCGCAAGGCCAAGAGCTACATTCTCAACAACATCAAGAGTGCCATCTACAATAACCGCAGACTGGTAAAGGAGCTCATGTCGTATGACACCACCCCCACATTGGCACAGTTCATAGCCAACAACGGGCAGGATGTCCGCCTGCTCTACAAGGGCAACAACTGCTGGACATCGCTGAAGCGAGATGCCGGCAAGTGTGAAAGGTATGCAGACGACGATGTGACGAAACGCCTGGTAAAAGGCATGGGCAATCTTCTGCACATCAACACGGTTTCGCTCATTAAGTTCGTACAGCGTTTCCTGGATTGCCATTGCGATGTCGACACTATTTTGGCAAGTGGACAATTTACAACAGACATTACCCGGCGATTCTCCACCATCTTATATTATGCCCTGTTCCAGGACAAGTTGTCCAAGACAGAATTTGAGAGTATTCCGCAAGCGCTATCGACAGTGGAGCATTACCCGCTC
>CAVDKC010000282.1:0-2153 GCA_963609615.1 Oribacterium sp.
GGGCATCCTATGGTCATTTCATAGGATTTAGCTACCTTTGCCACAGTTATAACCCCTAACACCCTTTTAGTATGGCGAAACAGAAACAAGAAGTCACCTTCGATGAAGTAGTAGAGCGCGGATGCGGTCTTGATGTTCACAAGAAGGAGATAGTGGCAACAGTAAACGGAACGGGCATAGAGCCGGAAACTCGTACGTTCCAGTCTACAACGAGATCTTTGACAGAACTGAAAGAATGGCTATTGGCTCTCGGCGTGACTCATGTCGCGATGGAAAGTACGGGAGTTTACTGGAAACCGGTGATGAACATCCTGGAGCCCGGCGGTTTTACGATAATGGTAGTGAACGCGCGGCACATCAAGTATGTTCCCGGGCACAAGACTGACAAGAAAGACTCAGCATGGATATGCAAGCTGCTTCGTGCTGGGCTGCTCAAAGGCAGTTTTGTGCCGTCCAGAGAACAACGTGACCTCCGTGACCTTACCAGATACCGCCGCAAGCTCGTGCAGCAACAGGCGGCTGAGCACAACCGCATGATACGTATCTTCGAGGATGCAAACCTCAAACTGTCCAGCGTTTTTTCCAACATTCGTGGCAAGACGTGTACGGCAGTCATTGATGCAATCATAGGTGGGGAGACAGACCCTGGGAAGCTTGCCGCCCTCTGTACCAACCGTAGGCTGAAGTCCTCTAAAGAGGAAATCGCCCTGGCTGTGGAGGGCAATTTTACCGAGCACCACATTTTCATGATTCGTGCCATCCGTACAAGCATTGCCAACATCGAAGCTGAGATAGACCATCTCGACAAGGAAATCGAACGGAGGATGCAGCCCATTGACGCACAGGTTCGGCAACTTTGCGAGATACCCGGCATGGACGTAAAATCGGCAAACGAGCTCCTCGCCGAGATCGGCGTTGACATGGAAGTGTTCCCCACGGCAGAGCATCTGACATCCTGGGCAGGTTTGGCCCCGGGCAATAACGAGAGCGCAGGTAAAAAAAAAGCTCACACACCAACCACGGCAACAAGGCCACAAAAGCAATAATGACAGAATGTGCGTGGTGTGCGACAAGAACCAAAGGAACCTATTTCTCGGCCCGATACAAGAGGTTGGCAGCAAGGAGAGGAAAGAAACGCGCATTGGTCGCGATTGCCGCAGAAATGCTGAAAGTGGTATATCATATGCTAAAGGACGGCACTGCCTATATGGAACTTGGGGAAGATTACATGAACTCACGCCGCAAGGATGCCCAAATCAAGTATCATCGCGAACAGCTGAATAAACTACTCGGAGAGGATTCGCCCGAGACAAAAAGCGTATAGGATGCGCGAATCCTAAGGCCGATTTTTACTGGGACTTTGAGCCTGAAAATGAAACTGGTCTAAACGACTGAGAGGCAAAGATTGTTGCTCCGAGCACGCGAATGAAATTTCCTGACCATCCGGTCGTTTTAAAACATAAATGCCTACCAAATAGCCGCATGTAGTCACAAGCCGCATGCTAATCTTTTGTTGTGTCTAAACTAGATTAACTAACAAGAAATGCTGAAAATCAGCACTTCGCAACTTAAATATTTTCGAATGAAAAGATAAACTCGGAGCTTGCCATCTTTCTATTCAAGGAGGATGACAATTACATCGCTTATAGCCCAGCTTTGGACTTGTCTGGCTATGGGAAAACTGAGGAGGAAGCGCGTTGCTCTTTCGACATTGTGTTGAAAGAGTATTTCGACTATTCTGTCAGTGAGGGAACGTTGTTTCAGGATCTTAAGAATCATGGGTGGAATGTCAAGCAGCATGAAGTTGAAACGCCAAAAATTTCAATGCTAATCTCAAAGAATGCGGAGCTGAGCAACATACTCGACAAGAAAGATTTCAAGAAATATCACGAACCGATTAATGTGCCAGTCTTCGCATGAATACATACAAGTCGCCCGTACTAGAATTCATCGTGAAGAACACGTTGAGAAACCTTGGAATGACAAAAACTCAATTCTTTGACTGCTATTACAAGAGGAAATAAATTACTAGACCAAAATACGGTAACGAAAAAAGCCCGGGGCATTGCCTCGGGCTTTTTTTTGGAGGATATCATCTCAACTTTGCCATTCTTATATAGCATTATTCTTTTCTACTATTTTTCTTTGTACTA
>CAVDKC010000283.1:0-2142 GCA_963609615.1 Oribacterium sp.
GAATTTCGCTACCTTAGGACCGTTATAGTTACGGCCGCCGTTTACTGGGGCTTCAATTCAATGCTTCTCTTGCGATGACATCTCCTCTTAACCTTCCAGCACCGGGCAGGTGTCAGGCTGTATACTTCATCTTTCGATTTCGCACAGCCCTGTGTTTTTGTTAAACAGTTGCCTGGACCTATTCTCTGCGCCCGCTCTTGCGAGACGGGACCCTTTATCCCGAAGTTACAGGGTCAGTTTGCCTAGTTCCTTAACCGTGATTCACCCAAGCGCCTTAGTATATTCAACCCGACTACGTGTGTCCGTTTGCGGTACGGGTACCTCTATGGTTAAGTTTAGCGGATTTTCTCGGCAGCATGCTTACCCGCGCTATTGCTTCTTCCAGAAGGAATCGGCATACTTTCAGGTTCGGCTCTCATCCCGGATTTGCCTGGGATAATCTACGCCTACGCCCTTCAACCGTCTATTCCGTCAGACGGCGGCGGTATCACTCCTGCGTCCCCGCGTCACCCATAAAGGTAGTAACGGAATATTAACCGTTTCTGCCATCGGCCTCGCCGTTCGGCTGAGCCTTAGGACCCGACTGACCCTGATCCGATTAGCGTTGATCAGGAAACCTTAGTCTTTCGGCGAGGGGGTTTCCCGCCCCCTTTATCGTTACTTATACCTACATTTGCTTTTCCATACGCTCCAGAGTACCTTACGGTACGCCTTCGACGCTGAATGGAATGCTCCCCTACCGATACTTATGTATCCCGCGGCTTCGGTAGACAACTTAATACCCGATTATTATCCACGCCCGGTTCCTCGACTAGTGAGCTGTTACGCACTCTTTAAATGAATGGCTGCTTCCAAGCCAACATCCTAGCTGTCTTAGCAACCGGACTTCGTTAGTTTAACTTAGCTGTCATTTCGGGACCTTAGCCGACGGTCCGGATTCTTCTCCTCTCGGGCACGGACCTTAGCACCCATGCCCTCACTCCTTGAATTAAACTGACGAGCATTCGGAGTTTGTCAAGACTTGATAGGCGGTGAAGCCCTCGCATCTTATCAGTCGCTCTACCTCACGTCAGTAATTTCAAAGGCTGCACCTAAATGCATTTCGGGGAGTACGAGCTATCTCCGAGTTTGATTAGCCTTTCACCCCTACCCTCAGCTCATCCAGAAGCTTTTCAACGCTTATTGGTGCGGCCCTCCATCTGGTGTTACCCAGACTTCAGCCTGGCCAAGGGTAGATCACTCGGTTTCGCGTCTACCGCCAATGACTCGACGCCCTGTTCAGACTCGCTTTCGCTTCGGCTGCGTGCTTCGTAGCACTTAACCTTGCCAATGACGGTAACTCGTAGGTTCATTATGCAAAAGGCACGCCGTCACATCCGAAGATGCTCCGACCGCTTGTAGGCGCATGGTTTCAGGGACTATTTCACTCTTCTGTTCGAAGTGCTTTTCACCTTTCCCTCACGGTACTGGTTCGCTATCGGTCTCTCGGGAGTATTTAGCCTTACCGGATGGTCCCGGCGGGTTCACGCAGAATTCCTCGTGCTCCGCGCTACTCAGGATACCGCTACGCTTCGGACAGCTTCGTGTACGGGCCTTTCACCCTCTCCGGAATGATTTTCCAATCATTTCCACTCACTGTCGCTCGTGCGATGTCGCGGTCCTACAACCCCCGTCCTGCCGTAACAGGGCGGGTTTGGGCTAATCCCCGTTCGCTCGCCACTACTAGGGGAATCATTATTTATTTTCTTTTCCTGCGGGTACTAAGATGTTTCAGTTCCCCACGTTGACCTCCAACTTCGTTGGATGACATTCCTTCAGAATGTCGGGTTGTCCCATTCGGATATCCGCGGATCAATGGTCATTTGCACCTCCCCGCGGCTTTTCGCAGCTTATCACGTCCTTCATCGTCTCCGAGAGCCAAGGCATCCGCCATGCGCCCTTTCTTACTTTTTCCGTTTCTGACACTTGCCGCACTATCGCTAGTTCGGCCGTGCCGGATGACATATACTTTCAGCTTTTCGTTTTGCTTTAGTATTACTTTACGCTTGTTACATCATTTCATAGACCTTGCGGCTGTTAAGCCTTGTGTGGAGAATAACGGATTCGAACCGTTGACCCCCTGCTTGCAAAGCAGGTGCTCTA
>CAVDKC010000284.1:0-2137 GCA_963609615.1 Oribacterium sp.
TAGCGGACGTGGTCGTAGTGGCACTGCTTCATCATTGTTTCGATGCGGTGGTCTGTCAGCATCGCCTTGAACAAGGTGAAGGGGGCTATGCCGTGGAACTTTCCGTTAAAGCCGTTGCGCCATATCTGAGGGATGACCTTCATGTCGGGGCAGACTGGGAATGAGGCAATGTGCTGGTAGGTGGCGTTGTCCTTGCGCAGTTCAATGTCTGAGTCGTAGCAGAACGTGTCCATGTAGATGCCCATCGTGCGCTTGCGTGCCATGACCTCCACCTTGCCTTGCTCGTTCATCCAATAGCGTGCCACCTCCCAACAATAGATGTCCGCCTTTTGTCCCTTGCGGTAGTGAGCCTTCATCTGAAACACTCGCATGAGTTGCAGTCCCTTGCGCTCGGTGAGTACGCTGAAGTAGGTGACGGATTGCGCCTTCTGCCGTTTGGTGCGCTGCACTTCCAACTTTGCCTTGCACTTGGGGCAGATGCACTTGTCGGCATCCTCGTCCATCGTCCAAGTGTGACCGCAGTCCATGCAGGTGGTCTGTCCGTGCTTCAACTGGAATGCGTAGTGGTCAAGGCATTCGCGGAAAGCCCATTTCAGTTGCGCTCCCTTGATGGGTCGTAACCCCTTGTTGGAGGTTACGACTTGCTTCTGATATTTCGTTCTTGGCTTCATAGTGTGTCAAATAATGAGGGTTGTTGGATGGTGTTGGCGGTTCTCGGTGAGGTGCGCTTGGCGGTCTCTCTGTTGCGTATCTTGCAGAGTTGCTCTTGCTGATACTGACGGATGGCATCCTGTCTTGCCTGTGCCTTCTCTTCCTCGGTGAGTTCGATGTGGTGGTTCACTGCTACATGGCAGTCCAATGGGTTGCCGACTTCGATGTCCTTCTCCTCATAGTAGTGGATGGCTTGCCCGTAGATTTCTTCATCGCAAAAGCCGTTGCAACCGCTCTGCTGCACCCAATTCAGAATGTAGGTGACGCAATCGTCAATGTTCTTGTCGGGGTTTTCAAACTTGGTGGCAAATAGTTCGTCCTCTATTGCCCGCTCCTCCAAATAGGCTTGGATGGTTCTCTTGAAATATTCAGTAGTGTTCATATCTGATGTTGTTAAAGGGTTCGTTACTCGTGATAGATGATGTCGCAGTCCTCCACCTCCGTAGGCAGTCCGAAGAACGGATAATGGCTGAAGTAGGGTTCGGTACTCATGTCCTCGTTGTACCTCGGACTTACTATCTCAATGTTGTTCTTGCGCATGGCTTCGGCTACCATGTGGATTTCCTCGTCTGTCAGTCCGCTTGCATCGCCATTGATGATGTAGCAGAGTGACCACGTTGGTATTGCTTCAATGCTTCTGTTCATATTGCTTGCTCATTAAATGATTTGCTTGATTAACTCAATCGTGTACTTCGGGTTCACCTCGTTAAAGATGAAGTCCACAAAGTCACGTCTTGCTTCCTTGTTCAACTCTCGGTAGATTTCCTTGAATGACGTGATGTTGCCATTGATGTAGGTTTCCACCATATACTCAAAGATGTTGTCCACCTCGTAGTATCTGCATTGCTGTGATGCGGTCTTTGAATGTCTTTTTGTTGCCATACCTTTTAATGTTAAAGCGTTAATAACCAAATGAATGTCCCAATCAGCACCAATAACGAAATGACGGATATGAGGATGCCGAAGATGAACCTAACCACTCCCAATATGACTTCACCGACTATGCCGATTGCCATATATCCCAACCAAGCCACCAATGTGATGAGGGTTGAGCCGACTGCGGAGAACAACCTCCACCAAGTCTGTGTTATGTTGATGTTTGTTGTCATATCGCCTTGAATTAAAATCATTTGCGGTTCCAAGAGCAGAAGGGAAGTTCTCGTTTCTTCACCTCTTTGTCGCTCCCTTTTCCGACATTTTTTTTGCGTCTTCCTGTCGCATCGGTCGTTTCGTTTCAGGTGCCTTCCAAAGGCGGCGAGGCAGGAAATACAAGGTTTTTCGGAACAAATACTACCCAACGGTGTGGAGATTTTTCCGAAAACCACAGGCTCGACCTTTTATTTCCAAAGCCCGTTGCCATACCTTTGCACCTGCACGACAACGATTGATGCCAAAGGAAAGACCAAGTGGAGGAAAGAAATCGGAG
>CAVDKC010000285.1:0-2117 GCA_963609615.1 Oribacterium sp.
ACAACATATCCAAGTATGTGCGCCGCATCAAGGACAAGGCTGGCATAGAAAAGGATTTGACCTACCATTGCAGCCGTCACACCACGGCAACCATCGCCATCTCGGCAGTGAAGGATGTGCTTGGTCACAGCAGCATCAAGTCAACGGAAGTGTATGCAAAGGTGGCTCTCGAAAAGAAGATTGAGGCGGTCAGCCTGTTTAATGGGGTGTTCGGGTAAAAATGAACGTAGCAGCAGCGGACATGGGGACAAGATTTCTTTCCCTATGTTCGTTGCTTTTTTGCACAAAAAGGTGACTCTTAGCCTTCATTTTCATGCTTTTGGCAGTTTAAAAAGTAAAATATTGTCAAAAAGAGAAAGAAAACAACCTCGTAGTTGTTGATTTCGATTATAAAATATTATCTTTGTGATTAAATTACAAGAATATATACGATGGACAACAAGCGATTTGCGTCCGACATGGAAAAATCGGACATGGTTCGAAATACGCAAGAGGAAAAATCTTGGTATTCGCATTCCCTCGCCATATCAGCGATAATGTCTGCACGAATGAAGGAACTTGGCATGACCCAAAAGAAACTTGCCGAGAAGATGGGATGCACCCAGCAATACATTTCCAAAATCATCAAAGGGCGAGAAAACTTATCGCTTGAAGCCATCAGTAAAATAGAGAACGCCTTGGACATACGGATTTTTCAGATGGAAAACAACGTATAAGGCAATAACACATTAAACTACGCACCAATATGTCATCACAAAGTGAAGCAGCCTTAGAGAACGGACTTATCGCCACTCTTCAAAAGATGAACTACGAGTATGTTCATATTGAAGAGGAGAAGAACCTGTATGCCAATTTCAAGTTGCAGCTGGAGAAACATAACCACAAGCGGCTTGGCGAGTTCGGACGTACCCAGTTTACCGATGGTGAGTTTGACAAGATACTTATCTATCTTGAAGGTGGCACTCGCTTTGAAAAGGCAAAGAAACTCCGTGACCTCTATCCGCTCGAATTGGAGACTGGCGAACGTATATGGGTGGAGTTCTTGGACAGGACGCATTGGTGCCAGAACGAGTTTCAGGTCTCCAACCAAATCACAGTAGAGGGAAGAAAGAAGTGTCGTTATGACGTGACGATACTCATCAACGGCTTGCCTTTGGTTCAGATAGAACTAAAGCGCAGGGGCGTTGAACTGAAACAGGCTTACAACCAGATACAGCGTTATCACAAGACATCCTTTCATGGCTTGTTCGACTACATCCAGTTGTTTGTCATTTCCAATGGTGTGAACACCCGATACTTCGCCAACAACCCGAACAGCGGATTCAAGTTTACTTTCAACTGGACAGATGCCGCCAACGTTCCTTTCAATGAGTTGGACAAGTTCGCTTCCTTCTTCTTTGACAAGTGCAACCTTGGCAAGATTATCGGCAAATACATTGTCCTGCATGAGGGCGACAAATGCCTTATGGTACTCCGTCCCTACCAGTTCTATGCCGTAGAAAAGATACTCGACCGTGTGGAGAACTCCAATGACAACGGCTATATCTGGCACACGACAGGAGCTGGAAAGACCTTGACCTCATTCAAAGCGGCACAATTGGTGTCCGAGTTGGACGATGTGGATAAGGTGATGTTTGTCGTTGACCGTCACGACCTCGACACTCAGACGCAAGCCGAATACGAGGCGTTTGAACCTGGTGCCGTTGACAGTACCGACAACACCGACGAACTGGTGAAGCGTTTGCACAGCAATTCCAAGATTATCATCACCACCATACAGAAGCTCAATGCCGCCGTCAGCAAACAATGGTACAGTAGTCGCATTGAGGAAATACGCCATTCCCGTATCGTGATGATTTTCGACGAGTGCCACCGCAGCCATTTCGGCGACTGTCACAAGAACATTGTCAAGTTCTTCGACAACACTCAGATATTCGGTTTTACAGGTACACCTATTTTCGTACAAAACGCCGTAGATGGTCATACCACAAAGGAAATCTTCGGCAACTGTCTGCACAAATACTTGATAAAGGATGCCATTGCAGACGAGAATGTGCTTGGTTTCCTTGTGGAATATTACCATGGCAACGAGGATGTGGACAATACAGACCAAGACC
>CAVDKC010000286.1:0-2084 GCA_963609615.1 Oribacterium sp.
TATTTGTATATCTACGATGGCAGAGTAAAGCTGCCACTTGATTACAGAGGTCGTTTCTATGGTTATGGTGTTGATACTAATGACGGCAGTAGGCTTGTGTTTCTCAAATACCGCAAGCACTACCGCCTTGTGCGATTGGCTGAATACATACGCAAATGTTTCCGTGTGATTGAGGATGAGGCTAACCTTGTCCCCGATTGCACGGAAACATTTGCAACCGACCAAGAAGAAAGCGAGGTGAGCGATGAAATGTGAGCAGATGAAGTTCCGCAAGGTGTCAGAGTTGCACCCATTGCCCGAAAACCCTCGCACAATCAGCAAGGCTGACATGGATAGGTTGGTTGATTCCATACGCATAAACGGCTTTTGGGAACACCGACCGCTTGCCATTATAGAGCGTGATGGAAAATACATTGTGTTGTGTGGCAACCAACGCCTCAAGGCTGCTAAGAAATGCAAGTTGGCAGAAGTGCCGACCGTCCTTTATACGAATGTATCAGAAGATGAAGAGGCAGACCTCATTCTTCGTGACAACATCAATAATGGCGAATGGGACTACAACGCCTTGCAAGTGGAAACGGCTTTCGCTGATGTGAACTTTGACTTTATAGGTTTGACCATTCCAAGTGAAGATGAAGAGCCAAAGAAAGGAAAGGGCAAGAAAACTGCAAAAGCGGTTGAGCAGACCGAAGAAACAGAAAGCGGTGATGAAGATGATGAAACCGACATTGCCGATGATGAAGAAGATAGCGACAAGGAGGCTTTCTATCGCTCCATGTACAAGGATGTGCTTTATGAGAGCGACAACGAAATGGAAATACCTAACCTGTTGCTTGAAATGCAAGCTGGCAAGGTTGAGCTGCCACTTAGTCCTTGGGGCGCAAACAGCCGACTACGCAAGGATGTAGCAACATACCATTTCTATGTTGATGATTACCGCTTTGAGGCTCTATTCAAAGACCCCATAAAGATACTGACAAGTGGATGCAAGGCTATTGTTGAGCCGAATTGTAGTTGTCACGACCAAACGCCTAAAGCGTGGGGTATTCAGCTTATCTACAAAAAGCGGTGGCTTTCTCGCTATTTCCAAGAGTGCGGCATTAAGGTGTATGCAGACCTCAATGTTAGCCACAAGTTCATTGACTACAACAAAATGGGCATACCGAAAGGTTACAACGCTTTCTTTACCCGTGGACTTGACGGCTGGCTGGAAAGTCTGAAATCTGACTTACAGGTGGCACAGGAAATAAGCGGATTGGAACGCCCTAACTTGGTGGTCTATGGTGGCGGTGAGGAAGTGCAAGAGTTTTGCCGAAAGCACAGCTTGCTCTACATTACCGATTTTATCAATGCTAAAAAGAAGTAACTTATGGGTAGAAACAGCGGGGGCGTAACATCAAGCGGAAAGGCAAGCAGTTCTGGCGGCTCCAAAGGTGCAACCGAAAAGGGATATACTGCGAAGATGGTTAAGAATATCGTAGGTATGGAACAGAAGTACAGACGCAATAAAGATGAAACATTGCACGTTTTCAACTCCAAGGGCGATATTGTAACCTCAATAGGCGGTAAGGGCGCACAAGTAGTATTTGACCCTAAGAAAGTACCCGTAAATAGTATATTGACCCACAATCACCCTCGTTCACTTGGTGCAAATGGTATAAAGCGCATTGGAAACTCGTTTTCAAGCGATGATATAAGTTCTGCCATTATAACAAATGCAAAGGAAATGCGAGCCGTAACCCCGACATACACTTTTTCAGTGAAACGTCCAAAGGGCGGTTGGGGTGTTTCAGCAGACGAAGCAACAAGAGCTTTTGCGGATGCAAACAGAATGGTATCTAAACAAGGACATAGTTATCTCACCAAAACAGGGTGGAACGAAAGCAACATAGCAAGAGCCGAAGTAGCACATTTTCATAAGGTTATGAAAATACTTGCCAAGAAATACGGATGGGATTATAGTAAAAAGAACAACTAATTATATAACTTTGCAATATGGAAGATAAAATAAAGAAAGTGTTGGAAGAAAACGGTTTGACCGAAAGCCAACTCACCAAAGAAGAACTTGAAAAACTCAAAGAGGA
>CAVDKC010000287.1:0-2053 GCA_963609615.1 Oribacterium sp.
GGCTATATAAAGATAGAATAAAATTTTCGTTACAAAAGAACAAGGCGTGTTACTGAATGCGCGTGTTACTCGATTCGAGTAACACGCCTTGCAAAATACCAAGTATTACTAACATTTGTTATGTTAGTAATGCCCGAAGGTAAATCGTTCTATTGTCATCATGTAGCAACTAACAGAATAACAAAAAGTCGCAGTTACGCATATCTACATTACTATTATCAACGGGATTCGAAGGGCAACATTAATCCCGACCGTACGCATACTAAAACAGTATGTCATCTTTGGACGCTTTCGGAATGATCAGCAAATGGCAACGCGAATATCCCATAGTCTCTCATGTCGATTGGAAGGGATATGAGAACCTCGGGGCCTCAACTCTCGGTATCACCCGGTACGATCTGGACATGACCCCTGCGATATCTCTCCATACCAAGCTCGAGAATCACCCCATTTGGGCCATGAGCGTCCTATGGCACGAGTTCGCCCACGCCGCCGCATACTATGAGTCAGGAACTCCGCAGGCTCATGGAGATAAATGGAAGGGATGGCTTTGGAGGAAGCCCCTCCTAGCCCTGATAAATTGTTTCTGTCCGGAACCGAAGCTTCTCCGATGGTCAAAATTCCTCGTAAATGGTACTCATGACCGCGAACATCACATTGGGTGTCTTGAACCTCATGGCGCCCGCATCGTACCATTCTTTGAGCTGCTTAACGGACCATTTGGGTAGAATCAGGACGTTATCGGACGTGTCTTTAACCGCGTCCGTGTAGATCGTCACGCCTTCCGCCTTCTCGTTGACCTTATCCCAGTATAGCACGTTTCCCTTGACCCAGTAACGGTACCGAATCCCATCCTTTAAGAGAATCCACGGCCCGGGCTTCGCGCCCTTCGGGACTGGCTTAATCAATGCCAGCATAGGATCCTCCGTCTCGCTGGCATAGTCGGCGTATTTGCCCGCCACATAATTCTCGGTCCACGGGTTCGCAGCATCGATGCTCATCCGGTATCCCCGCGCTCTCTCGATGACGTTTCTACCCGCGCAGATTGTCACATCCTGACCCGCCTCGGGGTAGATCTGATACTGGACGAAATACGGATTCGACCCCTCCGTAAAATTCGAGCTACATATGATCCGAGCGTTCGGGTTGCCCGCCAGTACGGTTTTGCTTAGCGACATCAACCCTATCGCGGGCATCGGCGGGTATCTGCGGTCCTCAGGCATGAATTCGTCGAGGACCATCAGGATCGTTCTCGGATGCGCCCCTCCGCGCCGATTACCGAAGGTACTGATGGCCTGAAAGTCTATGATTTTGTCAGCCGCCTTTTTGTCATCGGAGGAATACACACCGTCGGGGAAGGCCATCCACTCGGAGGGGCACCAACCGAATCTTTTTGCGTCAGCTAAAAAGGATTCGCTGAATCTCCTATCCTGAACCTCGATATCCTTATTTCTCAACCACATCGTGCGCAGGCCGAACCGCTGATACAAAAGGCACGCTAAGAGTAATTCAGCGTCGGTTTTACCCATACGACGCGCTCCGATAATCCACGCGATAAGCCAGCTATCGAAGATTGGCTCGAGTTTCAGGAAGTTGTAATAGCCTGAATTTTCTCCGATCAGGCGCATGCAATAGCGTATAGGGGATTCCTCAATCCATTCTTTCGCCACATAATCGTAATATTTTGTCGCCTGCGCCCATTGCTGCCCGTATTCCGGTATCTCCATTTTCACCGCCTCAATCTATAGATCATGTTGTCGTTAAGCGTGTGTTGCCGTTCCCGCAGGATCACCCCACCCGGCACATTCTCGGGAATGAGTTTCATGGTATTGACACAATCAGGATTCAGCCCATTATCGAGATAGATCCTCCGAAGCCACTCCGATTTAATCCGGTAGTCCTCATGTCCGAGGGCTATCCCGGTCATACATATCTTGGAGGGGTCATCCAGTAGCTCAACCCACATCCCGACGGGCACGCCATTGTTATCAACATTTTGCGGAACGCCTGCGGCCGCCATGCTGACGTCTTTCAGGCTATGGATTTCTCCATC
>CAVDKC010000288.1:0-2044 GCA_963609615.1 Oribacterium sp.
AGGATAGGTGCTTCGTGAGGGTGGGCAAGAGTCTGATAGTGAACAAGAACTTCATCTATTCCGTCAATATCTCCTCGCAGGACTTGCTGTTGATGGACCACCGGCTCACCACCGACTTCAAGCTGAAGGCGTCGAAGGAGGCATTGAAAGAACTCAAGAACATATTGGAACAGGAAGGAGACAACTTATGAAAAACAAGAACAACAACATGCAGGAGAAGCCCGTCATCGTGATAGAGGATAGTGATTCTGTTTCTTCCGCACAGGAACATCTGGAGGAGCCCGTTATTACTATCGAGACGGATGATGCCTCTAACTTTGAGACATCGGGGAATACACTGATGGTAAAGAAAAGGAGCCGATGGAAGACAGTGCTGCGATATGCAGTTGCCGTCATTGGTCTTTTGGTCGTTTGGGCGGGAGGCTATGGGGCAGTGCGCCTCTACAACTACTATTATAATATAGGTGTAAGCATCTCTGTGTCGCCGAAGGAGAACATCGAGAAATTGGCAGGCATGAAGCAACCAAGCGGTACATCCGAGGTGGTGCTGAGGAGCGATTCTATATTGGGTGTGGCACTCAATATGTATGAGCTTCGCCATGTACAGGTGGAGATGACACTCGAAGAACCCGACACCACTGATCAGAGTGTGCTGCTCTATACCCGAACAGCCGACTATACCGTTACGGGCAAGTACTTGGGCTCGCTGGTCATCTGTGGCGAGCAGTTGCAGAGCGATGCCTCGCGCCTTGGCTATTGCGCCATCGTAGACGGCAAAATGGTGATAGGCATCTCGCGCAGCGACAAGGTGAAGGACTATGTGGAGGAACGCAAAGGGTTCTACTTCCGCCAGTTCATGCTCGTCTCCAACGGCGAGTTGCCCACCCGCTTCTTCCTCCATGGCAAGGTGGAACGCAAGGCCTTGGCACGCACGGCTAACGATAAGATCTATGTGATAGAGACTCGCCATGCCGAAACCCTATGGGACTTTGCCGATGCCCTGCGAGAGTACGGTTTCGTGGATGCCATCTACCTGACGGGCGGAAACGAGTCCGGCTTCTGGAGAGACCCCGACGGCATCGCACATTTTACGGAGAAGGCAGCCCATTACCGCACGGACAAGCACCACGGTGTGGCTCCATGGCTGGTGCTGCGGAAGAAAAATGCATAGTTGCAAGATAGAGAGTATATGCCAGAGATAGTTTCGCTTATCCTTGGTTTTCCTCCTCCTTATAATATCCCGTTCCGATGCCCACCACGAGGAACACCCACCAGAACTTTGTGCCGGTGTAATACTCCGTCTTCAACACGATGGGGTGGAAGAGGCCTATTATAAAGAAGGTGCTGACGGCAATGATGATGCCCGTGAAATGTAATTCCATGCTCGATGATGTTTTGATACTTGATGATTTTGTCCTATTAAATGGGCATATTCCCCATTCGGAGTGCAAAAATACAAAAAAAAGTCCAAACTTACTTTGTTTATCAAATATTTTATATAACTTTGTAGGCAGATAGCGGAATATGACGCTGTCCTCGGGCACAAGCCCTGAAATGACAAATTCATTATAACAAAATAAAACTATGGCTAATAACGCAGAATTAATCAAGCAGTGCGAGGAAAGAGCACAGCAGTGGCTCTCTCCTGCTTTTGATGAAGAAACACGTAACGAAGTGAAGGCAATGCTCGACGCTGAAGACAAGTCGGCACTCGTGGATGCCTTTTACCAGAATCTAGAGTTCGGTACGGGCGGTTTGCGCGGCATCATGGGCGCAGGTACCAACCGCATGAACAAGTATATTGTAGGTATGGCCACACAGGGCTTCGCCAACTACATCCTCAAGGCTTTCCCTGGCGAAGAGAACCTCTCCGTAGTGGTAGGACATGACTGCCGCAACAACTCTCGTCTCTTCGCCGAGACTGTTGCCGCCATCTTCTCTGCCAATGGCATCAAGGCTTATCTCTTCGAGGGATTGCGTCCTACTCCTGAGATTTCTTTCGCCATCCGTCAGCTCGGAGCGAAGGCTGGTGTCAACGTGACAG
>CAVDKC010000289.1:0-2038 GCA_963609615.1 Oribacterium sp.
TTGCTTCACGACAAAGGTAAAGAGTCGGATGCTTTTCAACAACACATCAAGAAGGAAAGCGGGTATGAGCCCGACTGTACTGTAACTGGCGATACCCATCATGCCTATGTTGGCGGCATCATAGCGAGACGTATCTATGGAAGGTCCTCTGACAATTTCTTAGTAAACCAGATAGTGTCTCATCATACAGGTTTGCACGATTATGACGAGATGGAAGGAATCCTACACAAAGAGATACCTGCCGAAATAGACCAGAATGTTCAAAAGTCAAACTTGGAGAAACCGCCATTTGCACCAGAGAAAAATGACTTCCATCACTTGGCGCGTATGCTGTTCTCCTGCCTGGTAGATGCCGATTATCTCGATACCGAAGGGTTTATGGATAATGAGTCTTGCAGGTTAAGGCAAGATAAAGCAGACTTGAAGACTTTGTTGCCATTACTCGAAAGCAGACTGAACAGAATGAAGTCTCAGACTGACAATTCTGAGATTAACGTCATCCGCAACCAAGTTCAAGAGCAATGCGCGAGGAAGGCAGACTCACCTGTCGGTTTTTATAGTCTGACAGTTCCTACGGGCGGTGGCAAGACGTTGTCGTCACTATTGTGGGCAATTAAGCATGCTGTTCGCAATGGTCAGAAGAGGGTTATTATAGCCATACCTTATACCAGTATCATTATGCAGACGGCTTCCGTGCTGCGAAGTATCTTTGGAGACGAAAACGTGTTGGAGCATCACAGCAATGTTGATCCGGAGAATATAAAGGATGAAACTCTAAAGGAGAAAATGAAGTTGGCCACGGAGAACTGGGACTATCCAATCGTGGTGACTACCAATGTGCAGCTGTTTGAGTCAATGTTCGCCAACAAACCTTCTGATAGCAGGAAGTTGCACAACATAGCGAATAGTGTCATTGTTCTTGATGAGGTACAGACTTTGCCGACAGACTATCTTCAGCCTATAGTGGATGCACTCAATACATACAATAGGCTTTTCAAGGTGTCGGTCTTGCTCACTACGGCAAGTCAGCCTATACTGAGTGGACTGATAGAAGGGTGCAATCCAAAGGCTTCCTTTTTAGGCATAGGGCATATAGAAGAGATTATCCCGGAGGAATTCAGATTGCATGACCGACTGAGGCGTGTGCAACTGAGCATTGACAACGAAGGAAAATCCTATGATGAAATAGCAGAAAAGATTTTGCGTCACAAGCGGGTACTTTGTATCGTCAATACCCGTAAGGATGCTCAAGAGATATACAAACGCCTACCTCAAGAGGGCATTACCCTGCATCTGTCAAAGAATATGTGCCCTGCTCATATCAGCGAGACTATAGCCACGCTAAAAGACTCCTTAAGGGACGAAAAACAAGACATTATCCGTGTAGTGTCCACCCAGTTGATAGAAGCCGGTGTAGACATCGACTTCCCTGTAGTCTACAGACAGGAGGCTGGCTTGGACTCCGTTCTGCAAGCGGCTGGTAGGTGCAACCGCGAAGGAAAGAAAGGCATGAGCACAACCTACGTGTTCAGTTTGACGAAAGAACATCCTCTGCCAAGAGGAGACATGCAGGCCGCCAATCAGGCAAGGCTTAGTCTTGACAATACGTCCGATTGGTTTGCGCCATCCACCATGACAGAGTATTTCAAGCAGTTGTATTGCCGAAAAGAAAGTTTCGACAAGAAAGGCATCAAGCATTACCTCTATAATCCCAAGGAAATCTGCTTTGCCACAGGTGCCAAGGCATTTCGACTCATTGAGGATTCTGGTGTATCTGTCGTTGTTTGTTGGAAAGATAGTATGGATTTGGTACACCAAATACTACAAGGCGGTCCATCGTATACGTTGATGAAGAAACTTGCCCAATACACGGTCAACATCTATCAGACAGATTTCAAGAAACTGCTTGACATGGGTGTTGTAAGTGAGAAGAAAGAGGGGATCTTCGTTGTAGAATACCAACAACAGTATGACTCGAACTTAGGATTGCTTACTGACAACAACTGGACTACGGAATCGTTAATCATATAAACCAAGA
>CAVDKC010000290.1:0-2032 GCA_963609615.1 Oribacterium sp.
AGAGTACAGATATTACGACATGGCCCCCGTCATAGAAAAGGTCATGAAGATGTTCCAGTAATTACGATGATTCCGTACAATTCCAAGGATATTATTCTCCCACGGATCTCACAGATTTCTTACTTAGGCAAGAGATCTGTGGGAGACTCTCCAGAAGAAGTGCCAAGTCCTGAACACCGGCTCACTCAGCGCCTCGGCAGGGTAGTACCTAACGAAGTGCATGTTATTTGGTGCTAACTGTCTTCTACGGTTTTCCAATCGACAAGTCCTTTTCCCAAGTCATCCAACTCGATGGCAAGGGCAATGACTTTTTTCTTTTCGGCCTTGAATGGGGCAGTGTATTGGTTGGTCTTGATTTGTTCCTCCGCAGCATTGACACCACCATTGTTGGACAGTTTCAGCTCTATTACATAGATGAATCTGAGGGTGGAGACAACGATGTCTATTCTGCCAGTGGAAAGCATCCTCTCGACCTCTACTTTGAAGCCGATGCCTCGCATGATGGTGCTGATGATGAGGCGATAGCGTTCTTCCATGTCCATCGAGGCAAGTTTCTTGTTGCTGTAGGGAACATCCGAAACCAAAGCCTTGAGGGCTTTCATGGCTTCTGCAACCTTTCCGTCTTGCATCATCTTCATCAACAGGCTTTGCGAACTGATGACATCCGCTGTACTCTTCATGGTCAAGGCAGGAATCACTATCTTGTACAGGGCTTTGCGAACCTCATAGTTAGGGAAGCCCAGGGTGTAGACTCCTTCTTCGTAGTCCTTGATGGTCAGGTAGCCCGACTGGTACAGGAACAATTCCGCTCCGCCGTCAGCGACATCGGATGTTTCCAGGATGTCTCTGTCTATGTAGCTGTGGTCGAAATAGTCCAAGCGCAACTCCATGTCCCCAACGAACTTGGGCAAGAGCGATGTGGCGCCGGAGGCAGCCCAGTAGTTCTTCAGGTCCATGTCGCTCAGGGCGTTGATGAGGCTGAAAGGATTGAATACGTCCACCATGTTTCTGCGGCTAAAATGATAGCCGTCATAATAGGCCTTTAGTTGTGCGATGGTTTCCTCGGTACTCCATCCATTCTCGCAGCCCATTTGCTCCATCTCTGGCATGAAATTGTCAAGAATCTCTTGTTTGGTGATGCCGCAAATGGCAGCAAACTGAGGCTCAAAGCTGATGTTGCTGAGATTGTTGAGGACGGAGAAGAGCGAAATCTGAGTAAACTTCGTGATGCCCGTGATGAAGACAAAACGCTCATACGCATCGTCTGCCTTCAATATGGCAAAGACGCTGCGGTATATTTCAGTGCAACCTTCATGCTCCGGTGTCTTCCAGGAATGTTGCAGGGGAGAATCGTATTCGTCGATGAGGATGACAACTTGTTGGCCTGTTTGTGCGTATGCGGTTGTGATGATGGTATCAAAGCGGTTGCCCAGCGATTCCTCAGTTTTTGCTGTTATGTGGTACTCTTCTTCATATTTTTCGAAGATACGGTCCAGATAGGCATGAAGTTCTGCAACTGTCGCTCCCCCTCGGCTCATGTCAAGGCGAATGACAGGATATTTTATCCATTCCTTTTCCAGCTCCATCACCTTGAGTCCTTCGAAGAGATGCTTCTCCCCCTCGAAATAGGCTTGGAGCGTATCGATAAGCACCGACTTGCCGAAGCGGCGAGGGCGGCTCAGGTAATTGTACTTCTTCATGCCTCTATGGGTAAGTTCCCAAATCAAGTCGGTTTTGTCGACATACAGGAACCCCTTCTTTCTAATCTCATAGAAAGACTGGATACCTACAGGCAGTGCTCTGCCGTTAGTCTCTGTCATAATCTCCTGTGCCATGGTTACAACTGCAATTTTGCTGCAAAGATAATAAAAATATCATTTCGCACAAAATAGTGAATCGCTATTTTGCGCGAAATGGATTGGAAAAGGGTGCTTGGCGCAGAATAATCGCAGAGGGTCGTTGGCTTTTCTGCTATTTTACCACTCCACCTTCTCGTTCAGGATAACGCCGTCGGTGGCATCGTCCATCGTAA
>CAVDKC010000291.1:0-2023 GCA_963609615.1 Oribacterium sp.
GCAGGGAGGTTCCGTCAAGCAGTTCTATATATTCATTGTCCTTTTTCATAATGTCAGACAAACAGCTGTGGCCGTTCCGCATAAGGAGCAAATCTCAAGGAACTGCCTTCTCAGACCGCTACCTTCCATAGGCAATCCCTTTCCGCATGCCGCATACAGTCCACGCTTTAGACTGTGCAGCAATCCTGATTTTGCCTTTCCTTTTACAGACTGACCAGTCAAGATTCCCTTGGTGACGTCCCATGACAGCAATGGAGCACCCTGCTTGGCAGCCTTCTGATTGTATGCCTCTACCTTCTGGGTTATTTCCTCTGCAAATTCCGTATTGCGTAGTTTCTCTGGGGGAAATCGGAAGTTAATGTGGAAACTGTCCGGATTGTCTTCCCACTTGAGGTATTCTCTCAGTTGGAAATTTCTTTCTCCATCGAACAGGAACACGAGTCTTGCCACCTCGCTGTACAGATAAGCTGCTTTTGCGATGTCATCACCACAGTCTATAGTAAATTGTCCTCGGAGGACTTCGTTTTCTGTGTATAGACTTGCATTCTCCAATTCCAGGAAACGTTTTACCTGTTCGTAGTCCAAGAATAGTTGGAGGACGAGATGCGGAATGTTTGTGATTTCGGCCGAACTGTTTGGTCCGCCATCTATGCAGATTGCATCCAGACTGTCGAACGGCTCGTTGGTATCACATTTGTTATCAAGCGTCTCCATCTGCTTGTCGGTCCAGATGCCACAATTTTCCAGAGGGGCAAACTTCATGTGTTCTACTACTTCTGTTAGTGCAGCTTCAAGTCCCTGCATCACTTTCACCTTCTCAAGGCGAATATAATTCTTGTTTGATTCCATATTTGCTGTATTCTTGTTTATGACGTTTGTATTATTCTGTTTCTTTACTCTCTCCGTTCTCACCTCTGAAGAACCTTTCCACCTCATGGAGGCCTATCGGTTCACCTTCAAGGATGTCGAACAGCGTGCCGTGCATGAACCTGTTGCGTTCACGCATGGCAGCGATTTTTTCTTTGCGTATTCGCGACCGCTTTTGCTGATATTCAGCAGTGTTGCCGTTGCATTCACGCATTTGGCGCAGTTCGTCGTTGGAATAGTTCAATATGTCAAAGAGCTTCTTCTCGACCTGGTCCAACTCTTGCAGATAAGCTTTCAGGGCTGGTGCCTTCAATCTCATCATCGTGTGGTGGTACTTGGTTGTCAACTCGGCGTTGGCTTGCTTGAGTCTGTCGCATTCAGTCGTGAGACTCTGCACTTTTCTTTCCTGCGAAAACAGGAAGTCGTCTTTGTCGTTTACCACCGCCTTGCCTTCTTTTTCCAAGATTGCCATTGTCTGTAGAAGAGAGAAACCATAGTACTTCTGCTTTCCTTCCTTATAGCGGCGGTTAATGCTGATGAAAGATTCCCACGCGCGTCTAAAGGTCAGCAGTTCCATGTCCTTCACGTTGCCGTCACGGTCAACCAGTCCGCATTTGTTTCGCTCCGACAGAGGCGAACCTGCCAAACGATAAATCAGCCATTTGCATCCGTCCTTGTCCACTACAGAAGAATATGGGCAATTTACCCACCATTCTATGTAAACACCCAAGGTAGGATCGGCGAATCCGTCGCTTCCCACATACGCCAATCCGCTTTCGACGGGTACCTGAGTAAGAAACATACGGCTATCACCCAATATGCGTTCGCGGCACTCAAGCAACTTGAAGGCGTTGGCAAGAAACAGTTTCTGCAACCGGCCTTGCGCCTTTTGCCTTTCTTCTTTGATAATGGCAGATGTTTTACTGCCTGTATTGCAGTGCTTGTCCGCATTGACAAGCTGGAAAAATTCCATATTCCGTTGCTCTACCTTGTCTCTCGGATAGCCGACGATTGTTCTGCCGTCCATCAATTCCAGTTCATCTTTTTCCATCATCTTAAGATTGTGTTTTTACAAATTTCCTTACTTCCATCATCGATATGCGCCTGTAGTCATCCGGAAACAGACTTTTCATTGTGTCATGTATCAACGCCCGCT